>JAEXHR010000268.1 GCA_023449855.1 Pseudomonadota bacterium | reverse complement strand
AGAGGCTACCCCCGACCCAACCTTGTCCCCCGGAGACGCCGGCCCGCGACCGGCAGAAAACCGACACAGAAACGACCGAGGACACAGCCGACATGACAGAGCGCGCCCAGGCCATCGCCGCAAAGATCGAGACCTTCATCCGCAACGAGGTGATCCCCTACGAGAAGGATCCGCGCTGCGGCAGCCATGGCCCGAGCGACGAACTGGTGCAGGAATTGCGCGAAAAAGCCCGCAGGGCCGGCGTGCTGACGCCGCATATCCTGCCCGATGGTTCGCATTTCACCCAGCGCGAGACGGCGATTGCGCTGATCAAAACCGGCCTATCGCCGCTCGGCCCGCTCGCCTGCAACACCATGGCGCCGGATGAGGGCAATATGTATCTGCTCGGCAAGGTCGGCACGCCCGAGCAGAAGCAGCGCTTCCTCGATCAGCTGGTGTCCGGCGCCTCGCGCTCCGCCTTCTTCATGACCGAACCTGCCGACGAAGGCGGCGCCGGCTCCGACCCGTCGATGATGCAGACCACATGCCGGCTCGACGGCAATCACTGGGTCATCAACGGCCGCAAGAAATTCATCACCGGAGCCGAGGGAGCAAAGGTCGGCATCGTGATGGCGAAGTCCGATAACGGCGCCTGCCTATTCCTGGTCGACCTGCCCGATCCTGCCATCCGCACCGTCCGCGTGCTCGATACCATCGACAGTTCGATGCCCGGCGGCCATGCCGATATCGAGATCGACAATCTCCGCGTCCCCGCCGACCAGATGTTGGGAGCTTCCGGCGAGGGCTTCAAATATGCGCAGATCCGCCTCTCGCCGGCGCGGCTGTCGCATTGCATGCGCTGGCTTGGCCTGTGCATCCGCGCCAACGAGATAGCGTCAGACTATGCCTGCCGCCGTCATGCCTTCGGCAAGCCACTGGTCGATCACGAAGGCGTCGGCTTCATGCTGGCGGAGAACCTGATCGACATCAAGCAATGCGAGCTGATGATCGACTGGTGCGCCGGCGTGCTGGATTCCGGTTCGCTCGGCACCAATGAGAGCTCGATGGCCAAGGTGGCGGTCTCCGAAGCGCTGATGCGCATCGCCGATCGCTGCGTCCAGGTGATGGGCGGCACCGGCGTCTCCGGCGAGACCATCGTCGAGCAGGCGTTTCGCGAAGTGCGCGCCTTCCGCATCTATGACGGCCCGACCGAAGTGCACAAATGGTCGCTCGCCAAGAAGATCAAGCGCGACTGGAAGGCCTCGCACAGCTGAGGCGCAACTGCGCGCTGAGCATTCACGTAACGGGCGGAGAGCGCAGGTTCACCGCCCGATTTAGTTCTTCGACACGAGCCTCATTGCAGAAGCTCGTCCAGATCCGATCATGCGCGAAGCGCGGCGTCATTCCCCGATCAGTTGTCGGCGCTGCTCGCTGTTCAGCGAGCCGGCTCCGACATATTGCACGGCACTGTTCGGGTTGTAGCTTCGCCGATCCCGCAGCGCGCGGCTGTCGTCCAGGTCCTGGCGCGTTGAATCGCTCTCGCCGCCGCCATAGCCGAGCACCTCGACGATGATGACAGACGCCTGCTGGGCCTTACCGGGCTGAGCTACATCCTTCGCCGCGTCGGTGGCCGCCTTACTCGCTTCGCCCCCCTCAAGCTTCAAGGGAGTTACCGCACTCTCTTTCGGCGGCAAACCCTTGACCTCACCGGAAACCTGGAAATTGTTTGCATTCAGCACATAGAGAGCCGCAACATTGAGGTTTCCGCTCACGCGCACGCCGGCGTCGCCGGCATTGACCGTACCCCGCGGCGCGATCAGGCTGACGTCGCCCTCCTCGACGCCGGTGAAGCCGATGATCGTACCAATGCCGCTGCCGGAAATGTCGGGCGTTTCCCGCACTTTCGTCACCGCATTGACGTCGGTCTCGATCTCCGGCGCCGACGGCACGCGTGTCGTCTTGGCGCCGCGCCCGGCATCGATATCGCCCAGCGTCGACCAGATCGTCTCGTCACCACCGGCGAAAGTGAGGATGCGCGAGCGGTTCACGACAACGTTGTTGCGGGCGAAGATATTGATGTCACCATAGCCGAGAGTGACCAGGCCGTAGCCGGCACCTGCGTCCATCCCCAATGCCGCAACCTGCAAGCCGCCGCCGGGCGTCAACACCTCGATGTCGCCACCTGCCATGGTGCGGAACAGCGCATTGCCGATCGTCACGTCTCCCTTCCAGTCGTGACCGGGGAACAACTTGTCGATCGCCGCATAGCCGCGATTGTAACCTTGATTGCGCGGCTGCCCGTCTTCTCCAGGCGTTTTCTGGTCCGAGCCGGCCTCCCGTAATTCCTGGATATACACCTGACGCAGGAAGCGCTCCTGCGTGAATTGCGGCAACGTCCGGAATCGCGTCCAGGCGCCGAGCGGTGACAGCTTTTCACCGGTTATCTCCTCGACAAAGGAGACGAGACCGTTGCGCACGGTCTTCACGGCGCCGCTCTTGCGGGTCTCGGACGCGTCGGTGAGATAGATCGGGATCACCGTCCCGTCAGCCAGCGTCGTCTTCAGATAATCCGGCATAGCTGCGACATTGGCCGGATCGAGATAGGCCGCAGCAAATGCGGCATAAGACGGCTGCTTGCCCTTCAACCCTGCCAATACCGAGATTGATGCGCCCTGGTCGGGCAGGCCCGCGATCCTGGTCTCGAGCAAGACACGGTTGTTGGTGTCGTAGTTCTGATTTCCCCGGCTGTAGAGCGCCAGTTCGGTGCCATAGACATCGCGTCCCGCCGAGAGTACGAGCGCGCCCGGCCCCAGGATCTCCACGCGCCCGCCAGCCCGCTTGTCATACCGCTCGCCAAGCATGAGTGAGAAGAACGCATTGGCGCCGCCGATGATGTCGTTGCCGGCTTCGAGCAAGGTAACATCCGTCGTTCGAACGTTGCGCGACGAATAGTCGATGTTGCGGATATCCATGCCTGCCCGGAACCAGGCTGCCTCATTCGTTACGATGAAAGGTGGCGTCGTGCGATCTGCCCTGGACCGCATCGAACCGACAATCGACCCGGACAACGCGTAAATGCGGCTGGGTTCATAGTCGTTCTCGTTCGGAAGGTGTTCGGGATTGCGCAAGCCATAGAGATGCAACTCGTGATTGGCCAGGTTGCTGGGGGGAGCGACGATATCGTTGTAGAGAGCGATGCGGAAATCATAGTCTCTCAGAAATTGGACCGGCGAACTGACACCCCCCACTGGCTCGAACGGAGAGGGGATCATGGCCGGCGTTGCGCGGGACATGATGATTGACCCTGGATGGACGTCCTTTCCAGCCAGGATTCGCAGTTCCGGGCGACTGCCTGGCAGAGTGAAGATCTCACCGGCATTGGTGACGGAGCCATTCAGCGCCGCGATGCGAACTCTCGACGGATAGAGGTTTCCGGCGAGCGTGTTCACTTCGGAATAGTAGCGTTCGGTCTCCGAGAAGGCCACCTTATCGAGATCCTTCGACAGGTACTTAACCTGACCGACAATCCTGACATCGCCACCGGTCGAGGTGAGGCTCAGCGCGGTGCGATCTGTCTGGCCGCTCATATAGGCAAACTCATAGATATCACCCTTGCCGACCAGCAACGGGTCGAGCAGGGTTTGCAGTCTGAGATTCCCGATTGTGCGGACATCCAGCGTTGCATCGCCAAGAGACAGGATAGGTGCGATCGCATAAGTCTCGATCTGGTTCTGCGCGACGCGGACATTCACCGACCGGCCAAAATCGAATTCGGCCGCCTCGATCGTACCGGCACCGCGCCCGACATAGTAGTAGCCGGCGCGGATCGCCCCGCCTGACTCCACCGACATCGATCCGCCATTGCGTAGCTCCAGCAGCTTGCGTTCGTCGACGGAGCGCCCGCCGCGGACGCGGCCATTGGTCGGGAGCGCGACTGTCAGATTGACCAGATCGCCACCGGCGCTGACAGCAACGTTTCCGCCACCGAGCGCGCCGACACCGCGCTCGAAATTACCGTAATCGATCCACCACGCGCTTTGCCTGGCCGGCTGGTTACCCAATGCAGAATGCCTGTAGGGCCCGAACACGTAGGATGCATCGGTGGCCCCCTGCCTCTTCAGCCACTCGGTATAGTGCTGCATCTGGGTGCGGTCCGCGGGAAGGGTCACCTCGATGCTGCCGCCAGCCGCGATCTGAAGATGTCCGCCTCCCACGCCGAATGCGGCGCTGTCGGGTGCAGTCGTGAAATCGTCGAGCCGCGTGAGATCCCGCCGGCCTGCTGTATAGATCGATGCACCGCCGTCCAGCTTGATGTCACCGTTTGCAGCGACAGTGACATCGCCGGTTCCGGTGCGCACTGCCGTGACAGGCGTCATCACGCTGGTCGTCGTGTTGGGTTGAACCGACGAATAGAGGAGCGCGATGGTGCGCAGGTTGGGGAGTATCCGTGTCGTATAGAAATCGGCGAAGGTCGCGTAATTCGTCAGGACATTGACCCGGCTGCTGGCCGTGATGATCTTGTAGTCGGTTACTCCCTTCGCCGTGGCGTAGGCCGTCCACAAGTTCAGCAGATAGGTGTAGCCGGCTTCACCGGTGGTCCCCAGATTGATGACCGCGCTTGAACCTGCGTTCAGACGCGTGCCCGCCGCAGCCTCGAGAGCCGCGAGCCAGGACGACGGGTTCATCGCGCCCGTTGCGTTCGGCTTCAAGAGAGCGCTGTAGCCGGGATCCGCGTCCACGAGTGTTGTATCGAACACGGTCGTCCCGCCGCTGACATACGAGATCGGCGATTGGGCACTCAGGGTGATGCTGCCTGCTACGCCTGCAGCGCGCCGCGTCGGGTCGGCACTCTGGCCCACCGGCGCAGCGCCGGCGACAAGCGTCTCGCTCCACGACGTCGCGGCCACTATGGTCCCGTCCGTCCTGGTGATCGACGGCAACAACACCGCATTGCCGAGCGCATTGGGTGCTACGGCGGCGGGCGTATTTGCTGCGGGATCGAAAGGGACCGCCGTTCCTCCCCCTGTCACCGGGGTCTGCGTCCTCAGAATGCCCTGCGTCGAAAAATTGAGGCCCGCATAATAGGACGGAAGGGCCGTCAGCGCGTTACTATAGGCCGTGAGATTATTGCTTGTATTGTTGCGGCCACCGTTGAGAACGAGCGTCAGCGTCGAGCCTGTCGTTTTATTGAGCTCGATGTATCGGCTGTCGAGCGGATTCCCGAACTGGAAGAAGCCATCGCTGATGCCGCCCTTGAGATCGATATTGCCTTCGGCACGCAGTGTCAGCACGCCGGACTCGCCGAGGATGCTGCCACCGGTGCGGTAGACCATCGTCGTGTAGTCGCGCAACAGCCTGCCTTCCTGCCCCGGCACCACGTAGGCCTTGTTCAACAGCGGATCGATGGCCATGACGCCCGCGGCCATCGCGGCGGCCTGATCGACGGTGCCGGCGCCAAGATTCCAGTTAGACTTGAGCACGATATCGCCAGCGTAATTGAGCTCCATCCCGGGGCGGGCGTGGAAGTTCGATTGGCTGGCGAGGCCGCCGAGATTGGCGTAGGCAGCCGAGATCTCGAAATCGCGCACGAATTCGACCAGCGTGCCGGCGCCGTAATCTGCCAGCACGTTGAGCTTGCCGGCGGCCGCAGCGGCAAGATCGAGCTCGGCCTGGCCGCTGCCATTGATCTTCACACCGACGAAGGCGGCGTTGCCGGCAAGGCTCGCGAGGTCGAACTGCCTGAAGCCTTCAAGCACGATCTCGCGCGCGCCCGCGATACTGCCGGCAAAGGAGACGTTCACAGTATCGGCGCCCGGCTGCACGATCACCGGCGCACGCAGGGTAACCTTGCCGCCCTCGCCGCCCGCCACGTCGATCAGGCCTCCCTGAACCGCGAGCGAGCCGTCGGAGATGCCGAGAGTGACCCGACCGGAGCCGAGATTGTCCACGCTATCGGTCGCGCCGGCGCGCAATACGGCAGAGCCGGTCATCGTGAGACCGTTGCCGCCATAGATGGCAATCGAGCCGCCGTAGCGGGCACGCGCATCGATCGTGCCGGCGACAATCACGCGGCCATGGTCCGCCGCCAGCGTGAACGATTCCGTCACCGTCGTGCCGTCCACCGTGACGTCGCCCCCGGCGCGGATGCGGAACCCGCGCGATCTGGTGAAGCCGGCCTCGTTCAGGCGCTGGTTCAGCGCCGCGAAGTTCGGAAGTTGCGCAATGTCGAGCGAGAACGATCCGCCACGCTGGCCGGCCGCTGCTTGTGCCTTGATCGCGCCGTCCAGCACCACCTGGCTGCCATCCGACGTGATGGCGAGCGAACCTGCACCACCGCCGCCCGGTTGCGCAGCGAGGTCCAGCACGGCGCCAGCAGCCATCTTCATGGAGCCGCCGGTAGCAGTCAGCGCGATGCGCCCTGCATCCGTATATTCGGCGACGTCGAAGAACTGCTTGCCGAAACCGCCGACATCGATCAGCGCGCCGGCCGCGAGGATCACGTCGCCATGCGTGGCGGTCAGCTCGACAGCACCGCCCAGGGCATCGACACGTCCGCCGAACAGAACGGAACCGGCTGTCAGGCTCCAGCGCGCACCGAGACTGTCCAGGTCACGCGCCGGCGTTATCGCCCCAAGCGTTGCGACGGAGAGCCCGGCAGTCGTGGTCAGCGATTGCGCAGAGCCGCCACGGCCGGTCAGAAGCGGCGCGGACAGTGTCACTGCCGCGCTGCCGGCATCGAGCGAGCCCTTGCCTTCACCGACGATCCGCGTCGTGCCGGTCAGCACTGCCGCATCGAATCCGCGCAGCGCCTTGGCGCCCTGACCAAAAACCAATTCTTCCGCGACGAGATTCAAGCGGCCATGACCGGCGCCGGTCGGCTCGCTGAAAGTGCTCGTCGTGTTTTCCAGCACCAGCCGGTTGGCGACGATATCGATATTATCCGTGCCATAGCCGACGAGAACAGCGGCATCCAGATTGACCGAACGCAGCCCGGAAAGATCTACGGCATTGTGGAAGTCGATGCTGGTGTAGCTACGCAGGATCAGATTTTCGGTGTTGCGCAGCATGGCCAACGCGGCCTGATCGAGCACCAGGCCGCTGCCGCCGCCAAACCCGATACGGCCGGAAGCGACCGACAGGGTCGTACCTGAAAGCTGCGCGCCCGGTCGCATATAAGTGTTGCGCGTGGCGTCGATCAGCAACGCCTTGCCGCCGGCAAGCGTCGCGCCTGCACCGATCGTGACGACACCTCCAGCGGTCAGGTCAACGTTCTCGCGGATCACCCGCACCGCATCGCCGTTGGACAGGCGGATCAGCGTCCCCCAATCGCGCGATGGTGTCGCCACGAAATCGTCGCCCGGAATTGTGGGCGTGCCGTTATCGCTGATGACTTGCGCCACCTGCGGCGCCATCACGAGATCGCCCGCACCGCGCGACGCCTCACCGCGCGCGACGATGACACTGCCGGCGCCGATATCGATCGTCTCGCTCGCGGCCAGGATGATCTCCGGTCCTGTCAATGCCGAGTTGCCACTGTTGCGCACGACGATGTCGCGGGCGATCACATCCACCCGCAAGCCGCCGGGATCGCCGCTACGCATGCCGCCGAGCAGGAGACTGCCGGCGCCGAAACTCGACAGGCTGGCAGCATCGAGCACGAGATATCCGTTAGTGCGCAAATCTCCGGCGCTCTGGTCCGCACCGACGACCGCGATCTTCGCCGCCGCGATATCCACCAACCCACCGCGACCGCCGTCCGCAGCCTGCGAGCGCAGTTGCCCGTTCAGGATCAGGTCCTGCGTCGCCTTGAACACCACCGCGCCGCCATCCATCGGCAGTCGTGGCGTGACGACCTGCTTTCCGGTCAGGCGATACTGCGTCAGCTTGAATGCATCGGAGGCGAAGAACGTATTGGCGTAGGCTTCGTTATATTCGCTGTATTTGCGGACAACGTCCCCCGACATCACGCGCCAGGACGACGGCAACTGATCTCGACTGCCGTCGCGCGCATTACCGCGATAGCCGTTCACCATCGTGGAGCCGTCGGCGAGGCCAACTTTTCCACGGATCGAGCCGCCTTGCGAGCCGCTCACCATCTGAACGGCGTAGGCTCCCGGCAACAGCGCGTAGCGTGCCGGCAACAGCGTGTACCAACCCGCCGGGACATCGCTGCCGGCGCCCAGCCAGATCCGCTCGCCGATCGCAGCCACCGGGCCCATGGCCGGCATGATGGCGTACACGCCTGGGCGCGACAGCATGTCATAGGAACCACCGGGGCCCGGCACGTGCTCCGTGGCATGAAGATCGCCGCCGCCGCGGATATCGACAATCGATCCAGCCGCAAGATCGACGCTCGGCGCCTCGAGCGTGATACGCTTCTCCGGCGGGGCCGTGATGGTGACCGGCACACCGCTGCTGGTGGGCAATGTCCAGTTCTCGTTGTTGCTGAGATTGCCAAAAGGCAGCAACAGACCATCGCCGGAGACAGAGGTCACACTGCCCGCGCCGAGGATCAACTTGCCGGCCGCCTTCAGAACGACCTGACCGAACGGCGCACGCAGCGTGCCGCCCTGTTCGATCACCGGCGCCAGCAGGGTCAGGGAGCCTCCTGCCGATAGCGCTACGCCAGCTACACCGTTCTGCTGCACGGTGATCTTCTCGCTCGCTGTGATCGTCGCGTTCGTTAGCGAGTCCGGATAGATTTGAGCAGCCCTCAAGACCAAAGCGCCGGCCATGTCGAGCGAAGCCGGCTGCCCCGCACTGTAGGAGGTGAGCCGGATATCGGTCGCGTCCAGTACCGCCCGCGCAAAGCCGCGGATGAACGCCTGCTTGACGTCGATCACCTCGGCGGCAAGCGTCAGTGAGCCACTTGCACCTGGCGCCGTTGCAGAACCTCCATAGAGCGAGATGGATGGAGCCGACAGGCGCGCATCGGCACCATTGCCGTTGATCAACGCACCGTTAATCGAGATCGAGCTGCCGAGCGTGAGGTCGACGCCCTCAAGCCGAATGGCAGTTGCAGTGAGCGTGAGATCGGCGAAGCCGGCAGATTTCAGGAGCGACGGACGGAAGACCAATCCCGCTTGCGCAGCACCACCGTCGGATAGCGTCAGAGAGGTCAGGGAGGACAGCGATATCGTACCGCCCCGCGCACCGTCACCGCCCGCCTGGCCGCGCCATGTTCCGTCAACCACGCCCTGGCCCTTGATCGAAATGGAGCCGCCATTGCTGGCGATCATGACCGGCATGCTCTTGCGCGATCCGAACACCCCGCCGGCCGGAACGTCGATTTCAGCGCTGGTACCCGAGATATCGATCAGCGAATTCGATCGCATCGCGAGCGAGTCCGCCTCCACGGTCACTGAGCCGCCGCCGAGCACCACGCCACTGCGCGATCCCCAGCGATCCATCTCGATGACCGGGACGCCGCTCGCCGCCAGCGCCGCCGTGCTGGCGATGGTGATCGTCCCTGAGGCTCCCAGAACGTTGATCTTTCCGGCCAACGCCTCCAGCCGGCCGTCGATCCTGATCGCGCCTCCGGCTGTGCTGCTCGGAATCGCAACGGTGATGCTGCCGCCGACATCGGTCGCAACCGTGGCCCCGGCTCCGATCGTCACATTGCGGCCCGTCAGCGAGACCGAGGTCGGCGCAAGGTCCACGCGCTGCGATAACGGCAGCACGACAAGCGGGCCAATATCGGTGATCGACGCGCCCTTGTCGAAGCGCTCGGTGTCCGTCACGTCGACACTGCGCGGCAGTTGCCGGATCGTAGCTCCGTCCGCAACCGTGATATCGCCGCGCGACGTGAGCTGAACCGAACGGAAGCCGAAATCGGAGTACAACGTCTCCGCCAGGCGGACAGTGCCCGTGGGCGCTACGGCCGCGCCTCCTATCTGGAGTGACGAATTCGTGGTCACCGAAAGCGCGCCGCCCGATCCGGCTGCATAGCCGCGCAGATCGGCCTTCAGCAGTTCTGCAGCATCGATGCCGGCAAACGTGATCGAGCCTGCATTGCCGACCCGCAACTCGCGCTTGCCCTTCTGCGGTCTGTACCAGCCGCCGCCGGAGACATCGAGGACGGCACCCCGCTCGAACCTCGCATTCATGACCTCGATACTGCCGCCGCCGATCACGGGCGCCGACACTGTTGCAGCATCCGGCGGTTGACTGACCCATTGACCACTGACGTCGATGGCGGCGCCGGAGCCAAAATAGACGTTCTCAGCCTGATTGAGCTTGACGGTACCGCCGGCCACGTGAATCACACCATCGACCTTGAAGTTCTGGGTGTAATTGTCCGTGCTATTGGCTTGAATGATCAACGAGCTGCCTCGCGCCAATTCAAGCGTCGTCCCCTTCTCAAGCGCGAAACTCTTCGAGACATAGAGTTCGATCGAGCCGAAGCCTGCCGCGGCCATCACGTCGGAATCGAGATATGTCGTGCGGCGCAGGAACGAGTCGTCATTAGCAGGTGAAGCGACACCGCTGAGGCCGCTGTACCAGAAGGAGGACAGAGGCGTCGTTGCGCCGAAGTCTGCCGGCAACTGAATCGGGCTGCCCGATACGATCAGATCTGCGAGCAGCCACTGCCGGTCATCGTCACTCGTGCCGCCGAACTTCATGCGACCGGCCTGCGCCAGCTTGCCCGAAGCCGCCTGACGTTCGCCAGAGATCACACCGCCCCAATAACCACCTTCGAGCAAGATGCCTTCGGCTGCATAGAACTGGATGGAGCCGGCATTGCGGCCCTCGGTATAACCACGCTCGAAGCGAGGGCCGCCCCTGTCGAAGACGCTCGTCCAGGTCTCCGTGATATTCGCGCGCTCGTGCCAGCGGGTGAAGCCACCGGCGAACGCCACATAGACACGATCCGGCCTGGCTTCGCTAATGTCGTAAATCCGCCCGTCGGCGCCGACCAGCTTGGTCGTGTTGATCCAGCCATCGGAATAGCGAACCGAGCCGCCCGAAACATCGAGGATCGAGCCCGATCGCGTGATCAGCGACCCCGCCGATTTCAGGATGATCGAACCACCTTGCGTCGATAGTTCGGCGATATCCGTCTTGCCCACGCCGAGCCGTCCCGACACGTCGGCCAGCGGCGTTCCCTTCCAGGCTCCCAGGACGTAGTTGCCATTCTTGTCCGTCACCCACCGCACGCCGGACATCGGGCCATCGGAAAACGTCCCGCTCACGCGCCGGTCGACATAGATCGTTTGTCCGCGCAGCCAGGAATCCTTGAAGAGCGGCGAGTCGCGCAGCTCGTTGATGCGCAGCTCGGCATCGACGACATTGCGCTCCATCGCGACAAAAATGTCCTGCAGTCCCGCGACGCTGAGATAGGCGTCTTCACCGATATAGATGCGGCTGCCGTCGCGCTTCGTCTCGCCGGAGCCAGGATTTTCGGTGGCCCATCCCTCGGTGCTCGCCACCACGCTGATGGTGCCGGCAGGAACGATGACATTCGCTTCGCGCTCGATATTGATGAGGTTGCCGCGCAACTCGACGCGGCCCGGGGCGTAGCGCGTGCCCGTCGACGTCAGCTCGATCTCGCTGGTATCGGACAGATCGGGCATGGCCGCGGTCACGCTGCCCGGCGCCAATGTCACCGTACCAGTCTTCCAGAACCACAAAATTCCAGCGGATGGGTCGCAATACGAGCTTGAGTAACATCCCATGCCCTGACTGAAACCCAGCAGGCGGATCGAGCCGTCGCGATTGTTGAGGGCCGTCGACGCCAGCAACGCGCCACTCTGCGTGACATCGCGGCCGGTCAGGGTGATGTTGCCATGATTGGCCTGGACGATGCCGTTGTTCACGACCCGATAGCCAACGGAGGCCGCACGCTGCTCCATCTCGGGCAGAACGATGCTCCTGACGTCCTTGCTGAAGAGATCGTTCTCGAGCGCCGCCTGGTTATAAGAAAACATCCAGCGCATGGGCGACGACGCCGCGGCGTCAAGGCCGCGAAAGGTGCTCTTGTTGGTGACGGGATCGGGCCAGGCGGTGCTGGTCCTGAGATAGATCTGCTCGCCGGCAGCCATGATCACCTGACCTTCAGGCGCCAGAATCTGTCCCGAGTTGATGACATGCGGCGCGAACAACATCGCCTTGCCACCGCTCGCCGCCGTGATTTGCGCCCCTGCCTCGACCAGCACATCGCCGGGAGCAGCTCCGATCACCGCGCCTGCGACCTGGGAAGGGTTATTGATGGACGTGTTGTTTACAGGAGTCTTCTGCCCGAGATAGCCGAACTGCGGCATCGCGATGCTGTTGCCGGACGAATCGTTGAAGACATAAAGCTCCTTGTTGATGCCCGCCATGAACTGCGCATTGGACAGGCTCAAGCTCGAAGCAACGAGCGTATGGACGTTGACCTGACTTGCGCCGCCGAAGATGACGCCGTTGCGGTTGATCACATAGACTTGCCCCTCTGCCCTGATGGAGCCAAGGACCCGGCTCGGAGCGGTGCCGGAATCCACACGGTTCAGCGCGATCCAGTTGCTGGCATCGGAGCCACCGGCACGTTGGTCGAAATAGAGATCCGTCTCGCGACCGACGTTGAACTCCTTCCAGTTCAGGATCGCCTTCTGCTCGGTCTGCCTGACCGTGACCTGGGTACGTCCGCCACTCACGGTCTCGGTCGGCAGCTTCGCGCCCTGCCACAAGCCCGCGCCGCCATCGGTCGCCCCCGGTGTCGCGCCCGGCATCACCACGAGGCCGCCGGCCTGCAGACCGTTTTGCGCCGTGGCGGGCGCGGCTCGTGCGGCATCGCGGGCAGCCTGCTGCGCCGCCTGTATCGCCTGAATGGAGAGTGTCGCACGCCGGAGCGAATTGCTCGCCTGCTGCGCGGCCTGAGAGGCGGCCTGGGCGGTCGCCACGGCGGCAGCAGGCGCTGACGACGGAGCGGGGCCCGATCCGCCGCCCAGCGAACGCGAGAATGCATCCTGACTCGCCACGAAAAGGGCGACCGCGCTTACACCGGCGGACAGCAGGGCGCGCTTCGACAGAAAACGAACGGAGGAAGGGCGCGGTGCGGAGTCGACAACGGGCAGAAACATGAAAGGGCACTCTCTGGTCACATGGTCGACCGTTGCCCCCACGGCTTCAGCCAACCGTCGGACTCTGCCGACGCCCATAGACGAGTAAGCCCCGACAAGTGCGCAACGTGCCGCGCTGTTTTTTTGCTCCGCCGCGGAAGATCAGCTCACAAGGACCACGCCGCCCGGGAGCGACACCACACGCGCGCCGAATGTCGCTTTCAACTGGGTGATCACCACATCGAGCCGATCCAGCCGAAACTGCGCAGTGAAGCGCCGTTGCCCGAGCGCTTCATTCACCAGAATGATCCGGCCCGGCCGGTAGCGATTGATCTCGTCGACAACCCGCGCCAGCGGCTCGTTCTGAAACAGCAACTCGCCTTCGCGCCACGCCGTCACTGTCACGGGATCGACACTCTGGACTTGACCCAGACTGCGATCGTCATAGACGACCTGCTGTTTCTTCTGCAGCGTCGCGGAGCGCCCGTCCTGCCGGATATCGACGGAGCCATCGAGGCATGTGACACAGATATCGGAGCCGTTGCGACGGATGCTGAACTGGGCGTCGTCGGCCCAGGCCCTACCGCTGCCTGCAATGACTTCGACGGGTCTCGACCGCGTCGCGAATGCAGCCTCCCCCCCGATCAATTCGATCTGATCGCCTCCGCCGCTTCCGGCCCGGACATTGAGGCTGGTGCGGGTGTTCATGTCCACCGACGCGCGCTCGGCAAGCGCGATACGGCGACGCTCGCCGGTCGCGGTGCGGTAGTCGGCAGCGAACTCGCCGAGCGACGGCCACAACTCCATCGGCGGTCGCGCGATCATGACGGCAGCCCCGGCCGCCGACGCACCGAGAGCGCCGACCAGAAACGCACGACGACCGATCGGCGCGCGCGTTCTCGCATGCGTTTCGGTGCCGAGGGCAGGCTCGGCCTGTGCGACATTCTCGATGGCCTTGCCGAACACACGCCAGCGTCCGCTGACCTGGGCGAAGGCCTCGGCATGACGAGGGCTTTGCGCGCACCAGAGCTTCAGCGCCGCGAGGTCCGCCTTGCTGGCATGACCCGACGTCACATGCAGGAGCTTGGTCCAGGCTTCGCGTTTCAGCGCCTCAAGCTCGTCCTTCGAGCTGTTCGCGGCCGTCATTGCTCAAGCGCTCTCATTGATGAGTACCATCGATCGCGTGGTCTATCCCTTCTAAGACGCATCGGGAGACTTCGGAGCGCAATCGGAGGACGAATAACCTTCATTCTCAAGCTGTGCATCCAGATATTCCACAGCGCGCTTGAGCTCATACAGGACGGTGCGTCTGGAAATGCCTAGCTGCCTGGCAATGGCGTCGTGGGTCTGCCCCTCGAGCCGGGAGGCGATCAGGATCGTCCGCGGTCGCTCGGGCAATCCGCGGATCGCCCGTTCAACGACCTGAAGCTCGAGCCGAGCCTGCAGCTCCGAGGCCGGATCTGGCGACTCGCCGCCGCCTCCCAACAGGGCATCGATGTCGGACCGGCGCGCGCGGCTGCTTTCGGCGCGCAGGCGGTCAGTCGCAATATTGATGGCAATGCGCAGCAGATACGCGGACGGACGTTCGATCGAACCGACATCGCCCGGCCGGTTCAGCCGCAGCCATGTCTCGTGCAGGCTTTCACTGGCGAGCTCCTCGGAGCCAAGCCGACGTGTCAGCTTGGCCTTCAGCTCCGCGTATCTGTCGCTGAGCAGATCGCGTAGCAATGCCCACGTCGTTTCTGCCATCCCCGCCAGGCCCCGTCCGACACATCAAGAACCCGGCGTCGCCCGATCAGGCGCCGGCGCAAGCTATCCCGGCGTGACACACGCCAGGATGGAGCGATGTCGACTATCAAGACTGCATGACAAATTGACTACGGTTCCGGTCGCCTATCGGGCAGTCTGCGGCGACCCGGCACAATCCCCCGTTTCAGATGGCGCGCGCGGCGCAACCATGAGGATGAACGGCTGGGTCACATTGGCAGGTGGCGCTGCGTGGATACTGCCGCCCCGAAGCGCCTGCAGCAAAGCAGTATCGAGCACCGCGTCTCCGGTCGAAGCCATGAGCGCGCTATGTTGAATGGCGCCGGTCGGGGCGATCCAGAATTCGAACGCTGCCTTGTATCGACCGGGCCTGGTCTGGCTGTTTCGGCACAGCAGGTCGAGAACGCCGTTCTGCAGCGCGCTGACAAAATGTACATCGGGCAGGTTTGCCGGCGCCTGCGCGCGATCCGGCTCTGCGCGCCCGGGCAGGATCGCGAAAGCATCGACATCTGTCCGGCGCGCCAGCAATCCTGTCTCTCCGAGCAAGATCTGCAATGCGCGCCCGGGCGTGAGACTGCCTTTAACCCCCCGCGATCGCCGGCCAGCCGTCAGCGCAGTCTCGTAAAAGATATGAACCTTGGCAACGGAGCGGAAAGCGCTCAGCGCCTGATCCAGCTCCTGCGCCGGGATATCGAACTCCACGCTCGGCTCGTTCGCGAGAGCAAACGGCGAGAACAGAGCGAATGCCAGGCACAAGATAAGCGCGGGTCGCCACCGCCTTGGAGATGGAGCGCGCAGCAGCCGCCGATGGGGCGAAATCCGAACAGATCGAACATCGGCAGGAGACATGAAAGCCGCAAGTCGCTTGCTGGACCGCGGAACGAGGTCGTCAGCGGCCCAAAGCAGATTGATGAAGGTACCGGCAACACCGAGCTCCAAGCTCATACGACCGGCATGTGACAGCCGTATGCCGAGCGGCCATCCATCCGCTCGCAGCTTCTTGGAACGAAAAGCTATTGCGCGAATGAAGTTTTGTTCGCAACACGCCCGAGTTCGTACATCTGGATTAAAAAGAAAGGGCCGGGCCTCCGGCCAGCTACCGATCCCGCTCGGGAATATTCAGGTGATACCGCGTATGCTTGAGCTGCCCGGTCCGTAGCAGAGCGCCCTTCTTCACCAAACCCTGCAAGTCTCTGGTCGCGGTCGCGCGCGTCGCCTTGGTGATGCTGACGTAGTTCTCGGCGCTCAGACCTCCCTCGAAGCCATCGATGCCTTCGCGGAACATACGCTCCAGCGCCTTCTCCTGGCGCTCGTTCAGCTCACCACGCAGCGTGTCGTACAGCCGCGCCTTGGCCAAATAGAACTCCAACCGCCTGAGCGTGTTGTGCTGGGCCTGCAGGACTGTTTCGGAAAAATACGACAGCCACGCCGTGATCTCCGTGTCCTTGTTGCTGCGCTCAAGCATGTCGTAATAGGCCTTACGCGCCCGCTCGATCGTGAACGCCAGTGCAATGAGCGTTGGTTGCCCAAGGTTCTGAGCCAAAGATTTCTCGGCAAGGGCTCGCCCGATACGGCCGTTGCCATCCTCGAAAGGGTGGATGCTGACGAAATAAAGGTGAGCTAGGCCCGCCCGTGTCAGATACGGCAACGGATGCGTACCTCCGGGCGCCGTCCGGTTGAACCACGCAACGAAAGCTTCCATCTCCGCAAGCATGCGGTCCGATGGCGGCGCTTCGAAGTGAATATTGGGATCATGGATGCTGCCGGAGACCACCTGCATCGCCTCGGCGTGAGTGCGGTAGCCACCGATGACGTGAATATCCTTACGCCCGCTCATAATCATGTCGTGCCAGGCGAACATGGTCTGGTGACTCAGCGGATCAGCAAAGGTTTCGTAGAGGCTGACCATCATCTGCGCGATGCCCTGTTCAGCGGGAAGCACCTGACGCTTGTCCCCCGCCAGGCCAAACTGGCGCCGAAGGGAGGATTGCACGCTGTCGCGGTTGAGAATCTCACCTTCGATCTCGGAGGTCTTCAACGCCTCGTCGCTGATCATCTCGATCTTGAGCATATCGCGGTCGCCCTGGCTGACATGCTTGAACGCGCCGATGAACTCCCCGGAATGGAGCAGGAATCGCTTTTCCAGAGGCTCCAACGCGGCGGCGGCGTATCTGAATTCCGGCCAATCCGGCTGTTGCCAGTTCCATCCCATGAGCTATAGCGACCTTTTCTATAGCTCATATTATGGGTCTAGAATGAGCTATAGCAAGCCCCACTATGCCTCATCCGGTAGGGGGCGTCACATCAAAGCGGCAAGGAAACCGGCACATACGCCTGCTAGAGCGGGACAAATTTAGGCTGAATCGTCAAGGATCCCCAAGTCTGTATCAATCTGATTCAAAACAGTGACTGGGATAGGCCAGCACGGATGAGACGAGCCTATTGGAGGGTTTTGGGCAAAAATAAAGGGCTGGACCTTCGTCCACCCCTTTGAATTCTTTTTGGAATGTTTGGTTGCGGGGATAGGATTTGAACCTATGACCTTCAGGTTATGAGCCTGACGAGCTACCGGGCTGCTCCACCCCGCGCCAAACCTTTCGGGAACATGAGCCGGATGCCAACGCCGGAGGCGTCGGACGATCCCAGACCTGAAGTTCCTGAGAAGACAACCGGGCCATCGCCGCGGCGTGAGGGGTATCTATCAATGCCCGCCGGCTTTGGAAAGAGGCCGCGGGCATCTTTTTGCGTTTTTATGACGGATGGGGAAAAGCGCCCCTCAGCTCAGCAGAAACCCGCCATCCACTGTCACCGTGCTGCCGGTCATATAGCGCGAGGCATTCGAGGCCAGCAGCAGGATGGCGCCGTCGAGATCGCTCTCATGGCCGACCCGGCGCTGCGCGATGCGCTTCACCAGTTTCTCGCCGACCGGCGTATCCCATGCGGCATGGTTGATGTCGGTATCGATGTAGCCCGGCGCCAACGCGTTGACGCGGATGCGGTGGGCGGCGAGTTCCAGCGCCAGCGCCTTGGTCGCCTGCACTATGCCGGCCTTGGAGATCGCGTAGGGCGAAACCGCCTTGGTCAGGCCGAAGCCGAGCACCGAGGCGATGTTGACGATATTGCCGTCCACCTTGTGCGCGATCATGCGGCGCGCAGCCTCCGTCGCCGCGAAATAGGCGCCCTTGAGATTGGCGCCCATCACCGAATCCCAATCCGCCTCGGTCTGCTCGATGGCTATCTTCTCCACGGCGATGCCGGCATTGTTGATCAGCACGGTGACCGGCCCGAGCGCCGCTTCGGCGGCATCGAAAGCCCGCGCGATCGACGCATTGTCGGTGACGTCCATCGACACGGCGACGGCGCGGCCGCCTTTGTCCGTGATCTCCTTTTGCAGGCTTTCCAGCTTGCCCATCTGCCGCGCCGCCAGCACGACAGTTGCACCATGCGCGGAGAGTACGCGCGCAAACTGGCGGCCGAGCCCCTGCGAGGCGCCGGTGATGAGGATGACTTCCTTGTTGACGTCGAATATAGCGGACATGGTCGTTCCCTGATGCGTCTGTTCTGTTGGCCTAGTGATACAAGGCCTCGCAGCGATCGCAAAACCCAAGCAAAATCCGAGAACCGGCCGGATTTCTTTCGCGCGGAATTGCCGCGCCGTAAGGGCGCGATGAACAGTTTTGATGCCGTCGTCTATGCCGCACTTGCCATTTTCGTGGCGCTTGGCTTTCGCGCTGGCTTGCTGCGCAGCGCCGCGGCCATTCTCGGCTATCTCATCGCCGCACCGATTGCCGTCTGGATCACCAGTCTGATCCTGCCGCAGGCGGCGGCTGCGTCCCAGATACAGCAGTCGCTGATCTTCTTCGTCATGTTCCTGATCGCCGGCATCGCGCTGGGCTCGCTGCTGCGCCTCGCCATCAACGACCTGATCGGCGCCCATATCGGCATTGGCGACAGGTTGGGTGGTGCCGCGCTCGGCGCAATCCGCGTCGGCCTGATCGCGGTTACGCTGGTATTGATTTTCGATCAGCTGGTGCCGGCCAATATGCAACCGTCCTATCTCACCGGCTCGCATCTGCGCCCGCTATTGTCACGGATCGGGCAGACCGGCATCCGCGCGCTGCCGCCGGACGTGGTCGCGACATTCGACCAGCTGAAGCGCGCGCGCCGCCCGTGACGACGCGCGCATCTTCTCACGTCGCAGATCGCTTGCACTTGGCCCGCTCGAGCATGTCGCGCACGATCAGCGGCGTTGCCGCCACTTCCGCTGCATCAGGCTTCCCCGCCGCGATGCTGACGGCCTGACGCACATGGTCGGCAGTGAGATTCAACGTCTTCGCGCAGGATGCCCGGCCGATATCGACAGCGACGCCCGCCGCCTCGCCGACACCGGCGAGATAGGCCGTCAGCACCTGTCCGGCGACGCGATCGGCGGGCGCCTTGTCGAGCATCTGGATGACCTGCGCGACTGAAATCTGGCCCTGCGACGTCGACGGGGCAGCCTGCGCCAGGGCGACGACCTGGGTGAATGAGACCGCGAAAACGAGGCTATAGCGCGCGAAACGAGAAAACATGACGATCCTCCTTGGATGAAATTAGCGTCATGCAGAAAATAATTATTGTCAAACGATAATTTTAGCATCATGAATGGCTCGATCGAAAGGAGACTTTTCATGGTCCAGTCCATCGCATGCCAGGATTCCCGCAACAGCCGGCTCAATCGCATCCGCACCGTCAGTCGCGCGATGGCGCTGATCTGCGGCGTTACCTCCGTGCTGCTGAGCATCGCCATGGCGCTCTATTGGGCGACCACACCGACGCCAACACTGTTTACGCATGCCGGCATGCCGTATTTTCCGTCGGAGGAGCTCGATCTGGCCGGTCGTTTCTTCGCTTTCGTGATCTCCATGATGCCGCTCGGCGCATTTGTCTGCGGCCTGCTCATTGCGCGCCGCTGCTTTGCAGCCTTCGCGCGAGGCGAGGTGTTTGCAGATCGACCGATCAGGGACTTGCGGCTGTTTGCCATCGCGATCGCCGCATCGGCGCTGCTGAAGCCTTCCGCCGGCGCCGCATTGACGGTGCTGCTGTCGCTACGCATGGCAGCGGGCACGAAAGCGGTGGCAGTCAACATCGGCTCCGACACCCTGATCGCGCTGATCTTCGCCGGCACTGTGGCCGTGATCGCGTCCGTGATGAGCGAGGCGCTCGCCATCGCCGACGAAAACCGCCAATTCGTCTGAGGACCAGCCGATGCCAATCCGGGTGCGCCTCGGCGTGATGCTGGCCGAGCGCAATGTGAAATCGAAAGACCTCGCCGAATTCGTCGGGATCACCGAGGCCAATCTCTCGCTGCTCAAGCAGGGCAAGGTGAAAGGCGTCCGCTTCGAGACGCTGGAGCGCATCTGCAGATTTCTCGACTGCCAGCCTGGCGATCTGCTGCACTACGACAACGAGGACTCGTAGCCCGGCCCTGCGATTGCGGCATCTACTCAGCCCGGCGCGGAACCGCTAAGGTCGCGCCCTCTTCGACAATCGTTTCAGGGAGTGAGAACGTGGATCTCGGAATCAAAGGACGCCGCGCATTGGTGTGCGCATCGAGCAAGGGTCTCGGCCGTGGCTGCGCCGCAGCGCTCGCCGCCGAAGGCGTGCATGTGACCATGACTGCACGCGGCGCTGAAGCGCTGGCTGCGGCAGCGGCGGAAATCCGTAAAGCAAATCCGGGTGTCGAGATCATCGAGGTGGTCGGCGACATCACCACGCCGGAGGGCCGCGAGGCCGCGCTGAAGGCAGCCGGCCAGATCGACATTCTCATAAACAATGCCGGCGGCCCGCCGCCCGGCGATTTCCGCAACTGGACCCGCGACGACTGGATCAAGGCGGTCGACGCCAACATGCTGACGCCGATCGAACTGATCAAGGCAACAGTGGATGGCATGATGGAGCGCAAGTTCGGCCGCATCGTCAACATCACCTCGGCCGCCGTGAAGGCGCCGATCGATGTGCTCGGCCTGTCCAACGGTGCGCGTAGCGGCCTGACCGGCTTCGTCGCCGGCCTGTCGCGCAAGACCGTGCGGAGCAACGTGACCATCAACGGCCTGCTGCCCGGCCCGTTCAACACCGACCGCATCCGCGGCGTTGCTGCGGGTCAGGCCAAGAACAGCGGCAAGTCGGTGGAGGAAATCCTCACCCAGCGCGCGAGCGAAAATCCGTCCGGTCGTTTCGGTGAAGCGGATGAATTCGGCCAGGCCTGCGCATGGCTGTGCAGCGCCAAGTCCGGTTTCATCACCGGCCAGAACATCCTGCTCGACGGCGGCGCCTTCCCGGGCACGATGTAAGAATAGCGAGGCTCTGTATCTCTCCCCCTTTGGACGACCAACGGCGCGGGGAGAGATAC
>JAEXHR010000065.1 GCA_023449855.1 Pseudomonadota bacterium | reverse complement strand
CCCCCACCCTAACCCTCCCCCGCAAGCGGGAGAGGGGACACGACAGAGCCCGTCGCGGCATGTGAGCGATACATTGTCGGTGGTTGCGAACCACCAGCCCAGAGGCTTCAATATCCCCATGACAAACACCCGCTTCACCGTCACGCTGGCCCAGCTCAATCCGACCGTCGGCGACATCGCCGGCAATGCCGACAAGGCCCGCAAGGCGCGCGCCCAGGCTGCCTCCGATGGCGCCGATCTCGTGGTGCTGCCCGAGCTCTTCATCGCCGGCTATCCGCCTGAAGATCTGGTGCTCAAGCCGGCCTTCCAGATGACATGCCGCGCCGAGGTCGAAGCGCTCGCCCGCGAGACCGCGGATGGCGGCCCGGCGATGCTGATCGGCACGCCCTGGGTCGATCACGGCAAGCTCTACAATGCCTGCGTGCTGCTCGACGCTGGCCGCATCGCCGCGATCCGTTTCAAGGTCAATCTCCCGAACTACGGCGTGTTCGACGAGAAGCGGGTGTTCGCACGCGGCTCGGTCTCGGGCCCCGTCACCATCCGCGGCCTGCGCGTCGGCGTGCCGATCTGCGAAGACACATGGATGGAAGAGTCCGCCGACTACGAGGACGTGGTCGAGACCCTTGCCGAGACCGGCGCCGAAATCCTGATCGTGCCGAACGGCTCGCCCTATGCCCGCGGCAAGCACGATCTGCGCATGAATGTGCAGGTCGCGCGCGTCACCGAGAGCCATCTGCCGATGGTCTATCTCAACCAGGTCGGCGGTCAGGACGAACTGGTGTTCGACGGCGCCAGCTTCGTGCTGAACGCGGACCGCACGCTCGGCGCGCAGTTGCCGTCCTTCACCGAGAATATCACCACGCTGACCTTCGAGAAGACGGGTAGCGCGTGGCGCTGCAACGGTCCCGTCGCAAAGGTGCCGGAAGGCGACGAAGGCGACTACGCCGCCTGCGTGCTCGGCCTGCGCGACTACGTCAACAAGAACGGTTTTCCCGGCGTGCTGATGGGCATCTCCGGTGGCATCGATAGCGCGCTCTGCGCGGCCATCGCCGTGGACGCGCTGGGCGCCGATCGCGTGCGCGGCATCATGCTGCCGTTCCGCTACACCGCACAGGTCTCGCTCGACGATGCCGACAAGCTCGCAAAGGCGCTCGGCTTCCGTTACGAAATCCTGCCCATCGCGGATGCCGTCAACGGCTTCGAAAAGATCCTCGCTGACACCTTCAGAGGCCTCGCCCGCGACATCACTGAAGAGAACCTGCAGGCGCGCACGCGCGGCACGCTGCTGATGGCCGTGTCCAACAAGACCGGCGCCATGGTGGTGACCACGGGCAACAAGTCGGAAATGTCGGTGGGCTATGCCACGCTCTATGGTGACATGAATGGCGGTTTCAACCCGATCAAGGATCTCTACAAGACCCAGGTGTTCCGCATCTCGGCCCTGCGCAATTCATGGAAGCCCGAAGGCGCCATGGGGCCGGACGGCGAGGTGATCCCGAACAACATCATCATCCGGCCGCCGACCGCAGAGCTGCGCGAAAACCAGACCGACCAGGACTCGCTGCCGCCTTACGATATTCTGGATGCGATCCTCGAACGCCTCGTCGAGCGCGAGCAGCCGCTGTCGGAAATCATCGCCGACGGTTTCGACAAGGACACGGTGCTGCGCATCGATCGCCTGCTCAACATCGCCGAATACAAGCGCCGCCAGGCCGCACCGGGCGTGAAGGTGACGCGCAAGAATTTCGGCCGTGACCGCCGTTACCCCATCACCAATCGTTTTCGCGATCAGGCCAAGCCCCTGCCGAAGCCCGACGAGGACCTCGTGACGCGGCCGGGCAAGGGCACGAGCGAAGCATTCGAGCCGTAACCGTAGGGCGGATGAGCCGAAGGCGTAATCCGCCCTACGGCCCACATTCAGCGTCCGGCTTTCCAGGGATCGATGACCGGGACGCCTGCTGCATTGAATGCGCTGGCGTCGCGCGTGGCGACGGCAAAACCGCGAGCGGTCGCGATGGCCGCGATATATCCGTCCGGGGTTGGAAAGCCCTTGCCTGCATTGCGTGCCGCAACGGCGAGACCGGCATAGTGGCGGGCGGCGGCCGTGTCGAAGGGAAGGATTCTGCCGTCGAACAGGGCAAGCTGCCCGTCGAGCGTGGTGGCGAGCTTCTGCTTGCGCCGCCCGTCCGGCAACGCGCCGATTCCGAACAGCAGTTCCGCGACGGTCACGCTGGAAAGATAGAGGGTTTCGGCGGCCTGCTCGTCCAGCCAGTCGCGCAGGGCGGGGTCTGGCTCCGGCTTCATCGCCTCGGAGACGACATTCGTGTCCAGAACGATCATTCAAGGCTCATGGGGGCGGCGGGCGTCCGGTCGCGGCCTTGGTCCAGTGCCTCGAAATCGGCGTTGGTCAGCCCTGCCTCGCGGCTCAACGCCGACAGGGCGGAGCCGATGCGAAGACGGCTGGCGGGACGAACCGCGTCTTCCAGAATGTCGCGCATTTCGGCTTCGGCGCTACGGCCATGATGGGCCGCGCGCACCTTGAGGGCACGGTGGGCCTCCTCGGACAGGTTGCGAATAGTAACCGCGGGCATTTGATAGCGCCTCCGGACAATTGATGGCAGTGATATCAATATAATGAAGCTGATATCATTCTACAAGGTGCTGTCTGATCGGAAGGGACAGCCCGCTATCTCGCGGGCCGCGCAGACTATGCGGTCGCAAAGCACAATGAATCCGCAGGGTGGGCAGGGGCGCGAAGCGCCGTGCCCACCTCTTATGTTCTGCATGTCATGGTGGGCACGCTTCGCTTTGCCCGCCCTACAGTCTGAAGGAGAACATATGCCCACCGATGTTTCCGTTGGCGCCTTCGCCATCGTACCGAGCAACGATCTGAAAACGGCCATCGCATTCTGGGAGCGGCTGGGCTTCGCGCGCGCCGGCGGCGAGGGCGACTATGTCATCATGACCGGCTGGAGCTGC
Source organism: Pseudomonadota bacterium (assembly GCA_023449855.1). Classification (GTDB taxonomy): domain Bacteria; phylum Pseudomonadota; class Alphaproteobacteria; order Rhizobiales; family Xanthobacteraceae; genus Tardiphaga. The sequence goes on along the minus strand of JAEXHR010000065.1, from coordinate 12,149 downwards.
GAAGTGCATGTCACGCAGGCCGGTGACGGCCCGTGGCGCGTGCCGGAAGCCAACCCGTTCGGGGTCTTCATCCGTACGCCCGACGTCGATGCCATCGCTGCGCGGGTGGACGATCTGATCATCCGCCCCGGCGGCATCCTGCGCCACCGCGAATGGGGCATGTACGAGGTCGGCATCAACGGCCCCGATGGCCTGCTGGTTCGTATCGGCTGGCCCTCGAGACTGATGGAGACCGCGTAGCCGTAGGGCGGATAAGGCGAAGCCGTAATCCGCCGTTCTTCGCCACACAAAATCGGCCGGCGGATTACGCTGCGCTAATCCGCCCTACGATCGAAGCCCCGTCACCGCGCGCCTTTCGCGATCGCCGCGAAGGTCGTGTTGCTGAGCAGGCCGCCACCTTGATACAGGGTGACGATCGGCGATGAGGCGGCGATCTGGCCGTTCTTGATGTCGTACAGCGCCGAGAAGCGGTTCAGCAGCTTTGAGAGTTTGGCGGGATCGGCGAGGTCTTTCAGGTTCAGGTGCTTCTCCACCACCTTTGCCTGCTGGTCGATATCCATCGCGCCGACTTCGTCGGGCAGGCTGAAGGTGGTGCGGAATACTTCGGCCAATGCCTTGTCGGCGAGAAGGTCATAGGCCGAGGTGATGCTCGGCGCCTTGCGTTCGAAATAGAGCGCGAGACGCACGCCCGGATTGGTCTCGCCCTGCTGCGTCTCCAGCGTCTGCTGCAGATATTTGCGCTGGGTTTCCATGAACTGGTCGCGGGTCTGCGGTCCGAATTTCGGCAGCCGCGCGATCTCGCTATCGTCGTTGAAATTGAACGAGGCCACCAGCTCCGCGAAGCGCGGATCCTTCTGCGTGTTGACGAAGCTCTTGGGGTCGTTCAGATCGGAATCGAACATCTTGCGCAGATCGGCGGTGGTCACCTTGGCGGGGTCCAGCCCCTTGGCGACGAGCGCGATGTCGACCAGCTTCCTGTCGGCAAGCAGGTCCTTCACGCTCTCGATATTGGCGATGTTCTTCTGATAGTAGACCGCGTCCTTGTCGGCTTCCTTGCGCAGCTCGGCCTGTTCCTTGTCCTTGGTGAAGCGCGTCTTGGCGATGATGTAGTCCTTCATCACCAGCTTCACTTCCGCACCGTCCTGAGCCACCACCGGCGTGGTGATATTGCCGCTGCTGTCGAAATTGAACGCGCGGACGAGCTGGACGAAACGGTCGTCGCGCAGCTTGTTCACATAGCTCTTCGGATCGTTCGGATCGCTCTTGAGCGCATTCTTGATGATGGTCGGCGACACCGTCTCCGGATCGATGCCGAACGACTTCAGCGCGAAATTGTAGACGTTCGGCGTCTTCAGAAACTGGTCGATCGTCGTCACCTTGGCGAGGCCGGTGCGATACTGCTTGATCAGCGATGCGGAATAGGTCGGGTCTGCCGCGAGATAGACGGCGCCCTGGCTGTTGACATATTTGGAGTGGGTGTCGCTCTGCTGGGTAGCCGTCTGCGGAGGTGCGCCGGCAGGCAGCGTGCCATCGGATGCGAATTCGAAGGCGCCGGCCAGCGCGACATAGCTGTCGATCGTTTCGAGCGCCTTCCGGTAGCTGACGATGCTGATCTCGTTCATCGATCCGCGCGCACGTTCCAGATCGATCTTCCGGCGCAGATCGGCCATGTCGGCGCCGGGCTGCTTCAGCTGCGCCGTATAGGCGTCGATCTTGCCGGCGGCATCGACCATCGCCGCCTGGGCTTTGGTGATGTTGTCGTTGATGCCAGCCTTCTGCGACACCCAGACGGAATTGACATAGCTGCTCGGGTCGGACGGATCGCTGCTCAGCACCTTGCCGATCGTGTCGTGCGACCAGTTGCTCTTGTCGATTCCATAAGCCGAGAACACGTAGTCCCGCAGCTTGTCGTCGCCGAGCAGGGCGTTGACGTTGGTGATCTTGCCGATCGTCAGATTGTAGTAGTTCTTGTTGGCGTCGAGCGCGTCGACGCCGCGCTTCGCCACCGACGTATACAGGCCGATCATCTCGTCGATCTGGTTCGCGGACTGGGCGGTCTTGGTGTCGGCGCTGGCGGTCCCGAACGGGAAGGCGGCCGCCAATTCGCGGTAGCGCTTGTCGCTCAGCTTGTTGGCGAAGCTGTTGGTGTCGGAAAGATTGCTCTCCAGCACCTTGCGGATGAAGGCCTTGGCATAGGCCATGTCCTCGAGGCCATAGGCTTTCATGGCATAGGTGTAGAGGCGGTGGTCGTTCAACAGGTCATCGACGCTGGTGACCTTGCCGATATTGGCCTTGTAGTAGGCGGAGTCCTTGCTCACATCGGCCTGCTGCGAAATCTTGATCATCGATTTCTGCAGATCGCGCGACACCAGATTGTAGTTGAGATAGGTGGAGACCATCGGACTGCGCCTTTCGGTTTGGTCCGATGTTACCGCCGCGAGGTTATCCGAAGCTTGCGCCGTTCCGGCGAACTTTCGGTATCGCTGCCGCTACAATGTGCGCAGGGCGAACAGATCGCTACTGCTTCGCGTTGTTCGGCAGGAATTGCGGTCCGACCTGACGGATCTGGCCGGGCGCGCCCTGCGCTGCCGGCTGCTGTGCCGGCGCAGGCGATGCATCCGGTGCCGCGTTTTTCTTCAGCGCGGCCGGCGTGCCCTTCTGCTGCGGCTGCGACATCCGCTTGGCGCGCTCTTCGGTGACGATGATGTCGCCATTCTCGGCGGCGGCCTTGTCGTCGATGGTCTTCAGCGCGTCCGCCCAGGTCTGGCCCTGCGCCTTGCAGGAGCAGGACGGATTGAACTCGGTGCGATACTTGAACGCATTCGGCGACGACGAGTAAGGCTGGCCGGCGATCGACACCGCCGCATTCATGTCCTCGCCGGGATTGCGATAGGTGTAGAGATTCGCATCCGTGGCCGGGCACTGCGCCTTGCAGGCGCGTTCGTCATCGGCGAAGCGGCCCGGCACCGTCGTGAACGAGATCGGGAAGTAATAGCCGTCGCAGGTGCGGACGCAGACGGTGCGATAGGTGCCCTGCGGGACATTGCTCATCATGGCGTCGCCGGCAGGCGGGATTTCGCCGGGGCTGGATTCGTTGTTGCCGAACAGATTGCTGAGGAAGCCGCCGGGACCGGAGTTCTGCTGTTGCTGGCGGGCGGCGGCGGCGTATTGCGGGCCGCACTGGTTCTGCGCCAGCGCCAGCAGCACCGAGCGGCGCTGGCTGTCGCGATCGGATGAGCCGGGCGTGCCGACACGCAGACGTTCGAGGCTTGACGTCATCTGATCGAGATTGCCGCGCATCTGCTGGATCTGGTTGTTCACCGGACCGCATTGCGCTGACTGGCCCGAGAACAGCGAGAAGAAACCCGAGGAGTCGCAGCCCATGCGGCGCGCCTGCTGTGTCACGCGGTCGAGCTCGCCCTGCTGGCGGCTGATGGAATCTTCATAGCGGCGGATCTGATCGGCGCGGGCGGGATCGAGGCCATTGCCGCGGTCGATGGTGGCGAGCTGCGCCTCCAGCCGGCCGCACATCGGATTGGCCGATTGCTGCTGCTGCGCCTGGCTCGGCGGATAGACCTGCGCCGGATAACCCTGCGCGAATGCGTCACCGTGAAATGCAGAGACACCGAGCAGAGCGGCGCAGGCGAGGGCCCAGCGGGAAAAGGTGGCAGTCACAGGTACAGACATATCCGGCCGATGAACGAGAAACGGGGCGGGCCTTGCCGCGGTGCGGCGACCCGTGCCGTCATTGCCATATGCACGCGATGAAATTGCGGCGACGAAGGCGTCTCATAGCCGCTTCCGGCGGCGCGGTCACGCCGATTCCGGTGCCGCAAGACGGTCGCAAGCGCGCCGCACCGTTGCCGCAGCGAATTGGCGCCAAACGCGCGAAAACCGCGTCAGCGATTGCAGGTGATGGCGACGAATTCGTCGCACTTGCCGCTCTTGCAGGCGCCGCCGCTGGACGAAATCGAGCCGGTCACTTCATCGGGATCGACCCGGCGATAGGCCACGGCCTGCTTGAATTCCCGCGACTTGCAATAGGATAGCGCGGCCGGCGCGCCGCATTTGTCGCCCTTGGCCAGGCACTGGTCGATGCCGTAGCCGTCCGGCTGGTTGGCGACGATGAAAACGCGGGAATCGGCCAGGGCAGCCGAAGAAGCGACCGCAAATGCGGCGGTCAGAGCAGCGAAAATGACTTTCATAACCCACCAGGCAAATGAGGAACCGAGTTCCACTCGATAAACCCCAATGGTTAACAAGGGTTAACCGTGAGGGCCGGGTACGCATCGAATACGGCTGAAATGTGCCGTCCTTGCGTGTTTCCAGCGGCGGATGTGGCATCCCGGCAGCGCTTGACGGTGAAACCGTGCTGCCGCATGGTGCCGGCATGAACGGTTTCCTCGCCATTTGCACCATTTGCCGCGAGATTATGCGCTAGCGATTCGCTGGCTGAGGCCGTCTTTTTCTCAACCGAGATCACCGGACGCCCGGCCGCCAAGCCGACGGACATCCCATGGAACTGCGCCTTTACGACACCCTGACTCGCGACAAACGGGTCTTTACGCCGATCGATGCGAACAACGTTCGGATGTATGTCTGCGGCCCCACGGTTTACGATTTCGCCCATATCGGCAATGCGCGGCCGGTGATCGTGTTCGACGTGCTGTTCCGCCTGCTCAGGCACATCTACGGCGAGAACCACGTCACCTATGTCCGCAACATCACCGACGTCGACGACAAGATCAACGACCGCGCGCTGCGGGATTATCCCGGCCTGCCGCTCAACGAGGCGATCCGGAAGGTCACCGAGAAGACTGCCGATCAGTTCCAGGCCGACGTGAAAGCGCTGGGCTGCCTGCCGCCGACGGTGCAGCCGCGTGCGACGGAATTCGTGCTGCCGCGGCCCGACGGCAAGACCGACATGGTGACGCTAATCAATGAATTGATCGCGCGCGGCCACGCCTATGAGGCCGAAGGCGAGGTGCTGTTCGATACGCAGTCGATGCCGGATTACGGCGCGCTGTCGGGCCGCAAGCTCGAAGACCAGCAGGCCGGTGCGCGTGTTGCCGTGGATGCGCACAAGAAGCATCCGACCGATTTCGTGTTGTGGAAGCAATCGTCGCCGGAAGAGCCCGGCTGGGATTCGCCATGGGGCAGGGGCCGGCCCGGCTGGCACATCGAATGCTCGGCGATGTCGGCGGCCTATCTCGGCACCACCTTCGACATTCATGGCGGCGGTCTCGATCTGATCTTCCCGCATCATGAAAACGAAATCGCGCAATCACGCTGCGCCCATGGCACGCATGCGATGGCGAATTACTGGATGCATAACGGCTTCCTGCAGGTCGAAGGCGAGAAGATGTCGAAGAGCCTCGGCAACTTCTTCACCATCCGCGAATTGCTCGACGATTGGCCGGGGGAAGTGCTGCGTCTGAACATGCTGAAGACGCAGTATCGGTCGCCGGTCGACTGGACGGTGAAGGGCCTTGAGGAAAGCGCGAAGACGCTTGATGACTGGTACGCAGTGGCTGCTGATCAGACGGGCGGCGAAGTGTCGCCAAAAGTCATCGAAGCGCTGTATGATGACCTGAACACGCCGTTGCTCGTGGCGGCTCTGCATGGACTGCGCAACAGCGCTGCCGCTGGCAATGAGTCTGACCGGGTGACGTTCGCAGCATCGCTGCGCATGCTTGGTTTTCTCTCAGAGACCGCCGCAACGTGGAACGATCGCAAGCAACAGGCGAGTGGCATCGACGCCGCGAAGGTCGATGCATTGATCGCCGAACGCACCGCTGCCCGTGTTCGCAAAGACTTCAAGGAATCAGACCGCCTTCGCGATGAACTCGCGGCGATGGGCGTTGTCATCAAGGATTCCAAGGAAGGCACCACCTGGGAGATCGCGCGATGAGCCGTCCTGACACGCCGTTTCCAAAACACTGGAAATATTACATCGCCATCAAATGGGCGCTCATCATCGGCGCCATCGCGCTGGCGCTGAAGCTCGTGGACTACTGGTGAGACCGATGGCTGGATCGAATGCCAAGCCGGGCCTGCGTCCGTTTCTTCCCGAAGATACCGCGATTGCTGCGGCGATCTATGTTGCGTCCATCGCGGAGTTGACTGGCGACGACTACAGCGAGGCGCAGCAGGAAGCGTGGGCGCAGGCCGGCGATGACGAGGAGCGGTTCGGCAAGCGTCTCGCCTCGCAGCTCACATTGATCGCGACGCTGGATGGCATTCCGGTAGGGTTCGCTTCGCTGAAGGGCGCCGATCATATCGATCTGCTCTATGTGCATCCGAATGCGGTGCTGAAAGGCGTGGCTTCCACATTGATCGACGCGCTGGAAAAACTGGCCGGCGCCCGTGGCGCGACGGCGCTCACGGTAGATGCGAGCGATACCGCGCTCGAATTCTTCATGAAGCGCGGCTATGTGGCGACCCAGCGCAACAGCGTGCCGCTGCATGACGAGTGGCTGGCGAATACGACGATGAAGAAGACCTTGGCCAAATAGATCGTCATTGCGAGAAGCGCAGCGACGAAGCAATCCAGTTCTTCCTGTGCTTCTGGCTCTGGATTGCTTCGTCGCCAAGTGGCTCCTCGCAATGACGGCGGAGAAGGGCAATGATCGATCACGTCTCGATTGCCGTCAGCGACCTCGATCGTGCGGTGCCATTCTACGAGCGCGTGTTCGCACCGCTCGGCATGACGCGTCTGGTGGCGCGTCCGGCGATGATCGGCTTCGGCAAGACCTATCCGGAAGTGTGGATCAATCTTCGCGCGGGAATGGTGCCGTTATCGCCGGCCAGCGGCGCGCACCTGTGTCTGCGTGCGAAGACGACGGCAGAAGTCGATGCGTTTCACGCCGCGGCCATGGAGGCAGGGGCCGTCTCCGAAAGCGCGCCATCGATCCGGCCGCATGACCGCCTGCGCTACTACGCGGCCTTCATCGCCGATGCCGATGGCAACCGGATCGAGGTCGTCACCTTTCCGAATGCTCTACCATCCGTCTGAAAGAATGCGGTCCGATCGGCTGTCCGATCAGACCCGCATCGGTTCAGCCGCAGCGACGTACGCGCACGCCATTGACCCATACCGTGCGACACGCGGCGACCGGTGGACGAACCACGACTGCGCGTGCGACCGGCGGACGGCGCACCACGACTGCCCCGCGATAGCCGGCGCAGCCCGCCCGATAGACGCCGCGCGCACATACGGCGGCGTTGGCTTCGCTGGAGGCCACGGTGATGGTGGCACCGAACGAAAGGACGGCTGCTGTCATCAAGATCAAGCTACGCATGATGCTCTCCTGCATGTCATGGGGTGAACGTGTCGTGGGTGTCAGTCATGACGTCATTCCTGCCGATCGTCGGCGGTATCTGCGCCTCCTGCGCCAGTTCTGAAAGCATTTGAAAGCCGTCCGCAATCCGACCACATTGTCACTCCCGCATCGAACATGCGTCGCATGCGCGATGCCCGATGTTGCACGCAGCAGGAGCTGACATGTCGGATAGCAGAACCCGATTGCTTGCGTTTCATGGGCGGCATATCGAGCCGGCCTCCAAGGAAATCTTCAATCACATTCAAAAAATGGTCGTCGGCACCCTGATCGTATCGGCTGGGGCTCATGTCGAGGCCGACGAGCCGCTCATCGCCTTGTTCGGATATCTGCGCCATGGCCTCATCGGCCGCGGCGTCATCCTGGTCGGTGTCGTTCTGCTGGTGCTGAACTTCATCGACGGCTTCTGCAAACTCGCCAAACTGGAATGGCATCTAGCGATCCAGACCGTGATGTCGGTCTGCTACGTCATTCTATCGGTCCGCCTGATCCAGTTGATCCTGGCATTTCGTGGTGGTTGACGGCCGGGCGGTAGCAATGCGCGCGCGGCGTGACGGTCAACGCTGGGCAAAGGGTGCAAGGACATCCCTGCAAGCTGGCGAGAGCGATGCGCCATTGGCTGCCAGGCATTGCGCGATACGACCTCCGCCCGGTGCGACGCTCCCGCAAAGCGATCTGACGTCGCCGCCGCAGGCAGACCGCAGCACAAGCAGCTCCTCGCGCGGCCGCAACGGTCGCAGCGCGATGGGCTGCGGTGTAGCAGGTGTCGTCGTTGTTGCCGTGGCGGCTGCAGGCGTGCTGCCGCTCGCTGCATTCACCGCGGTCTGGCAGGCCGGGGAGAGCTTTTCCTTGTTGGTTTGCAGGCATTGCAGCGCCGGCGCGCCGCCGGTCGGCACGCCTTTGCAAACCTTCGGATAGTCCGAGCTGCAGGCGCTACGGATCGCCGAGATCTGGGTGCTGCTTGGCTGCGTCGCGGCCGCCTTCGGTGCGGCTGCTGCAGGCTTGCTGGCCGGCGGCGTGGAGTCGGTCCGGGGCTTGGCGGCCGGCGCCGGGTCCGCGGCTTTCGGAGCGGCTGCTGCGGGTGAACCGACGGCGCGCACTGCGCCTGCACAACTGGCGGAAAGGCTCGACATGTTCTTCTGCAGGCATTCGAGCGAAGCTTCGCCGCCGGGAGGGACGCTCGAGCAATGCGCGATGTAGTCCGAGCGGCATTGTGTCTTGATCGCATCGCGTTGTGCCTGGCTCGGCGCCTGGGCGGATGCGGAATCGATGATTACGAAGTAGCCTGCAGCCAACAAGAAGAAGCTTGCAGTCAATAATATGCCGCTGCGCGCGGCCAAACCGTGCGTGTCAAACATCGGGAAAGTCCTTGTTGTCAAATCCCCGATCGATCCGGGGCACCTGCGTAAAATTCCTGAAGAAGCACTGTTCGTTCTAAAGGCATTCGCAAAACAACATCGGCATCCGACATCATTTGACGGTTTTGATTCCACCACAAGTGATTTTTTGATATCATCGTGATGGCTGCGTGTTTTTTTGATCAAGGACGTTTTCAAAGATCGATTGATGAGGCAGGGCGATGCGAATTGTGCGTACCTGTTCACCCGTGCAGCGATATTTGAATGAGCGCATGCAGCATGCGCTGTCTCTGCGTGTCGCTAGTATGCGCGTCGTCGGTATTTTCTTCGCCAGCTTTGTTCTCAGTGGCTGCGAACAGAATACGTTCGTCGCGCCGCCGCCGCAGAAGGTCGAGGTGGCTGTGCCCGTGCAGCGCAACATCACACGCTTCCTCGATGCGACCGGCAATGTCGCGGCGTTCAACAATGTCGATCTCGTCGCGCGCGTGCAGGGTGTTCTGCAGTCCATCAACTATCAGGATGGATCCTTCGTCAAAAAGGGGACGACGCTTTTCACGATCGAGCCTGAAACCTATCAGTTGAAGCTGGAGCAGGCACAGGCGGCGGAGACGGGTGCGCAGGCGACGGCCAGACAGGCGGAGTCGGATTTCAAGCGTCAGTCCGATCTGGTGTCGCGGCAGGTCGTATCGCAGGCGACGCTCGATCAATCGACATCGTCGCGCGAGAATGCGCAGTCCAACCTGCAGCAGGCGCAGATCAATACCAAGATCGCGGCCGTCAATTTCGGCTACACGAACGTGATGGCGCCCTTCGACGGTGTCGTCAGCACGCATCTGGTTTCGGTGGGTGAACTTGTCGGCGTGTCGTCGCCGACGCAACTCGCCACGATCGTCCAGCTCGATCCGATCTATGTGAATTTCAACGTCAGCGAACAGGATGTGTTGCGTGTGCGCGAGGAAGCGCGTCGCCGCGGATTGACCGTGAACGATATCAGGCAGCTTCCGATCGAGGTCGGATTGCAGACCGAAACCGGCGTTCCGCACAAAGGCAAGCTCGACTATGTGGCGCCGAGCGTCGATCCGTCGACGGGTACGCTCGCCGTGCGCGGCATCCTTCCCAATCCGGACCGGGCGCTGCTGCCGGGCTTCTATGTCCGTATCCGTGTCCCGATCGATCAGCAGGCGAATGCGCTGCTCGTTCCCGACAGCGCGCTCGGCAGCGATCAGGCGGGACGCTATGTCCTCGTCGTCAACGCGGACAACGTCGTCGAACAGCGCAAGGTGACGACAGGGCCGCTCGAAGCGGATTTGCGAGTGATCGATAGCGGCCTGAAGCCGGATGATCGCGTCATCGTTGCGGGGCTGTTGCGCGCGATTCCCGGTCAGAAGGTCGATCCCCAACTGAGAAAGAACGAAGCTCCGGCGGCTACCAAGTAGGGCGGGACATGATATCGAAGTTCTTCATCGAACGGCCGGTTCTGTCGAACGTCATCGCATTGCTGATGGTCCTGATCGGCGGTGTATCGTTGTTCAATCTCGCGGTGGCCCAGTATCCCGACGTGGTGCCGCCGACGGTTCAAGTGACGACCCGTTATCCCGGCGCCAGCGCCAAGACCGTGATCGATACCGTTGCCCTGCCGATCGAGCAGCAGGTCAACGGCGTCGAGAACATGCTGTATATGCAGTCCTACAGCGCGGCCGACGGGACGTATTCGCTGACGGTGACGTTCCAGATCGGTACGGATCTGAATTTTGCACAGGTGCTGGTCCAAAACCGGGTGTCGAGCGCGCTGTCGTCGCTGCCGACAGCGGTGCAGAACCAGGGCGTGACCGTCCAGAAGAAATCGACGGCGATCCTGCTGTTCGTGACGCTGTCATCGCCGAAGGCCACTTATGACAGCCTGTTCCTGAGCAATTACGCCACCATCAATATCCGGGACGAACTATCGCGCCTGCCGGGCGTCGGCAATGTGACCGTGTTCGGCGCCGGCCAGTATTCGATGCGGGTGTGGCTCGATCCCAACAAGCTGCAGGCGCGATCGCTGATGCCGCAGGATGTGATCCAGTCGATCCAGCAGCAGAGTCAGCAGGTCGCGGCCGGGCAGGTCGGCATGCCGCCGACGCCGCCGGGACAGGCCTTTCAATATACGCTCAATCTGAATGGGCGGCTGGACGATCCGCGCGCGTTCGAGGATATCGTCGTCAAGACCGGCGCGAGCGGCCAAGTGACTCGCGTACGCGACGTCGGCCGCGTCGAACTGGGAGCGCAGACCTACAGCCAGATCTTCTCGCTCAACAACAGGCCGGCCGTCGGCATCGGCGTATTTCAGTCGCCTGGAGCCAACGCCCTCGAGGTGCAGAAGGCCGTCGAGACCAAGATGGCGGCGCTGGCCAGGCAATTTCCGCAGGATGTCACCTACGACACGCCGTTCGATACGACGAAGTTCGTCGCTGCCTCGATCAACGAGGTCTACAAGACCCTGATCGAGGCCGGCCTGCTGGTGCTGGTGGTGATCCTGATCTTCCTGCAGGACTGGCGTGCGATGCTGGTGCCGGCCACCACGGTCCCGGTGACCATCATCGGTGCCTTCGCCGCAATGGCGGCGCTCGGGTTCACGGTCAATCTGTCAACTTTGTTCGCTATCGTGCTGGCGATCGGGATCGTCGTCGACGATGCCATCGTCGTGGTCGAGGGGGCCGCGCACAATATCGAACAGGGCATGTCCGGCCACGATGCTGCGATCAGCGCCATGGACAAGCTGTTCGCGCCGATCGTCGGCATTACGCTGGTGCTGATTTCGGTATTCCTGCCGGCGGCCTTCCTGCCGGGGCTGACGGGGCGGATGTATGCGCAGTTCGCGCTCGTCATCGCCGCGACCGCGCTGCTCAGCGCCATCAATGCTGCCACGCTGAAACCGACCCAGTGTGCATTATGGCTGCGCCGCCCGGTGCCGCCGGAGCAGCGCAATGTCTTCTATCGCGGTTTCAACAGGGCCTATGACCGGCTGGAGCGGGGATATGCCGCGGTGATCACACGCATGGTTGCGCATAGCGGCGTGTCGGTCGCCGTTGCCTTAATCCTGATCGCCATTGGTGGATACGGCCTGTCGCGGGTCCCCACGGGTTTCATCCCGATCGAGGATCAGGGCTATCTGCTGGTGGCGGTGCAACTGCCGGACGGCGCAGCGCTCGACCGGACCCAGAAGGTGCTGGAACGCGCGGGCGATCTTGCCGGCAAGACACCGGGCGTCGCCCAGGTGATCACCATTGCAGGCATCTCGGCACTGGACGGGAGTTCGAGCCTCGCCAATGCCGGCGTCGCCTATCTGATCCTCAAGGAATGGAGCGAGCGGGGCCCGGGGCAGGATCTCCGATCGCTGTTCACCGGCCTGAACGAAACGCTGTCGACGATCGAGGAGGCGCGCATCCTCGTCGTCCCGCCGCCGCCGATC
>JAEXHR010000031.1 GCA_023449855.1 Pseudomonadota bacterium | reverse complement strand
ATCGGCAGCGGCTCGCCACGCACGGGCGCGACGGAGAGCACCCGCCACGTGCCGGGCTGGCCGCCTCGGAAAGTCGTGAACATTCGTCCTGTTAAAAACGGAACTTTGGAGATTTCAAGGGCGCTTTTGGTCAGTGGCCCTGTGAATAACGTGCGCCAGCGCCAATATTGTGCCAATTGGCAATCACCGCCCTATATGCCTAATCCACCATGCGTTTCACGCCCCACTTTCTCGAAGAACTGCGCGCCCGGCTTCCGGTTTCGGAAGTCGTGAGCAAGCGCGTCAAGCTGAAGAAGGCGGGGCGGGAATGGAAGGGGCTGTCGCCGTTCCAGCAGGAGAAGACGCCGTCCTTCACGGTGAACGACCAGAAGCAGTTCTACCACGACTTCTCCACCGGCAAGCACGGCAACATCTTCGACTTCGTGATGGAGACCGAAGGCGTCGGCTTCGTCGAGGCGGTCGAGCGTCTGGCCTCCATGGCCGGCCTCGCGGTGCCGGCTGCGACGCCTGATGCCGCGCGGCAGGAGCAGCGCCGCAAGACGCTCCATGACGTCATGGAGATCGCGGCAAAATTCTTCCAGGACACGCTGACCTCGCGGCACGGCGCGCAGGCGCGGGGCTATCTCGCCGATCGCGGCATCGGCCCGCAGACGCAGCTCCAGTTCCGCATGGGCTATGCGCCGGAAGATCGTTTCGCGCTGAAGGAGCATCTCGGCGCCGCCGGCATTCCCGTCTCCGACATGGTGGAGACCGGCATGCTGATCGGCGGCGAAGACATTCCGGTGCCCTATGATCGCTTCCGCGATCGCGTGATGTTTCCGATCAGCGATGCCCGCGGCCGCATCATCGCCTTCGGCGGCCGTGCGCTGAAGAAGGACGTGCCGGCGAAGTATCTGAATTCGCCGGAGACGCCGCTCTTCCACAAGGGCGACAATCTCTACAATTTCCCCATGGCCCGCAAAGCCTCCCATGACGGCGCGCCGATCGTCGTGGTCGAAGGCTATGTGGACGTCATCGCCATGGTCGGCGTCGGTTTTCCCGGCGCCGTCGCGCCGCTCGGCACCGCGCTCACCGAAAACCAGCTGCAACTGCTGTGGAAGATGGTCGACGAGCCCATCCTCTGCTTCGACGGCGACCGCGCCGGCCAGAAGGCGGCGTGGCGCGCGGCGGAGCTGGCGCTGCCGCATCTCAAGCCCGGCAAGAGCCTGCGTTTCGCGCTGCTGCCGGAAGGGCAGGACCCCGACGACCTCGCCCGCAGTGGCGGTCGCGGCGCCATCGAGGATGTCATCGCCGCCGCCGGCACGCTGTCGGATCTGATCTGGGCCCGCGAGATCGCCGCCGGCGATTTCTCCACCCCCGAGCGCCGCGCCGCGCTCGAAGCCCGCATCAACGAAATCTCGACCGTCATCCGCGACGATGTCGTGAAGAAATACTACCGGCAGGATCTCGCCGATCGGCTCTACCGCCAGTTCGGCGGCGGCGCCAAGGCGGGTGGCGGCTACCGCGCCGGCGGCCAGCAGGGCAATTTCCAACGCGCCCCGCAGCGCCAGTTTCCCCCCCGAATCAGTGCCAACAATCGCGGCGTGCCGCCCACGGCGAGCCAGATGCTCGGCCGCGGACCCTATCAGGCGATTAGTCCACAGCTTGCGACGTCGTCCATCATGCGCGGCCAGCGCAGTGCCGTGTCCCGGCGCGAGGCGCTGATCCTGCAGAGCCTGATCAACCATCCCTGGCTGCTGCATGACCGGCTCGAGGAGGTTGCAGCGCTGGAGCTGGCGCATCCGGAGATGCACCGGCTGCGCGCCGGCATCATCGCCGCCTTCGCCCATGAGCATCATCACGGCGATGAAGCCGAGCAAAGCGCGGAAATGCGTGAAGACCTGGTAAAGGCCGGTTTTTCCGAGCAATTACAGCAGGTTGAGCGGGCAAATTCGGTTCAGGCGGTGTGGGCGGCGCAGCCCGGCGCGGCCCAGGAAGACGTTTTGGCGACCTGGATGCAGCTCGTCGCCTTGCATCGCCAGTACCACTCATTACTTAGGGAGCTCAAGGATGCCGAGCTCGCATTGGGCGCGGAGGCCAGTGAAACCAATTATGGTTGGCTCCGCGACGTCAAGGCCCGGCTTGCCGAGGTGGACGGGACCGAGGCGCTGATCGAAGGGTTTGGCGAGTTGTCGGGTCGGTTCCAGCGCAGCCAGTGACTAAACTTTGCTGCGGACGGACCGTTGCCAAAGGCAAAAAGACTCGCCAAAACCATGGTTTGGCGGCACAAACAGGGTTAATCCGGGCTTAAGCCCTTCACGGGTAAAGCCTTGAGCAGAGATTGAATAGCCGAGACCGACGAACCGGGTATGACGATAAGGGTGGCGAAAGGCAAGCGCCGCCCTTTGCGCGTCATCCCGTCACGTAAGTGACTAGCAAGTCGCTCGGCACGAGAGATGAGATGGCGGGGCGTGTGCGCCTCCGGCGTGAGCGCGTTTCAGGAGCATTGAATGGCCACCAAGGCAAAGACGCTGCAGACCAAGGACAAGGAAAAAGACGCGGCAGCTGATGCGCCCGAAAAGGATGCCGCCGAAGCGCCGTCTCCTTTGCTCGATTTGTCCGACGCTGCCGTCAAGAAGATGATCAAGCAGGCCAAGAAGCGCGGCTTCGTGACCTTCGATCAGCTCAATGAAGTGCTGCCCTCCGACCAGACCTCGCCCGAACAGATCGAAGACATCATGTCGATGCTCTCCGAGATGGGCATCAATGTCGCCGAGAACGACGACGCCGACGAGGAAGAGAAGCAGGAAGACGACGACGAGACCGATAACGAACTCGTCGAAGTCACCTCCAAGGCCGTCACCGAAGTCAAGAAGTCGGAGCCCGGCGAGCGCACCGACGATCCCGTGCGCATGTATCTGCGCGAGATGGGCACCGTCGAGCTGTTGTCGCGCGAAGGCGAAATCGCCATCGCCAAGCGCATCGAGGCCGGCCGCGAGGCGATGATCGCGGGCCTCTGTGAAAGCCCGCTGACCTTCCAGGCCATCATCATCTGGCGCGACGAACTCAACGAAGGCAAGATCTTCCTCCGCGACATCATCGATCTCGAAGCGACTTACGCCGGCCCCGAAGGCAAGGGCGGCGTCAATCCCGCTCTGATCGCCGGCCCGACCGGTGATGGTGAGAGCGAAGGCGAGAGCGCCGTGGCCGCGCCGCCGTCGGCGCCCGCACAGGCAACGCCGTTCCGTCCGGCTCCCGGCCGTCCGCAGCCCGCCGCGCAGCCGCAAGGCGAAGCCGTGAGCGAGGGCGCCGCCGAAGGCGACATGGACGACGACGAGTTCGAAAACCAGATGTCGCTCGCCGCCATCGAGGCCGAGCTGAAGCCGAAGGTGGTCGAGACCTTCGACAAGATCGCTTCCGAATACAAGAAGCTGCGCAAGCTGCAGGAACAGGACATCGCGAACCAGCTGGAAAGCTCGTCGCAGGGTCCGTCGCTGTCGCCGTCGCAGGAGCGCAAGTACAAGAAGCTCAAGGACGAAATCGTCGTCGAAGTGAAGTCGCTGCGCCTCAACCAGGCGCGTATCGACTCGCTGGTCGAGCAGCTCTACGACATCAACAAGCGCCTCGTCTCGTTCGAAGGCCGCCTGATGCGTCTCGGCGACAGCCACGGCGTCGGCCGCGAAGACTTCCTGCGCAACTATCAGGGCTCGGAGCTCGATCCGCGCTGGCTCAACCGCGTCTCGAAGCTGTCGGCCAAGGGCTGGAAGAACTTCGTCGCCGTCGAGAAGGACCGCATCAAGGAGCTGCGCGGCGAGATCCAGCAGCTGGCGGCGCTCACCGGCCTCGAGATCGGCGAATTCCGCAAGATCGTGCACGGCGTGCAGAAGGGCGAGCGCGAAGCGCGTCAGGCCAAGAAGGAAATGGTCGAGGCGAATCTCCGCCTCGTGATCTCCATCGCCAAGAAATACACCAACCGCGGCCTGCAATTCCTCGATCTCATCCAGGAAGGCAATATCGGCCTCATGAAGGCGGTCGATAAGTTCGAATATCGCCGCGGCTACAAGTTCTCGACCTATGCCACCTGGTGGATCCGGCAGGCGATCACCCGTTCGATCGCCGACCAGGCCCGCACCATCCGTATTCCCGTGCACATGATCGAGACGATCAACAAGATCGTCCGCACCTCGCGCCAGATGCTGAACGAGATCGGCCGCGAACCGACCCCGGAAGAGCTCGCCGAAAAGCTCGGCATGCCGCTGGAGAAGGTGCGCAAGGTCCTCAAGATCGCCAAGGAGCCGCTGTCGCTCGAAACCCCGGTGGGTGACGAGGAAGACTCGCATCTCGGCGATTTCATCGAGGACAAGAACGCGGTGCTGCCGATCGATGCGGCGATCCAGTCGAACCTGCGCGAGACGACGACGCGCGTGCTCGCCTCGCTCACCCCGCGCGAAGAGCGCGTGCTGCGCATGCGCTTCGGCATCGGCATGAACACCGACCACACGCTGGAAGAAGTCGGCCAGCAGTTCTCGGTGACGCGCGAACGTATTCGCCAGATCGAAGCGAAGGCGCTGCGCAAGCTGAAGCACCCGAGCCGGTCACGGAAGCTGCGTTCGTTCCTGGATAACTAACAGTCAATATTGACTGTCATGATGCCCGGCCTCGTGCCGGGCATTTTGTTTTGGCGCGCCAGCCGAAGTGCTCCCGTCTAGCGAAGCTTCGATTCGCGCTTGCCAGACAGGGCCGGGGAGAGGGCCCCATGCTCCGAACGCGCATATGGCGCCGTGCCGGCATCGCCCCTCGTGATGATGGAACCCTTCCGGCTTCCCCGCGTTATCTCCCCATGACCGATCAGCAAACAGTACCGAACCGGCTCTCTCCCGCGGAGAGGGCTGAACGTAACCTGATGCGTCAGCAGGACGCCGAAAAGGCCATGGCCGAGCACGAACATGCCCAGGCCGCGCTTTACGCCAACATGGAGCGGCTGCGCGCCGAGCGCCTGAAGCGCGAGGCGGCGGGCGAGGCCAAGGCCCCGCCGGTGCGCCGCACCAAGCGTGCGGCCGGCGCCCGCGCATAGTTCCTCTTACATTCCCCATGCGACAACGGCGGACCGAAAGGTTCGCCGTTTTGCGTGCGCGCTGTCCGACGCGTGCCTCGTCGCGCCGGCATTCATCGCGCAATACACCCTTTGATTGTGCCGGGTTCCCGCGCTAGCGTCGCGGCATTGCCGTTGCACTTTTCACGAGGGGATATTGCCGTGCCATCTGCCGAGCCGATGCTGCTCAGCCAGCGTGTCGTCCAGGTCTGCCTGTTTCTGGTGGGCGCCATCGCCATTTTCGGCGGCTCGCTCCAGATGGTTCTCGGCCAGCCCGAGACATCGCCGCGGCTCGACAATGTGCATCGCTTCATGGCCGGCATCTATCTGATGTCCGGCGTCACGGGCCTGTGGGTGGCCTCCACCATCCGCGCCCATGACACGCTGATCTTCCTGCTGGCCGCGACAGCTTTCGTCGGCGGCCTCGGCCGCGTGCTGTCGATCACCAAGGTCGGCCTGCCCGAGCCGCACGCGCTGTGGATCGGATATCTGGTGCCGGAGCTGGTGCTCCCGTGGATCATCATCGCCGCGCAGGTGATGACGAAGCGGGAGCTGGGCGGGGCGGGGTGAGGCGGGGCAGCGCCCGGCGAAGCTCGCAGAGCGAAGCCGGGTGAGGGCGCGAGGCGGGTATTCGCGTTTTAAAACTCCGGCGGCAATGCGCGAGATGATGGGGGACCATGTCGGATTCGAGCTTGTTCAAATTGTTGCTTGTCATTGTGCCCGGGCTGCTGGGCTTCGTTGGATCGTGGATAGGCGCGCGCATTGCGCTATCGGGCTTTAGGCGCCAGCGCGCATTCGACAAGCGGCTGGATTGGTACGAACGCGCGGCGAAGTCGTTGCGTCATCTGGCTCAACGGATTGAAATCGCGATGACCTTCCAGCGGGAGGAGGATGTCGATCCCGAATTTCTCAAGAAGCTCTGGCGTCAGATCCAAAGCGCCCACCTCGATCTGGACGAAATCGTGCATGAGGCCGGATTTTACGGGTCGGCCGCTGCCATCGCGCTGATGAACAAGATCGGACATACGGTTCAGGGCGTCGCAGACAGCACCGAAGCTTTTGATCCTGATGCAATCGGTGAGGAGTTGAGAGACGCGGCACTTGAAAAGGTCGACGGGCTTGTCGCCAGGTTACGCAAGACGCACGCGCCGCTTGTGGCCGAAGGACGCCGGCATCTCGGGCTCGATGAGGTAAGCTGGATGGGCCGGCTCGTTCGCGCGTGAATTCGCTTGGTCTGGCCCACGAATGCGCATCGTCTATCTATGAATTACTCCGCTGGCGCGAAGTGACAGGACAGGAAGGTCGTCAGCGAAGGCGGCATCGTGACCTCGCGCAATCCCGGCGATCTCGAAGCGGTTGCGAGGAGGATCATCGAGGAAATCAGGGAAGCGGGGGAGCGCGCGGCGGCATAGCGGCGCTTATGCTAGGGATCAAAAACCCCTTTTGACGCGAATCGGCTAACTTCAGTCCGCTACTGTTAACGACCTCCATAACCGGTTCTACCGGGCTCCATGCCGGCGGGCTGCATCGTGCAGTCGGAGCAGCGGGCTCGTTCCCGCCAAAGTATGGAGAGCCGATATGGCTACAGCCAGATCGGGGTCGGAGCGTGTGCATGTGAATGCATATTCAAGAACTCGGCTTGGGCGCCTTGAGCACGTTTGTGAGCATTGGCGTTCTTGGCCGCGTCAACTGGACTTCGGCTTTTGAGGCAGTCCGCAAGACTGACTAGCGACAGTAGATTGGTGGCTCCTGTCACCTATGATGATGACGAGACCTGGCGCGAATGCCAGGTCTCGTTATTTTCTCTAGCGACAAAAAAGCCTACTTGGTGGGTGTTCAGTGCAAGCTATTTGGTAAGGGAAGATACCTCCGAAAAAAGTACTTCGGATATTCGGTTTCTTTTTCCGGATCGAATTAGTTCTAGAAAGCTATCCAGTTTTTTATCAGTCAATACGATGACAAAGCCACGATCGGCTTTCGCGGTATCTCGGCATCGTTTCAGCATCAACTGTTCGTCAGCTAGCGCGCGGCAGACAATAAATCCGAATTTTCCGCGAAGTGGGCTGAATCGGCCGGCAATTTGGTCTAGTTCCGGATTCCCGAGATCGCTACTGTAGTTCTTGCACTCGAAGAATACGTCGATTGACCTCATTTGAGGCGACTCTCCCATTCTACGGAAGAAGCCCCCCTCAGATGCGTTTGTAAATTTGATGTCAACTCGCTTTCTTCCGTCGTCGATCTCGTGCTCTTTTATCGGATTAATGAGGTCCGGAAAAAATAGAAATGTAAGCAGTCCTTGTATGAAGGAGTGATACTTCGATGCTGTCTTCATCCCCGGGGCTATCTTTTTAAGTGCTCCGGATAGTGCTTCCGCGAATTTCTTCTCGTCGAAGTCCTTTTCGATATCTTCGTTAGTTAGGGTGCCTTTGGCGCCCTTAAGATCTTTGTATCTCAAAAGGATGTCGGGATGCTCTTGCGCAAATTTTGCAAGGTCGTCTTTAATAAGAGGATACTCTTTCTTGAGGTCTTTTTTGTAGACAACCTCCGTTTTGTTCTTTAGCAGGCGAACTAATTTTCCCCCGGATTGCAGCTGCAAGTCACGCAAAAAACTCAGCATGTAGTGGTTGTAGAATTCTTGGCTATCCAGAGACAGGCGCCATCTCACGAGATATTTGGGAATTAGAATTACAGGCTTGTTGTCAACGACCGGTAGCTCTACGTAGCCCTGTTGCCACTCTCTTCGGCTTGCGTGCCATGTGTGGCTAGATGGGACTCCATCCTGCATCTCGATGCCATGCAGGCGGCATTGATTTTGAGTGTAGTCGATCAGCGTCCCGCGAATGACGTTGGTCGTCAGATCGGAAATCTTGTCAGGGCCTATGCCTTCGATGAAAAGTTCTGTTTCAGCTAGATCAGCTAAGAGCCCGGTCTTAAAAGCTCGACTTCTTTGCAGGGCGAGAAGAATTTGATCGGCCTGCATTCTGCCGACGCCTCGTCCTTGAGGCCTATCTTTCGAAAAGCCAAGAAAAGTCTCCTGCGGCTCAGACAGATAAGCAGTCAGTTCTCGTGCTCGAGCAGAGTTCTTCTTACGAAGCGAAGATAGCACTTCGTCAAAGAAGGTTTTGATCTGATCTGTGCAGCCTAGGTTGAACTCGTTTTCTTTTGTTTGGATCGCGTACGGGTCGACAAACAACCGCATGTCATGATCGGTATCGATGTCAACGAAGTCGAGTTGAGCTTGGCTTTGATTTAAACGAAAGTACTTCGAGAATCGCATTTCACCCCCTAAGAGCATTATTCTAGTATGCAATCTTAGGGATTTTTGCAGAGATCAGCGTTTTCGCCAAATCTAAAAAAATATGCCTTGCGAACCAGCGCAAGACCGAGGCTGTTGTTGAGCGCTAGCGCCCACGCTGTGGCTTATGAATTAACCACTAAGTCTAGCGCGAGGCTCTACTTCTTCTTCGCCCCAACGCGCTCCACGCTCTTGATCTCCAGCGGCGGTTTGCCGCTCTTTTCGGCGATCTCGCGGTCCTGGTCGGCGATGGCCTGCTTGGCCGGCTCGTCGCCGTCGAGGCCGCCGAGGACGTCCATCGGCACGCGGCGGTTCGAGCGCTGCGAACCGTCCACATAAGTGACGTTGAAGAAGGCGAATTCGCCTTTGACATTGGTACCGGGTTTCTTGGCCATGCGCGGCTTGTCGGCGATGCCGGCGCGAGAGTCAAAGCCAATGCGCGCAGGGCATGCATGCCATCAACAACCTGGCAACGCGGCCCTTGGGCGGACGAGCCATCGGGGCGCACGCAAAGCGCACCCGACGATAAACTCCGCGTCACCCGGCGGCCGAATGCATCGTTGAAACGCCGCGGCGGATGACGCCTCCGGCTCATCCGCCCTGCGGCCTTGGGATTTGTTTCTGTTTTGTTCTTGACAAAATTCCCATTCTCCGCCATATCCCCTCCGTCTTGTTCGTGAGGGGCGCTCTCATGAGGCGTCTTTGAGCGGAGCAGGATGCGGCGCCTGCGGGTGGGGGAGGACGTACCCCTCACACTCGGGTGGTCGAGGGTCGCCGTCCGGGCCCACTACGGGGC
>JAEXHR010000008.1 GCA_023449855.1 Pseudomonadota bacterium | reverse complement strand
CAAGCGAAGACTGGATTGCTTCGTCGCAAGATGCTCCTCGCAATGACGGCTGAGAGGTTCGGTGTAAAATCATCACTGCCCCAGCCGTTCGATCAGCGCCGGCGCATGCACCTGATCGGCCTTGTAGTTGCCGGTCAGCGTGTACATCACGATGTTGACGCCGGCGCGGAAGGCGAATTCACGCTGGCGGGGTTCGCCGGGGACCATCGGCAGCATCGGCTGGCCGTCCGGGCGCATCGCCCAGGCACCGGCGAAATCGTTCGAGGTGATGATGATCGGCGACACGCCGTCGCCGCCGCGGGCAGGCCGCGAGGCGGCTTCATCGGTGTCGTCGCGGGGCAGGGCTTCCACCCAGGTCGGGCCGGAATTGAAGCGGCCGGGGAAGTCGCTGAGCAGGAAGAAGGTTTTGGTCAGCACATGCGCCGGCGGCACCGGCTCGAGTTCGGGCACATCGAGCGACGACAGGATGGTGCGCAGCGTCTGCATGCCGGGCGTCTGCGACTCGCCATTCGGTCCGGCCGGCGCTTCGACGGCGTCGCGGGTATCGAACAGCACCGTGCCGCCCTGCTTCATATAGGCGTCGATGCGGTTGATGGCTTCCTGCGGCGGTTTTGGCGCGCCCGGGATGATCGGCCAGTAGATCAGCGGGAAGAAGGAGAGTTCGTCCTTCGCCGGATCGATGCCGACCGGCTCGCCGGCTTCCAGCGCGGTGCGCTGGGCCAGAAACAATGTCAGGCCGGTGAGGCCGGACTTCACGATGGAATCCACATCGGCATTGCCGGTGATGACGTAGGCAAGCCGCGTCTGCGACACCGCCTTGATGGCGAAATCGTCGCTGGCCTGATCGGCGCGCAGTTGTGTCGGCATGCCGGTCACTGCGCCAAGCGCGAGCGCGACGACCAGCATCGCCGACACCGCGCGGCGGCGGAACAGCGCCGCGATGGCTCCGCCGAGCAGCGCGACAATGATCGCGTCGACCAGGAACAGCGCGAGTGCGGTGGAGAGCAGGATGCCGCGCAGGTCGCGCGGTTCGGCATTGGTGTAGCTGGCGCGATTGGCCTTCAAGGCGGAGAAGTCCAGCGGTGCAATCCGATCTGCAGAAGCGAGGGCGTTGACAGCGAGCGGGCCATCGGCGGGACCGTAAAGACCGGGCGGATGTTCCGATGTCGCACGGTCGCGATAGTCGGCGGAGATGGGCTTCGCCGTCGAGGGCGGCGGACCGAAGGCGCCAAAACCGTCGAGCGTGCGCAGCGGCGCGACGGTCTCGGTGCCGGTTTCGCCGGCAACGCCGGCGCCGGGCGTGGAGGTGTAGCCGGAGATGTCGACGACCCTGCGCAGCATTTCGACGAAGGTGCCGGATAAAGGCAGGTCCGACCAGCGCATATCGGCGCTGACATGGAACAGCGTGACGAGGCCCTTGCCGCGGCGCTCGCCGGTGACCAGCGGCGTGCCGTCTTCCAGCGTCGCCCAGCTCTTGGAGGCCAGCGCCGCATTCGGCTCGGCCAGCACCTGGCGGTTCACGGTGATGTCCTTCGGTACGGCGAGGCCGGCGAACGGGCCGTCAGCGGAGAAGGCGGCGAGATGCTGCGGCTTTTCCCAGGTCAGCGAACCGCCGAGATTGCGGTCGCCGCGGCGCAGTTTCACCGGGACGAGATCGTCTTCCGCCTGTGCGAGTCGCGGACCTGCGAAGCGCACCAGCACCCCGCCATTGTTGATCCATGCATTGAGGCGTTCGCGGATGTCCGGCGACAGCGTGCCGACATCTGCCAGCACGATCATTGGTAGCTTTTGGTCCAGGAACTGCGTGATCGCCTGCTGCGGCGCGCCGCGGTCGCCCTGCCGGACATCGGCGAAGGGGGCGAGGGCGCGGGTGAGATAGAAGGTCGAGGCCAGCAGCGGCTGCGCGGTGTCGCTGGTGGTGCCCGAGACGATGCCGATGGCGCGGCGGCGCCAGCGCTTGTCGAGCAGCTGCACGGCGCCAGCCGAGCGCTCGCCGGAGATTTCGAGGCGGGCGATGTCGTTGCGCAGTTCGACCGGAAGATCGAATGCGGCTTCGGTTTCATGCTCGTTCGGCGTGAACAGGAATTTCGCTTCGCCGACCGGCGAGCCCTTGGCGTCGAGGCCGCGCACGATGCCGGCCTCGGGACCGCCCGTGCCGGCGCGCAGCACCTTCACCGTCATCTTCGCGGCTGCGTTTTCGGCGGCGACCAGTGCATGCGCCGGAGCAGCGCCGCCGTCATAGATGGTCAGCGTGCGGTCGCCGATGGTCTTGGCGAGGGCTTGCGTGAAGTCAGCGCCGCGGCCTGTATCAACACCGTCGGACAGCCAGACGATCTCGCCGTCACCGGTGGCTTTCAGAAAGCGCTCCAGCGCCGGCAGCGTTTCGACGCGGTCGATCGAATAGGGTTTTGGCGCCAGTTGGCGCAGCGCCACGCGCGCAGTGCCGCCGGGCAGCAGCGTGATGTCGCGCGTCGGCTCGGAGAGCGGCACCAGCGCGACGCCGCGGCGATTGTTGTCCGCATTGGCGATGAGTTCGTCAGCAGCGCGGACGCGCGCATCCCAGCTTGCCGCGGACGACCAGCCGTCATCGATCAGGATCGTCAGCGGCGCGGTCGATGCGCTGGGCCCCGTCTGCGGATTCCAGATCGGGCCGGCTGCGGCGAAGATCACCAGCGCAGCGGCCAGCAGGCGCAGCAGCGTCAGCCACCACGGTGAACGCGACGGCGTCTCTTCCTTCGGGGTGATCTCGAACAGCAGCCGCGTCGGCGGGAAGGCGATACGTTGCGGGCGCGGCGGCATCACGCGCAGCAGCCACCACAGCACCGGCAGGCTGACCAGGCCGAGCAGCATCAGAGGCTGTGCGAATGCGAGCGGGAAGCCACCGATCATGCCGAGCGCCCCACTTTCACCATGCTGCCGCCCGCCGCGCGATTGACCGCCATGCCTGCATGCAGGAACAGCAGCAGTTCGGCGGCGGAGCGATCCGTCGTATGCGTCGAGAACAGCCAGCCGAGCTTGCCGGTCTCGCTGCGGATTTCATCGCGATGCACGGCAACGCGGGCGACGTAATCCTCCGCCCAGGTCTGCGCGCGGCCGGCGGTGATCACGTTGCCGCTTTCCGGTTCGACGAATTCGACGCGGCCAGAATAGGGGAACGTCTCCTCCGCGGGATCGACGATCTGCACCAGCGCGCCATGCGCGCCGGCCGAGGACAAGGCGGCCAGCGTCGTCCTGATCTCCGGCATCGGCGACCAGAAATCGCCGAGCAGGACGACTTCCGACAATGCCGACGGCACGAAGGCCGGCGGCAGGCTGTCGCGATGGGTCCCGTCATGCAGCATCGCCTGCGCCATCCTGTCGATGACGTTGCGGCTGGAAGTCGGATTCATCAGGCCGGGGATACCGACGCGTTCGCCGCCGGAGACGAGCAGTTCGGCCAGCGCGAAGGTCACGATCAGCGCACGTTCGAGCTTGCTGTCGCGCGCGCCCTTCGATGCAAAGGCCATCGACAGCGAACGGTCGGGCCACAGCCAGATCGTATGCGCGGCTTCCCATTCCTGCTCGCGGACATAAAGATGATCGTCACGCGCGGAGCGTCGCCAGTCCACGTTCTGCGACGGTTCGCCGGAGACGAAGCGCCGATACTGCCAGAAGCTTTCGCCATGGCCGGCGCGGCGGCGCCCGTGCAACCCGTGGATCACGGTTGCAGCGATGCGCCGAGCTTCCAGCACGAGACGCGGCAGCGAGGCTGCGAGCGAGCGGCTTTCGCCGTCGGCACGGCGGACTGCCAGAAGTTCCTGTGTGGCGTGATCCGGCGCTGCGGCCATCAACCGATCCGTGACTTGAGCTGGCCGATCACGTCGGCCACCGTGCGGCCTTCGGCGCGGGCCGAGAAGGTCAGCGCCATACGGTGCTTCAGGATCGGTTCGGCAAGATCGAGCACGTCATCGATCGACGGGGCGAGGCGACCATCGAGCAAGGCACGGGCGCGTACCGCCAGCATCAGCGATTGCGAGGCGCGCGGGCCAGGACCCCAGGCGATCAGTTTGGACGCATCGCCGGCATCGGGGCCGGGACGGGCGGAGCGCACCAGCGTGAGGATTGCCTCGACCACGCTGTCGCCGACAGGCAGCCGGCGTACCAGGCGTTGCGCCGTCAGCAATGTCTCGATGTTCACGGCGGCCTTGGCGGTGGTCTCCTCGGCGCCGGTGGTTTCGAACAGGATGCGGCGCTCGGCGTCGCGATCGGGATAATCGACGTCGATTTCCATCAGGAAACGGTCGAGCTGGGCTTCCGGCAGCGGATAGGTGCCTTCCTGTTCCAGCGGATTCTGCGTCGCCAGCACATGGAACGGCTTTGGCAGGTCATGCCGCGCGCCGGCCACGGTGATGTGCTGCTCCTGCATCGCCTGCAGCAATGCGGACTGCGTGCGTGGCGAGGCGCGGTTGATCTCGTCGGCCATCAGAAGCTGCGCGAAGACGGGGCCGGAAATGAAGCGGAACGAGCGCTTGCCGGCGACGCTCTCGTCCAGCACTTCGGCGCCAAGAATATCCGACGGCATCAGGTCGGGCGTGAACTGGATGCGCTTGGCGTCGAGGCCGAGCGTGGTGCCGAGGGTCTCGACAAGTTTCGTCTTGGCGAGGCCGGGCACGCCGATCAGCAGTGCATGGCCGCCGGACAGGATGGTGACCAGCGTGTTTTCCACCACGCGGTCCTGGCCGAAGATGACGGTCGAGATCGCTTCCTTGGCGGCGCGCATCTGGCCGGCCACCTGTTCCGCGGAGCGGACGATCACGTCTTCGAGTTTCTCGACACTATCGGCGGCCATCAACTGCTCCTTCGGGTGAACGGCGCTCGCAACCAACGCCGCCGGATCTCGTCTTAATATTCCACGGACCTGATGCTAGACTTTAGCGAAGGCCATGTATTTGTTGAATTAAACTATCCCCACAATATCGGGATGCGGCTATGAACTGCATCACGTTGTGGCGAGTTGGAAACCCGTACTGCACGTTTCAAGACGTGCATTGATCGTGCCAGAACGGCGTAGGTAAAGTCAGGGCAAACAATGGCGAAGCAAGGGCGGGAAACGGCGCAAGGGAGCGCGCAGGGACTGGACGGCCTGGCTGCCGCCGCGAAGGACGGCGCCAGGGAAGGCAAGGGCCTGCCCCCCGTCCACCTGTGGAATCCCGATTTTTGCGGCGATCTCGACATGCGCATCGCCTCGGACGGTACGTGGTTCTATTTGGGCACCCCGATTGGCCGGCCGGCGCTGGTGCGCTTGTTTTCGACAATTCTGAAGCGGGAAGATGGCAAATACTTCCTTGTCACGCCGGTGGAGAAAGTCGGTATCACCGTCGATGATGTGCCTTTCCTCGCCGTCGAGATGCAGAAGGAGCAGGATGTGTCCGGGACCGTGCTCAAATTCCGCACCAATGTGGATGACTGGGTCACCTGCGATACCGATCATAGGCTTCGTTTCGAGGCGGCGGAGGATGGTGGCCTTACGCCCTATCTGCATGTGCGCGCCGATCTGTGGGCCAAGGTGACGCGAGCGATCTATTACGATCTTGTTGACATGGGTGAGGAGCGGATGGTCGATGGCGCCGAGATGTTCGGCATCGCCTCGTCCGGCGCATTTTTTGCGATGGCGGATGCCGAGCAAGTCAGGCAAGCTACGTAAGATTGCAGTCGAGGGGCGTGATTGACTAGTTCGATGCTGAAGACGGATGCGCCCGCAGCGGACGCCGGTTCGCGGGAAATGAGTTCGGCTGAATTTTTCGCCCGCGCCAAGGCGCGTCTGTCGTTTGACGTCCCGTCGGGTTTGACCGATGCCAGCATCATCCCGGTCACCGGCGACGCCGGCAACGACCGCATGATCCAGATCGTCGCGCAGGAACGGCCGATCCGACCTGCGGCCGTGTTGATCGGCATTGTCGAGCACGAACAGCCGACCGTGCTCCTGACCCAGCGCGCCGCGCATCTCAACGACCATGCCGGACAAATTTCGTTTCCCGGCGGCAAGATCGATGCGAGCGACGCGTCGCCGCTCGATGCCGCGTTGCGCGAGGCGGAGGAAGAGATCGGGCTGGATCGTTCCTTCGTCGATCCGATCGGCTATCTCGATCTCTATGCCACCGGCTTCGGTTTCCGCATCCTGCCCACGGTGGCGCGGGTGAGGCCGGGCTTCAATCTCACCATCAACGAGAATGAGGTCGAAAGCGCCTTCGAGGTCCCGCTGTCCTTCCTGATGAATCCGACCAATCATCAGCTGCACAGCAAGGATTTCCGCGGCATCGAGCGCTCCTATTACGCCATGCCGTTCGCCGAGCGCTACATCTGGGGCGCCACGGCGGGCATCCTGCGCGTGCTTTATGAGCGGATCGTGCAGAAATGATCCGCGCTGTTCTCACCGAGATCGGCATCTTCCTGATTCCGTTCGTCCTCTATGTGCTGTTCCTGCTGGCGACACAGAAGGGTGTGAGAGAATCGGCCTCATGGCCGGCGCGTGTCGTGCTCAGGCTGCTGGTTTCGGCATTCGTACTGGTGATCGTCAGTCTTCTCCTGCTCGCGCATTTCTCCGGCGCGGCGCCGACCGCGACCTACACGCCGGCGCATATGGAGAATGGCAAGCTCGTGCCGGGACAGAACAAATGACCGAGCAGCGGCGGGTCATCGATGCGCCGTGGCTGACTGCCGGCCCGGCCGGCCGCGTGCTCGCCGTGCTGAATGGCGACGGCGAGGAAGCGCGCGCCGTCGGCGGCGCCGTACGCAACGCGCTGATGGGGCTCGACGTCGGCGAGATCGATCTCGCGACCACGGCGGTCCCCGATGAAGTCATCCGCCGTGCCAAACTTGCCGGCTACAAGAGCGTGCCCACCGGCATCGATCACGGCACGGTCACGCTGGTGGTCGAAGGCACGCCTGTCGAGGTCACCACGCTGCGCGAGGATGTCGAGACCTTTGGCCGCAAGGCCAGGGTGATGTTCGGCCGCGACTGGCAGCGCGACGCCACCCGGCGCGATTTCACCATGAATGGCCTGTCGGCATCCATCGACGGCGTGGTGCATGACCATGTCGGCGGTCTGCCGGATGTGGACGCCAGACGCGTGCGCTTCATCGGCGATCCCGACCGGCGTATCGCCGAGGATTACCTGCGCATCCTGCGCTTCTTTCGCATTCATGCCGCTTATGGCGCCGGCGCTCCGGACTGCGAAGGCTATCTCGCGTCGATCCGGGGCCGCGATGGCATCGCGGGTCTGTCGGCCGAACGCATCCGCATGGAACTGTTGAAGCTGCTGGTCGCGCCCGGCGCCTATGCCGCGGTCGAAGCGATGGGCGATGCAGGGCTGCTGCAGCGTATCTGCGGCGGCGTGACCTATCTCGGGCCGTTCAGGAACATGATCGCTATCGAGCAGGAAATGGGGCTTGTTCCCGAGGCGATGCTACGACTCGGCGCGCTCGCCGTCGCCGTGACCGAGGACGCCAAGCGGCTGACGCAGCGCCTGCGTCTCACCAATGAAGAGAACAAGGCGCTGGACTCCATGGGTCATCGCTGGTGGCGGTTGAAGGGCATGGACGAGGCGCGCGCCCGGCAGCGCCTGTATCGTCTGGGCAGCCAGCGCTATCGCAACCGCATGCTGCTGGCATGGGCGCGCGACGGCGAGGGCGGCGATGCGGCGGAATGGAAGCAGCTCGTCGCGCTGCCCGAACGCTGGACGCCGCCGGTCTTTCCGCTCAAGGCCGCGGATTTCATCGCGCGTGGCATCGCCAAGGGCCCCGCGCTCGGCCATGTGCTGGCGCTGGCGGAAGACGCCTGGATGGCGAATGACTTCCCGATGGAAGTCGATGTCATCACCGTGATCGCCGACCAGACCATCGCGCGGTTCAAGCACGATCATCGATTGTAGCGGACGCGCCGATCATGAAATTCGTTTGTCATGCGAACGGATCCGAGATCGCGGAAGATGCCGATGTCATCGTGCCATGGTGGAGTTTCACCAAGACGCTGATCGCCGCGCTTGCCATGACATTGGTGCGTGACGGCCGGTTGTCGCTGGATGATCAGCTCGATGGTCAAACGTTCAGCCTGCGTGAGCTTCTCCTGCATCGTGCCGGCCTCGCCGATTACGGCGCGCTGCCGGCCTATCATGCCGCGGTGGCGGCTAATGAAGATGCCTGGCCGGTCGAGCATCTGCTAGCTCAGGTCGCGCCTCTCCATGCAAAGATGCGTCGCGGGGAGTTCTGCTATTCCAATGTCGGCTATGCATTGCTGCGTCGACAGATCGAGGATGTGACGGGCCTTTCGCTGGACGAGGCGCTCCGCGAGCGTCTTGGACAACCGCTCGGCATCGCCAGCCCGCGAATCGCCGTGCAGCGCAGCGATCTCGATGCCGTGCAGATGGGCTCGGTGACGGCCTACGATCCACGCTGGGTCTATCATGGGCTCGCAATCGGTTCCCTGCGCGATGCGGGATTGCTGCTGCACCGGCTGCTGACGTCCGACCTGTTGCCGCAGCCTTTGCGTGACGAGATGAGCGTCGGCGTGCCGGTCGGCGATCCCGGTGCGAATCGTCCGTGGCGGCGTGCGGCCTATGGCCTGGGCGTGATGACGGGTGTTGCGTCAAATGGTTTGCGCGTCGTCGGTCACACCGGCGGCGGTCCTGGCAGCGGCATTGCCGTCTATCATTTTCCCGAGGGATCGAAGACCGCAGCCGTGTTCATCGGCGGCTCGCGTGCCGATGAAGCCGAGCGCGAAAGCTTCGCGCTCGGTGCAGAAATTTGAAGATGTAGCCTGGATGGAGCGTAGCGAAATCCGGGCTACGGGAAGCGCCTTAGGCGACCTTGGCGTGCGCTTCTTCCTCGTCCTCGTCTTCGTCCTCGTCGTCTTCATCCTCGTTCGGGATGACGAGCGCGATTTCGAGCACGGCGCGGGGCAGCGTCTCGCGGAACAGATCGCCTTCCTCGCCCAGCCACACGCATTCGATATCGTCGCCGTCGACATCGGCAACGGTGAGCGGCATGCCGCCCGATTTCAGCATGACGACGTCACCAGCTTTCAATTCCATGGTCGGCTCCTGTGATGAGTTGAATCGCACGCGGAAGGTAGGCGCGCGTCATGACAGTCCGAACACGGCGGGATGGCGGGATTTTATTTCCGTTGGAGAAGTGTCGCGAGTTCCGCAGACAGGCCGATACTGTCCAGCGCGGGTGGCGAATCCCTGTCATCGCGCTGTCGTTTTGCCGCGGCGATCACCGCATGGGTGCCGGTGGCGACGGAACAGAGTACGGGCACCGGCACATCGGGCTGGATGCGTTCCGAAAGACCGGCCAGCGCAGCGCCGCCGAGAATCACGACCTCGGCGCCGTCTTCCGTCGCACAGGCCGCGCAGGCCTTTGCGAGCGCGGCGAGGGCGGCATCGGGATCGCGCGCGATCTCGCCGCCGGTGGGGGCGATGGTGCGCACGGTTGCGAGCCTGTCGGCGAGACCGATGCTGGCGACGAATTCGGTCAGCATCGGCCTCCATAGCGCGCCGCCGGTGACAATGGCGAAGCGGCCGCTCTTGGCGGCTGCGATGCAGGAAGCTTCCGCCATGCCGACCACCGGGATATCAGCGACTTCGCGCAGCGCCAGCAGGCCGGGATCGCCGAAGCAGGCGAGATAGACGGCGTCGCATTCAGCGCCATGCGCCGCATAGGCATCGAGCGCCGCATGCGCGGCAATCGCGCTCGAGGCCCGTGTGGAAATGTAGCGCGCACCGAACCGGCCGGTGACGGGAATGAAGGTCGCAGCATCGCCGGCGACGGACGTGACGTGCTGCGCGACCAGCGCCGTCACGCTCTCGGTGGTGTTGGGATTGATCAGCAGGATGCGCATGGATGAGGTCCGTCGGATGGGGTTAGCGTAGCGAAAACCCATCGCCTCGTCGATGCGACAGGCTCGGCCGCCGGGATGACGCTGCGCATCGTCCGGGCTACAACGGACAGGCATCCAGCCTTCCTGTCGCGAGCGCCTCATGAGCCGATCTGCCGCC
The DNA here is from genome assembly GCA_023449855.1 of Pseudomonadota bacterium. Taxonomy (GTDB): domain Bacteria; phylum Pseudomonadota; class Alphaproteobacteria; order Rhizobiales; family Xanthobacteraceae; genus Tardiphaga. The sequence continues at coordinate 1,788 of JAEXHR010000008.1, read as the reverse complement.
AAGCCGGGCGCCGCCCGCCCGCAAGTTCACGATCTTGACCTCAAGAAGCTCGATCCGCTCGATGACGCGCTGGCGCTGATGTATTTCGGCTGGCGCGGCATGACGCGTGCGGCGGACGATTATCTGGCCACCGTCGGCCTGTCGCGGGTGCATCATCGCATTCTCTATACGGTGCTGCGCGGCGACAACATCACGATGTCGGATCTGCTGGCGATCCTGCAGATCTCGAAACAGGCGCTGCATCGCCCCATGAAACAGTTGCTCGATGAGGGCTATGTGGCGGTGAAGCGCGATCCGACCCGGCATCGTTTCAAGCTGCTGGAACTGACGCCGGCGGGGCGCACGGTCGAGCGCATCGCGTCCGGTCACGAGCGCAAGGTGATGGCGCGCGCCTTCAGGACAGCGGGGGCGGGCAGCCAGGCTGCCTGGTCGGCGGTCATGGCGGAGGCTGCGCGCGAGTAGCGCCATCGTTATCGTCTTTAAGGTCAATAATGTTGACTTGAGAAGCACGCTCTGCCATTCCGGTCTGAAAAGGACATTCGAGGATGCGGAGGCGAGCATGACCATTGAGACGGGCGACGCGGGAAGCGGGCTCAAGCTTGTGCAGCAGGCTTTTGCCGCCGGCGGATTCGCACGCGGCATCGGGCGCACGCTGGGCATCAAGGGCGAGTCCGCGGAGCAGGGCAAAGTGGTGCTGGTCGCATCCCCGAATGAGGATCACTACAATCCGCTCGGCACCGTTCATGGCGGTTATGCCGCGACCATGCTGGACGGCGCCATCGCGCTGGCGGTGCAGACGGCGCTGCCGGCCGGCACGCTTTATGCGACGGTGGACCTCAAGGTCACCTATATCCGCGCCATGACATCGGCCTCGGGCCCGATCCGCGCCGAAGGGCGGATCATCCATATGGGACGGAGAATGGCTGCAACGGAAGCGACGTTAGTCGACAAGGACGGCAAGCTCTGTGCCCATGCGACCGCGACCTGCATGATCACGGCGAAGGAGTAGAAGCCGTAGGGTGGATTAGCGCAGCGTAATCCGCCGGCCGAGTGCATGTGGCGAAGAACGGCGGATTACGCCTTCGGCTAATCCGCCCTACGGTCGTGCGTTACTTCTTCGGCCCGAAATACACGCAGCTCTCGTTGCAGCTGTCGCGGAACACGCCGACGCGGACCACTGGTCCCTTGTCGGCGACGCGCTCCCAGATGAAGCGCGACAGATTCTCCAGCGTCGGAATGCCGATCGCCTCGATCTTGTTCAGGAACTTGTGGTCGAGCGTCTTGCGCAGATCGTCGAGGCTGCGGTCGAGCAGGCCGAGATCCATCACCATGCCCGTGACCGGATCGGGCTCGCCACGAATAGTGATCTCGGCGCGGAACGAATGGCCGTGGATTTCCTGGCTCGCTTCGCCGAGCGTCGTATAGGACAGCGCATGCGCTGCCTCGAAGCGAAACGATTTCGTCAGTTCCCACATTATCGAATACCCGAACTACCTGATCCCAAGTGTCTTGTGCGTCTGTACGCTCAGCCGCCATTGCGGGTGGCGTAAACAATAGTCCACCGCCTGCGCGGTATTGCGGATCGCATCCGCGCCGTCCATCGGCTGCAGCGAGAATCGCTCGAAGGCGAGGCCCTCGAATTTCTCCGGCATCGCCGCGTCCTGCGGATAGACCAGCTTCAATTCATGCCCGGCGCGGATGACGAGATCGGCGCCGGCTTTCGGCGAGACGCAGATCCAGTCGATGCCATCTGGCGGCGCCACGGTGCCGTTGGTCTCGACGCCGATC
>JAEXHR010000396.1 GCA_023449855.1 Pseudomonadota bacterium | reverse complement strand
ATCAGCCGCGCCAGATGGGGTCTCCTTGCCGCTTACGAAGTATTGGATGAGCGCGGGGAAGTTTGTCGCTTTCATTGCTCTTTCTCCGCCGAACTCATGATCCGGGCGGAAGCCAATTCCAGCAATTCTGGCACGGCTTCCAGATACCAATAGGTATTGGCGGGGCTTGCGTGACCAAGCCATGTGGTGAGCTTGATCATTTCGCGCCCGACGTCCTGGCCGGAACGATACCAGTTCAGCATCGTGCGAACCGCAAAGGTATGGCGAAGGTCATGGATGCGCGGCCCGCGTCCATGACGCTTTTGGCTTTGTCTCTGCCTCAAACCGATCTGCTGGCAGACCAGCGCGAAGTTATAGCGTGCGCCACAGTCGCCGAGGCGATGGCCCTCGCACGTGACGAACATCGCTTCTGACCTGCGACCCAACAACCTGTCCCGCTCACGGCCGTAGCGTTCGAGCTGCTGAACGACCGTTCGATCCAGCGGCAACAATCGTTCCTTGCCAAGTTTGCCGAAGCGAACACGAAGAACGCCGGTCTCGATATCAAGATCTGCCTGGTCGAGACGCAGGGCCTCGTTAATCCGAAGCCCTGTCACGGCAATCAGGCCGAAGAGCGTCGAGCAGGTCAACCCGCGCATGCCGTAAACCGAGGGCAACGTTTTGGTACGCTCGACAATCGCGAAGATTTCGGCGTCGCTGTAGATGTGTGGATGCACCCGCTGGACATGTGCGGGCACCAAGCCTTGGGGCGGAACCTCGTGTCGCGAATCCATCCCGTGCAACCAGAGGGCAAATTGACGGGCCACCCGGAAGCGAGCGCCCCGTGTTCCGGCACTGGCGGCGGGAAGGCTCTCCAGCCAGCGCATGATCAATCTGGTGTCGACATATTCCGCGCCGTCCTTGTCGGCAAAGGTGGTGAAGCGACGCAAGATGCGTTCTTCCGTGCTCAAATCGGCGCCCAGCCGTCGTCTGATGCTGAGGTAGCGCTGCTGTTCATCGAGAAGGCTCATCGTGCAGCCTCCGCAATCGGCCACGGCTGTGCAATGGAGCGCAAACCGTCCGTGTCGAGCTTTGCATAAATCATGGTCGTCGCGCGTGATCTGTGCCGCAACAGATCGCCGATCTCATCCAACGATGCCCCGGAGCGAACCAGGTTTGTCGCAAGACTATGACGCAGGACGTGCGTTCCTACATAGGGCGTCGGTGGCTTCACTCCGGTCGCCGCAAAAGCTTCCCGCAGGATCGAGTTGATGATCTGGCTGTCCTTAAACGGACGGTTGGGCGCTCGGTGACTGACGAACAGAGTCCGCGTTGTCGTTGAAGTCCGTTCCTCGCGCAAATACGTGCTGATCGCCTCTCCCACGTCTGGCGGGATTGGCAGCCGATCATGGCGTTGTCCTTTCCCGCGAACCAGAATCTGCCCGGTTCGCCAGTCGATGTCATCAAGCTGAACTGCCATAACCTCGGGTGCTCGCATGCCCAGCCTCGCCATCAAGAGCAACATTGCATGGTCGCGGGCGCCCCGCCGCGGATTGGTCGCGACCGATGCCAGAACGGCCTCCACTTCATCGGGCGACAGATAGCGCGGAAGTCTCGAGCCCCACGGCTTGTGTACCCTCGGTACGCAGAGTGCGAGGTTTGAGGTGGTGAGTCCTTGGGCGAACAAATACTGGAAGAAGCAACGCAGATGCGTGGATAGCGTCTTGTCGCGGTAAGGTGTCTTGCGCGCGATAACATGCTCCATGAACGCAACGACGTCGCGGGAGACCAGTGCGCCGAGATCGAGATCACCATCTCCGAAGCGATGAGCCAAGAAGATCGTGGGCTGAGCCCGCGTTGTCGCAATAGATAGATCTCGAGGTTGCCGAGAAGCTCGTGGCGTTCGGCCTCTGCCGCAGTGAGCGGTGGTCGCTCCGCCACGCCGATTTCGATCAGGTACTGGAAGAATCGCCTCGCAAGATTGGGAAGCTTGATCTGGGCTTTCGGCGCCATTGGCAGTCGCAGTCCCAATTCGAAAGCAAGTTCCGCGGTCAGATCCGACGGTGCGATGCCCTCGATCTCCATCAACCTGCCAAGACGCCTCAGGTTGTGGCGATAATTTTCCAGTGTTACCGGCTTGTAGTTCTTGGCGGAGAGACTTTCTTCGAATGAGCCAATATAGCAATCGAGGCAATTGATCGTTTTGTTTAATGGTTCCATTTGGCGCTCCTCTTGTTGGAGCCACAAATTTCACCTCAAAACTGCTGTAATGTAATAGGCCCGCGATAGCGATCCGATAGCCGCGGTCGCGGTATTGACAACCATATTATATCCATTACTCTGGATATATGGAAAGCAGCAGCGCGATATCGGCCCTCGCGGCCTTGGCACAGAACACCCGACTTGAGACGTTTCGGCTGCTCGTACGGCACGAACCGGATGGCGTTCCTGCAGGGGAACTCGCGCGACTAATCGACGTGCCGCAAAATACGATGTCAGCGCACCTGGCTACATTGTTACGCGCCGGGCTTGTGAAGAGTGAGCGACAGAGCCGCTCGATAATCTACCGGGCTGACCTTGATGGCCTGCGCGATCTTACCTTGTTTCTGCTTAAGGACTGCTGTGGCGGCTCGACGGAACTCTGCGCCCCGCTCATCGCTCAGCTGACTCCCTGTTGCGCTCCGGAGGCGAAGCCGTGCTGAGCGGGATCCAACTGAGCGAGATAGCTGGCAGCGATCTGGATCTCCGCGCTACCCTCGTCGAAGCGGCGTTGCCAACAGACGATATCGAGGATGAAGGACGCACCTTCTTCAGGGCCAGTTCCAATGAAGGCGAGATTTACGGTTTTTCCGGAATTGAGCGCTGTGCCAGTGACGCTCTTCTGAGGTCGATAGTTGTGCTCCCCTCACATCGCGGCCGAGGCATCGGTCTCGATATCGTTGTGGCGACACTAGGCCGTGCCGGTCTTGGCAGCGACGTCTATCTCGCGACGACGACTGCGACCGCATTCTTTTCACGCATCGGGTTTGTTGAAGTCGCTCGCGACAGCGTGCCGTCAGCCGTGCTGGCCACCCGACAGCTTTCCTCAATCTGCCCATCCTCTGCGACGATCATGAAGCTGATCAAGCCGCCGAGCTAACCACGGACCAGAACCATGACTGACAAGACCTACAACGTGCTGTTCCTCTGCACGGGCAATTCCGCTCGCTCTATTCTCGCAGAATCCATCCTTAACAAAGAGGGCGACGGCCGCTTCAGGGCATACTCCGCTGGTAGCCAGCCAAAGGGTGAGGTCAACCCCCTTGCACTGAAGGAACTAGAGACGCTTGGCTATCCATCGACCGGTCTTTCATCGAAGAGCTGGGACGTGTTTGCCGCACCTGGTGCACCGGAGATGGATTTCATCTTTACGGTTTGCGACAGCGCGGCCGGCGAGGCCTGCCCCGTGTGGATCGGCCATCCGATGACCGCCCACTGGGGCGTCGAAGATCCAGCCGTGGTCTCCGGCCTCGACATCGACAAGCAACGTGCCTTCGCGCAGGCAGCCCGCTTTCTCAAAAACCGGATCCTCGCATTTGTAAACCTGCCGCTCGTCTCCATCGATCGACTGGCGCTGGAGACCAAACTCCGCCAGATCGGCGCGATGGAAGGTTCGACCTCGCCGCAGGGAAAGTCCGCCTGATGTCAACATTTGAACGATACCTGACTGTCTGGGTCTTCTTTTGCATCGCCGTTGGCGTTGCTCTCGGCCACCTGATGCCCGGCGTCTTCCAGGTCATCGGTAGCGCCGAGATCGCCAAGGTCAACATCCCCGTTGCGATCCTGATTTGGTTGATGATCATTCCGATGCTGCTGAAGATTGATTTCCGATCGCTGGCACAGGTCGGGTCGTACTGGCGCGGGATCGGTGTCACCCTGATCATTAACTGGGCGATCAAACCGTTTTCGATGGCTCTCCTGGGATGGCTGTTCGTTGGCTGGCTATTTAGGCCCTATCTGCCGGCAGACCAGATCGACGCTTATATCGCGGGCCTGATCATCCTTGCCGCGGCGCCCTGCACGGCCATGGTCTTCGTCTGGTCGAACCTGACACGTGGCGAGCCGCTGTTCACCCTCTCGCAGGTTGCCTTGAACGACGCGATTATGGTCGTGGCGTTCGCCCCGATCGTCGGCTTGCTGCTCGGCCTGTCAGCCATCACTGTGCCTTGGGCGACGCTTGCCTTGTCGGTTGCACTCTATATCGTCGTGCCTGTCATCATCGCCCAGGTGCTGCGAAGCCGCCTGACCGCTGATGGAACCACCCGCGCACTCGATAGCTTGCTCGCCAGGCTTCAGCCGATGTCGCTTGGCGCATTGCTCGCCACGCTCGTGCTTCTCTTCGCCTTCCAGGGCGAGCAGATCATCGCCCAACCGGCCGTCATCGCATTGCTGGCCGTGCCGATCCTGATCCAAGTCTATCTGAACTCCGGGCTGGCTTATCTACTCAACCGGATGACCGGTGAGCGGCATTGCATTGCCGGCCCGTCAGCCCTGATCGGCGCCAGCAATTTCTTCGAGCTTGCAGTTGCCGCAGCCATCAGCCTGTTCGGCTTCCAGTCCGGCGCAGCACTCGCCACCGTCGTCGGCGTGCTGATCGAGGTTCCGGTGATGTTGTCGGTCGTGTGGATCGTGAACCGCTCGAAGGATTGGTACGAGGCTGCCCCCGCCGTTTCCCGAACCACCGTCACCGAAAGGCACTGACCATGGATGCCATTGTCTACCACAACCCGTCCTGCGGAACATCCCGCAACACGCTGGAGCTGATCCGCGCGGCCGGGATCGAACCGACCGTTGTCGAATATCTCCAGGAGCCGCCGGCGCGCGAGCAGCTTGCGACGATGATTGCGGACGCTGGCTTGAACGTTCGGGAAGCCATTCGCGAGAAAGGCACGTCTTATGCCGAACTCGGTCTGGACAACCCAGACCTGACTGACGAGCAGTTGCTCGACGCGATGATCGCGACGCCGATCCTGATCAATCGACCCTTCGTCGTGACACCGCTCGGCACCCGGCTCGCCCGCCCGTCCGAAGCGGTGCTCGACATCCTGCCCGACACCTTCAAGGGGCCGTTCTTCAAGGAGGACGGTGAACAGGTTCTCGATCAGGAAGGAAAGCGCATTGCCTGACACATTTCCCGC
>JAEXHR010000336.1 GCA_023449855.1 Pseudomonadota bacterium | reverse complement strand
GCGTAGGATGGGTTGAGCGAAGCGATACCCATCAACGCCGGCCGCAAGTGGTGATGGGTATCGCTCCAGCGCTGATGCTCTTCCCCTCAACCCATCCTACGCGTTGCCTGCCTCAAAGGTCTTCCGCGCCGTCTTCGAGGCCAGCGCCAGCCACTGCCGCCGGAGCAATGGCTCGACATGCGCGCGCTTGGCTTTGGAAAGCCTGATCAGCACGATCGGATAGTCGCGATAGTGATCGGTGAAGCCAAAGATTTTCGGCTGGTTTTCGACCAGCATCTCGCGTTCCTCATGCGGCACGCCCGGCATCACAAGCGTGTCGCCATCCTCTTTCAGGCGCGCGAGCAGCTTCTTCCTCACCTTGAGCGCAGAGGTGCCATAAGATGTGCCGTCCTCGACCTCCGGCCATGCAAGCGCCAGCAGGCGTACTTCATCGAAGGTCATCGGAGTCTTGTCTGTTTGATGTGCCGCAGTCATCTGCGGGCACGATCTGGAGTTCGGGCCAGAGCGCTTGCCACCGCTCGGACTTGCGTCGATAGGCGTCCGCCGAGAAATTCGGCGTGAGATTAGGGCGCGCAATAAAGCTACGGACATCATCGACCCCTGCGGGCGCATAGATATCCCGGCCGTTGCTGCTCAATCCGATTTGCGTGCAGCGGGTGAGAAATCGGTCGATGCCATTGGTTGCGCTGGAAAGGGCAGGATAAGGCTTGCCGTGTTTCGCCGGGTACCAAAGATGTACGCGAGCCTGATTGCGCACTTCAACGCGGACACCGACCCGACGGGCGCATGTTTGAAAGCTCTGTATGACCTCGTTTTCAGCTGCCCACGACAGGTCAGGGTCGAAATAGAAGATGTCGTAGTCGTCGATGCCGTAGCCGATCTCCCTGCCACTCAAGACGTTCCACATCGTTTGAGAGAGGCAGCCGGCGACGATCCAGGCATCGGGAAGCTGTAGTTCATTGATCCGTTCGAGAAGAACGTCGTGCACGGAATTCTGCAGGGCGGCTGCTACGAAGTCTGCAGCCGGCATCAGCGGTGTTGGAAACGTGCTCAATGCACCCCGGTGAAGAACCGCGCGAAGCGGAGGCCTGACCACCAGTTGGCTACAGGCTGGCTGCGCACGCCGAGATCCCATGAGCCGACGATGGCATCGACGCGGCCGACGAGATTGTCCATCGGCAGCAGGCCGACGCCGCCTTGCTTCACAGGCACGCGGCTGTCGGCGGAATTGTCGCGGTTGTCGCCCATCACGAACAGATGGCCGGGCGGCACCACCACATCCGGCGTGTTGTCGAGGCGGCCATTGTCGCGCAGCTTGAAGATCGGATGCGCGACGCCGCCGGGCAGCGTCTCCACATAGCGCTGTGCCGGCTCTGAGCCGCCGCTGTCGTCTTCCGCAGCGCCGATGCCGTCGGCCTTCACCGCGGCCGCCTTGCCGTTGATCCAGACCTGGCCGCCGCGCAGTTCGACGTGGTCGCCGGGCAGGCCGATCACGCGCTTGACCCAGACCTGCGAGCGGTCGCCCGGCCAGCGAAACACCACCACATCGCCGCGCTTCGGCGTGGTGGCGAACACACGGCCGGTCTCCGGGAAGGCGACATGGATCGGCAGCGAGGCGGTGGAGTAGCCGTAGGGAAACTTCGTCGCCAGCAGCGCATCGCCGATCAGCAGCGTCGGCTCCATCGAGGCCGATGGAACATAGAACGGCTCGGCGAGCGCGCCCTTGCCGAGAAACACGATGCCGACGATGGCGGCGACCTGCGCGATCTGGCTGCCCCAGCGTTTGGCCGCCGAAGGCAGTGTCGCAGCCTGCGTCTCCGTTTCGGTGCTCACGAGCCCGTTCCTCCGATCGTCACCTTGTCCATGCGCAGCGTTGGCTGGCCGACGCCGACCGGCACGCCCTGGCCATGCTTGCCGCAAGTGCCGATGCCGTCATCGAGGGCGAGATCGTTGCCGATCATGCTGATACGGTGCAGGTCGGTGGGACCGTTGCCGATCATCATGGCGCCCTTCAGCGGCGCGCCGATCTTGCCGTTCTCGATCTTGTAGGCCTCGGTACACTGGAAAACATACTTGCCGGATGTGATGTCGACCTGGCCGCCGCCGAAGTTCACGGCATAGATGCCGTTCTTCACGGAAGCCAAGATCTCTGCAGGATCGCGCAGGCCGGCCAGCATGTTGGTGTTGGTCATTCGCGGCATCGGCACATGGGCATAGCCCTGCCGGCGGCCGTTGCCGGTGGGCTTCATGCCCATCAGGCGTGCGTTCTGGCGGTCCTGCATGTAGCCGACGAGGATGCCGTCCTCGATCAGCACCGTGCGGTTGGTCGGAGTGCCCTCGTCATCGATGGACAGCGAGCCGCGGCGCGACGAGATGGTGCCGTCATCGACCACGGTGACGCCCTTGGCGGCAACCTGCTGGCCGAGCAGGCCGGCAAAGGCCGAGGTTTTCTTGCGGTTGAAGTCACCCTCGAGCCCGTGGCCGACGGCCTCATGCAGCATCACGCCGGGCCAGCCGGGGCCGAGCACCACATCCATTTCGCCGGCCGGAGCGGGGATCGATTCGAGATTCACCAGCGCCTCGCGCAGCGCGCCGTCGGCGGCGGCGCGCCAGTTGGCGCTCTCGATGAAGCGCGCATAGCCCTCGCGACCGCCATAACCCTTGCTGCCGCTCTCCTGGCGGTCGCCCTGGCCGGCGACCACGGAAATGTTGACGCGCACCAGCGGGCGGATGTCGCGATAGCTCTCGCCGTCCGGGCGGATGATCTCCACCACCTGCCACGAGGCGCCGAGCGACACCGAGACCTGGCGCACGCGCGGGTCCTTGTCGCGCACATAGGCGTCGATCTCGGCGAGCAGCTTGACCTTGGCCTCGAATCCGGGCGCATCCAGCGGATTGTCGTCGTGATAGAGCTTGACGTTGGTGTGGGACGGCGCCGCGGCAAACGTGCCGTTATAGCCGCCGCGCACCGCGCTCACGGCATCCGCCGCGCGGATCAGCGCAGGGATCGAAACGTCCGAGGAATGCGCATAGCCGACCGCGTCGTCCTTCACGGCGCGCAGGCCAAAACCCTGTGCGGTGTCGTAGGTCGCCTGCTTCAGCCGCCCGTTGTCGAAGCCGAGCGCCTCGCTCTGGCTGTATTCGAGAAACAGCTCGCCATCGTCGGCTCCCTGCAGTCCGCGAAGCAATTCGCGGCGGACCTCATCGCGGTCGAGATTGGTGCGGTCGAGCAGGGAGGTGGTGGCGAGGTTGGTCATGCAGGCTCCAGAACGGCGGGCATTGCTGCACCCGAGGCGGTTGTACCTTGTAGCGGCAACCCATGATCGGGTCGCCTTACATCGGCGTAACCTCGAACGATACAGCTGTTCGCAGAGGAAGATAGGTACCCGGCTACAAAATGGGAGAGGCATGGCGCCGCCGGCCGGGTTCCAGTTTGGAGCGATTACAAATTACCGCTGTGGTTCGCTCTATGGCGGTGCGGTAAGCGTGATCATTGCCGCAGCGGGCGCTGAGACCCGACGCATCTCGTTCTCCAGCCCGTATTTCTGCTGCCCATGGCCTCTCCGATCAAATCCGCCTTCCTGCAGGTTCATTCCATTATCGGCCTCGCCATCGCATTGGTTGTCGCCCTGATGGGCCTGACCGGCGCGATGCTGTCGTTCGAGGACGAGATCGTCGCCGCGCTCAATCGCGATGTTGCCAGGGTCGAGCTGCGATCGGCGCCGGTGCTGACGCCGGATGAGATCGTGGCGCGGCTGCAGGGCCAGCCGGGCGCCGGCAAGGTTCAGCTGATGATGCTGTCCAGCGAGCCGGGCGCCACCGTGCGGGCGCGCTTTGCGCGCAACGAAGCCGGCGAGCGCTCGTCGGTTTTCGTCGATCCCTATGATGGCCGCGTCCTGTCGTCGGTCAGTGGCGAGGGCTTCTTCGCCACGCTGCGCAACCTGCATCGCTTCCTGCTGCTGCCCGGCAATGGCAACGGATACGGCCGCCTGATCACCGGCGTGTGTGCCATCGGCCTGCTGGTACTGCTGATCTCCGGCATGGTGCTGCGCTGGCCGCGTCGCATCCGCAGCATCAAGGCGTGGCTGAAGCCCAATCTGGCGATGCCCGGCCGCGCTTTTCACTGGTCGCTGCATAGCGTTGCCGGCACATGGGTGCTGCCGATCTATGTCGTTACCATTCTCACCGGCCTGTGGTGGTCGTTCGACTGGTATAAAGCCAGCGCCACCTGGCTGCTGTCGAGCAAGCCGCCCGTGGCCGCGAAGGCGCCCGCAGGTGCCAAGGGTGGCGCGAGGTCCGGCAATGCGGCCGAGGCTGCTGTCGCGCCGTCGCTGGATCGCGCGTGGGCCACCTTCCTCGCCGATCAGGGCAGCCAATACGCCAATGTCTATCTGCAGGTGCCGAACGGCCCGGGCCCTGTGCGTCTGCGGTCGCTGGCGAAGGATGCACCGCACGATGTCGCACGCGACGATTTCCGCATCGATGGCGCCACCGGGCGCGTCATCGCGGTCGAGCGCTATGCCGACAAATCCGTCGGCGACAGCATCCTGCAGCGTGTCCTGCAGATCCACACCGGCGCGGCTTTCGGGCTGGTTGGCCGCATCCTGTTCATGATCGCGGCAGCATTGATGCCGCTGTTCATGGTCACGGGCTTCATCCTGTATTTTTCGCGGCGCCGTTTACGGGCGCTGTCGAAGCCGAGCCGCAATCACCAGCGTGCGGCGGGGCTGGTAGCTGGGGAATAAAAGGGTGCGCGTACACGAAAAGTGTACTAGTCTGGCGGTATGGATTACCGGCAGATCATAACGCTCGAGCCCGGCAAACGAAGTGGTCGGCCTTGCATTCGTCACATGCGGATTGCCGTAGCCGATGTGCTCGGATGGCTTGCTGCGGGAAGGTCGCACCAAGAAATTCTCGACGACTTCCCCGAATTGACGGAAGACGACATCCTCGCCACGTTGGCTTACGCGGCGGATCGTGAAAGGCGCACGACCACAGCATTCAAATGAAGCTTCTGTTCGATCAGAACTTGAGTTTCAGGCTGTGTGAGGCCGTCGCAGATACTTTCCCGGGTTCGATCCATGTCCGCCATGTCGGTATGGACAGTGTTGATGATCGTACGATCTGGGAGTTTGCCGAACGCAATGGCTACGCGATCGTCTCGCAAGACTCCGATTTCGCGGACATAGCAATTCTGCTGGGCTGGCCGCCCAAAGTCATCTGGATCAGGACTGGCAATCAGTCGCTGGCATCGCTGACTGCGCTCCTGCGCAATCATGCGGACATCATCGCTGCCTTCGCGGGCGATGAGGCTGCTTGCCTCGAAATCTATTAACGGGCTGCCGCCCCAACTTACGGCAGCTTGTCGTAGCCTTCACCCAGCCCGTTCAGGCTCAGCGGGAAGCCGATGCCTTCTTCCGGCGTCTCGAAGATGATGAAGGTCGCGGTCTTCGCCGTGCGCAACTGGCCGAGCAGTTTGTCGTCCATCACAACTTCCGCGACACAACCATTCGGCAGGCAGCGCACGAAACCGGCGCGGCCGACATCCTGATTGTCGAGCTTGAGGCCGAGGCCGGAGGGCAGCAGTACGCCGAGCGGTGCCACGACGCGCATCAGCTTGCTCTTCTGGTCGGCGGTCTTCAGCACGATCACCGTGAGGCCGGCATTGGAGCGGTCTTCAGCCACCACGCTCTGGATCAGTGCGCATTGTTCGGCCTGCGCGCCGGGCGGGGTATCGCAGCGAATCTGCCAGTCGCCATGCGTCGATTTCACCGCACCCTGGGCGCTGGCGACAGCAGGCGCAGCGAGCACGGCCGCAAATGTCAGAAAACCGAGCGTGAGGCGGCGCCAGCTGAAGGTCGGCTGCTGCTGCGATGTCAAAAGCCTCATCCGGATCGATCCTTGGGCGGTGGTGGTTTGGGCGTGGTTGGCGGTCGCGATCATGGTCAGTGGTCTCTGCAATCGGTTTGGCAGCACTGTGAACGCTGAAGAATTCCAGAGCGCGGAATGAACCTGCAATGACGGCGCCTTGAAGGCGGCCACAACAGCTGCATGCGCGCCGATTGTGGCGAATCAGTTGTCCAATCATCGCATATTTCGTGCCTAAAGCGGGCACCGCAGGTGTCAAGCGCCCTCGCTGGCGACTGACATTTGTCATTGATGTGATGCGGGAAATACGACCTTCGTGCAATTCGGTCGAATGCATTCCCGGTTACCGCACTCCTGCATTGCGACAGGTCAAGAATTATGGTTTGAGAGGCTGGATTTCGACGCATTCTAACGAGCGGGCTAACGTGCCCTCCGGTCGATTGCCTTGGTTGCAAGTGCCTTGGTCAATTTGTCCGTTTGTTCGGGAGGGGGCTCGGACCGCATACTCGGGCAATACCGGGATGCGTAAGATTTTACATGGGAGCGCGCGCGGCATGAGGATGCTGAGGGGCCTGTTTGGCCACCGGTTGCTGGGGTTAGCGGTTATTGGGGCCGGTCTCGCTGTGAGCGGCGCTGCCTTTGCTCAGGTGATGGGTCAGCCCGCACCCTGGGAGTACAAGCTTCAGGATGCGGCCACGCCGGTGATGGAGAACATCACCTGGTTTCACAATTTTCTGCTCTGGCTGATCACTGCCATCACGGTGTTCGTGCTGGTGTTGCTGATCATCGTGGTGGTCAAGTTCAATTCCAAGGCCAATCCGGTTCCGTCGAAGACGACCCACAACACGCTGATCGAAGTGGCGTGGACGATCATTCCGGTGCTGATCCTGGTTGCGGTCGCGGTGCCCTCGTTCCGGCTGCTGTTTCTGCAGCTCGATATTCCGAAAGCCGACCTGACCATCAAGGCCACCGGGAAGCAGTGGTTCTGGACCTACTCCTATCCGGATAACGGCCCGTTCGAATTTGACTCGCTGATGGCTGCCGACAAGCAGCCGCGCCTCCTTGCGGTGGACAACGAAGTGGTGGTGCCGGTGAACAAGGTGGTCCGCGTGCAGACCACGGCGGCGGATGTGATCCATTCCTTCGCGGTGCCATCCTTCGGCATCAAGATCGATGCGATCCCGGGCCGTCTGAACGAGACCTGGTTCAAGGCCACCAAGACCGGCATGTTCTACGGCCAGTGCTCGGAATTGTGCGGCAAGGATCACGCCTTCATGCCGATCGCGATCCGTGTCGTGACCGAGCAGGAATTTGCGACCTGGGTCGAGCAGGCCAAGAAGAAGTTCGCCAGCAATCCGTCGAGCACGTTTGCTTCGGCGGCCACCACGCAGGCGCAGTGAGGCAGGGGGAGCCGCAAGGCTCCGTGCCGATCTGATTTGAGGAATTGGGCGAGGGGACCGCGAGGTCCGAAAAGACTGCCAAGACGACGAAGCAGGATTTGAAAATGGCAACGACCGCGGCAACACCGGCTCATACTGATCACGCTCACGACGATCATGCGCATGCGCATCCGACCGGGTGGCGTCGTTACGTCTATTCGACGAACCATAAGGACATCGGCACGATGTACCTTATCTTCGCGATCGTGGCCGGCGTCATCGGCGGCCTGATGTCGATCCTGATCCGCATCGAGCTGATGTATCCGGGCGTGCAGATCTTCCATGAGGCGCACACCTACAACGTCTTCGTCACCTCGCACGGCCTGATCATGATCTTCTTCATGGTCATGCCCGCGATGATCGGCGGCTTCGGCAACTGGATGGTGCCGCTGATGATCGGCGCGCCGGACATGGCCTTCCCGCGCATGAACAACGTGTCGTTCTGGCTGCTGCCGGCGGCGTTTGCGCTGCTCATCATCTCCACCTTCGTGGAAGGCGAGCCCGGCGCCAACGGCGTCGGCGCCGGCTGGACCATGTATGCGCCGCTCTCGACCTCCGGCCATCCCGGCCCGGCCGTGGACTTCGCGATCCTGGCGCTGCATATCGCCGGTGCGTCGTCGATCCTCGGCGCCATCAACTTCATCACCACGATCTTCAACATGCGCGCGCCCGGCATGACGTTGCACAAGATGCCGCTGTTCGTCTGGTCGATCCTGGTGACGGTGTTCCTGCTGCTGCTGTCGCTCCCGGTTCTCGCCGGCGCCATCACCATGCTGCTCACCGACCGCAATTTCGGCACCAGCTTCTTCGTGCCGTCCAAGGGCGGCGACCCGGTGCTGTTCCAGCATCTGTTCTGGTTCTTCGGCCATCCGGAAGTCTACATCCTCATTCTTCCGGGCTTCGGCATCGTCAGCCAGATCGTCTCGACCTTCTCGAAGAAGCCCGTCTTCGGCTATCTCGGCATGGCGTACGCCATGGTCGCGATCGGCGTCGTCGGCTTCGTCGTGTGGGCCCACCACATGTACACGGTTGGCATGGATGCCGACACGCAGGCCTACTTTGTCGCCGCCACGATGATCATCGCGGTGCCGACGGGTGTTAAGATCTTCTCGTGGATCGCCACCATGTGGGGCGGGTCGATCGAGTTCCGCACGCCCATGCTG
>JAEXHR010000322.1 GCA_023449855.1 Pseudomonadota bacterium | reverse complement strand
CCTCGTAGCCAGCCAGATCATGGTTGACGAAGAACCCGCGACGGGTGTCGACGGCAAGCTCCTCTGACAACGCCAGACCTGCGCCCATCGTCATCGCACCAATCACCTGGCTGCGGGCCGTGATCGGATTGAGAATGCGGCCAGCGGCACATACCGCAAGCATCCGTCGAATCCTCGTCTCGCCCGTGGCAACGTCGACGCCTACCTCCACGAAATGCGCTCCGAAGGTCGACTGCTGATGACTGTCAGAAAGCTTCTCCCACTCGACCGTGTCTTCGGCAACGAGCCCTTCGGCACCCGCCACTTCGGCAAGCGGAACCGAGCGCGAACCGGAGCGGACTTGACCGTCTTCAAAGATGACGTCTTGTTCATTGAAACCAAGCTTCTGGACGATAGCGTCCCGAAGCTTGACGCAGGCGGCATAGACACCTGAGGTCGAGCAGTTCGCGCCGAACTGCCCGCCGGAGCCCGCAGACACGGGAAAGCGAGAATCGCCAAGCTGGACTGCGACCTTGTCGATCGGCAGGCCCATCATTTCCGCTGCGGTTTGGGCGATGATGGTATAGCTCCCGGTGCCGATGTCGGTCATGTCGGTTTCGACGGTGACAACCCCTTCCTTGTCGAGACGGACGCGAGCGCCCGATGGCACCAGAAGGTTGTTGCGAAATGCAGCCGCAACACCGGAACCGATCATCCAGTTGCCTTCGCGACGAGAACCGGGGCGAACTTGCCCTGGCCAGCCAAAACGTTCCGCTCCAAGCTTGAGACAACCGATGAGATCGCGATGTGAGAACGGACGTTCGGGCTTTTCCGGATCCACTTGAGTGTCGTTGAGGATACGGAACTGCACCGGATCGATACCGAGCTTTTCGGCCATCTCGTCAATGGCGATCTCGAGCGCCATCAATCCTGGCGCCTCCCCGGGCGCGCGCATGGCATTGCCCTCAGGAAGGTGCAGCGTTGCCAACCGCATCGCCGTCATCCGGTTCTCGCCCGCATAGAGAAGCCGCGTCTGCATGGCAGCCGTTTCAAGCTGGCCATCCGGCTGATCGCCCGACCAGCTTTCATGGGCGATTGCCGTTATTTTTCCATCGCGGGTGGCACCGATGCGGATGCGCTGGATGGTTGCTGGACGATGTGTCGTGTTGTTGACGAGGAACGGCCTCGGCAGCGCGACCTTTACAGGCCGCTTCGCTGCCTTCGCACCGAACGCGGCTAGAACAGCATCGGCACGCAGGAACAACTTGCCGCCAAAGCCGCCGCCGATAAATGGCGACATGAGATGGATTTTCTCCTTGCCGACACCAAGCGTTGTTGCAAGGTCCGACCGCCACCAGTCGATCATCTGGCTGGAAGTCCAGACCGTCAGCTCGTCACCATCCCAGGCGACGATGGAAGCGTGCGGCTCCATCATCGAATGTGACTGGTCCGGCGTTGTGTAGGTCTCGTCCAGTGTCACCTCGGCGGACTTGAACGCACCTTCGAAATCTCCGACGGCAGTATCGGGCGGGGCGCCGCCCGCATCCTTCGGCTTGACCGCCGAATCCATCGCCTCGGCGAGATCGTAACGACCCTGTTCTTCCGTATACTCGACCTTTACGAGGGCTGCCGCCGCTCGAGCCTGTTCGAAGGTCTCGGCGACGATCACGGCGATCGCCTGGTGATAGTGCTGGATCTCATCGCCACCGAAGAGTTTCGCGGTATTGAACTTGCCCTTTTCGCGCTTGCCGACGTCAAGTGTCGTCACCACGGCCAGCACGCCCGGGGCGCGTTTGGCAGCATCGACATTCATCGAAATAATGCGTCCCTTGGCGATCGTCGATCCGACGGGATAACCGTAGGCATAAGAAAAGTTCGGATCGTGCCACTCATAAGCATACATCGCCCGCCCAGTCGTCTTCAGCTCGCCGTCGATGCGATGAACGGGCTGACCGACGATTTTCAGCTGGTCGATCGGATTGGTGGTTGCTGGTGTATCGAACTTCATGGCGATTACCCTCTCGCTTCGGCGATCACGGCGCCGAGCGTGCGCTCCACCAGATCGATCTTGAACTTGTTCTGTTCGGTCGGACGAGCGCCGTTGAGCAGAGCTTTTGCCGCGACCTTTGCGCCCTTTGAGAGTTCCTCATCCGCAGATTCCACGCGCCACGGCTTATGAGCAACGCCGCCTATTGCCACCCGGCCCGTACCGTCCGGCTGAATGACTGCCCCCACAGAGACGAGAGCAAACGCGTAGGAAGCGCGGTCACGGACCTTGCGGTAGAATTGTTTTCCTCCAGTTGGCGGCGGTAGCACCACTGAGGTGATAAACTCACCCTTTTCCAAAACCGTTTCGATCTCAGGTGTATCGCCCGGCAAGCGATGGAAGTCGGCGATCTGGATCGTTCGGCGGCTACCATCGACCTTTACCGTCTCGATAACCGCATCGAGCGCGCGCATGGCAACGGCCATGTCACTGGGATGCGTGGCGATACAGCTATCACTCACACCCACCACGGCGTGTTGGCGACTGAAGCCGCCGATGGCGGAACAGCCACTTCCCGGCGAACGCTTGTTGCAGGGTTGTGCGGTGTCATAAAAATATGGACATCGTGTGCGCTGCAAGAGGTTACCTGCGGTCGTCGCCTTGTTACGAAGCTGGCCCGAAGCGCCTGCGAGCAGGGCACGCGACAGGAGCGCGTAATCGCGACGGACGATCGCGTCGGCGGCAAGGTCGGTATTACGAACCATCGCTCCGATACGCAGGCCTCCCTCAGACGTCTTTTCTATTGTGTCAAGCCCAAGACCATTGACGTCGATCAGATGGGTCGGCGTCTCGATCTCGAGTTTCATCAGATCAAGAAGATTAGTGCCGCCGGCAATGAACTTTGCCTCGGAGTTGGATGCGGCCGCCTTGGTCGCGGCCTCGATCGACGAGGCCTTTTCGTAGGTGAAGGCTTTCATGGTTTTGTCCTCGCGACTTCGACGA
Source organism: Pseudomonadota bacterium (assembly GCA_023449855.1). GTDB lineage: Bacteria > Pseudomonadota > Alphaproteobacteria > Rhizobiales > Xanthobacteraceae > Tardiphaga. Next base: position 31,079 of record JAEXHR010000322.1, on the reverse strand, counting down.
TGGCCTCGACAATGTTGGAATAGGCGCCGCAGCGACAGATATTGCCGCTCATTCGCTCGCGAATTTCCGCCTCACTGAGTGATGTCTGCGCGGTGAGGTCGCTCGTGACGTGGCTTGGGATGTTCGCCTCGATCTCCTCAAGCATCGCTATGGAGGAACAGATTTGCCCTGGCGTGCAGTAACCACACTGGAAGCCGTCATGCTTGACGAAAGCAGCCTGCATCGGGTGTAGATTGCCGGGGTGTCCCAGTCCCTCGATCGTTGTTACTTCGTCGCCGTCATGCATCACGGCAAGCGAGAGACACGAGTTGATGCGCCGTCCACCGACCATCACGGTACACGCCCCACACTGTCCGTGATCACACCCCTTCTTGGTTCCGGTCAGGTGAAGGTGCTCGCGCAGAGCGTCGAGAAGGGATGTCCGATTATCAACGTCGAGGTCGCGGATTTGTCCATTCACCTTCAACGATACGTTTGACGTGTGTTTCATGGTTTCTCCTTCTGACTGGGCTGCCGCGACCCTGGTTACAGTGGTGGCAGCGACGGTGGCGGCCGAGGAGATAAGCAAATTCCGGCGTGAAAGTTCAAATAAGCTTGTGTCTGGCATGGCCAGTTCCACTTCATCGATTGGAGAAACCAAAGGTCTCGCATCACAGGAACGAGATCGCGGGATTATTAAGAAAGCCAACGCATGAACGAATGATCGGCAGTGCAAGTTCCCGGATAGTTTCTATGGGTAGAGCATATCGATCATCAATGGGTCGGGGCCCCGATCAACTCCTGAGATCAATTAGAGGGGATTGCGGATATCCGCTGTTCAGCTCAAAAGCCTGCAAGTGCGGCTGAAGCGTATGAAGAACAAGACGTTCCCAACATTTGATTTGGTCGGAGACCGAGCCGGAGTGATGTCAGCCGTCCAAGTCGGCTTTCGTTGCGGGCACCTGCAGCTATCTCAGCTAGATTGGAGGCGTAGAGCCAAGACAGCATGCTGTCGGCACATAGGGAATTTTCAATCACAACCGTTCGAGCACCGGTGCCAGATCATGCTGTGCATCGACAAAGGCGGAAAAAGATCGAGGAATGTCGCCAATATCGCCATCGGCAATGATCACAATAGTGCATCCGCGATCGTCTGCCGGCCACCCGGCGAGGTGCACAGGCTGGTGAATGAGATGCTGGACACCATGGATGACGACGGGCGTTTCAATTCCTTCGACGGCCATGATGCCCTTTATCCGCAGCAATTTTTCCCCGTGCCGGTGGACGAGCAGCGAGAGCCATGTCGAAAAGCGTGGCCATGATATCGCATTCGTGGTGGTAAAAGATATCGCCCTTATCGCCCCGTGCACATTGACGTCCTCATCCGGTGAATGCGCATGATCATGATAACGCTCCGCCGTAATCCAGCGCCGAACGTCGGCGGGCCGGGAGGCAAGATCGTGGATATCCTCGGTGAGCAGCACACTTGCCGCTGGATTTGCCGGGTCGGAGATTTCGATGCTGGCCGTCGGATTCATACTCGATAGATTGGCAATCAGGGCGCAGGTTGTCGCCGCCTCTGCGATGTCGGTTTTCGTGATAACGAGACGATCGGCAACGGCGACCTGTCGTGCGCTTTCCGTATAGGTTTCAATGTTATGTTGGCCGTTCGGCACCTCGACGACTGTGACGATGTTGCCCATCGAAAAATGATACTTCAGCATCAGATCGGCCGTCAGCGTAGCGATGATGGGCGCCGGATCGGCAAGACCCGTCGTTTCGATAATCAGCCGATTGAACGGCGCGATGCGACCGGATTTCTGTTTCTCGAAAAGCGACAGGATCGCTTCCTTGAGGTCACCACGGATGGTGCAGCAGATACAGCCGCTCTGCAAAAGCACCATGCCTTCCTCTATCGTCTCGACAAGCAGATGATCGAGACCAATGCTGCCAAACTCGTTGATGATGACGGCAACATCGGAAAAGTCGGGCCGCGACAGCAGCGTATTGAGCAATGTCGTTTTGCCCGAACCAAGAAAACCGGTAAGGACATTGACGACGATCGGTGGTCTAGCGCCTGCTGACATCATGCGCCCGTCATTCTGGAGACGAGAGCCGGATCGAGGGGATCTATCTCAACGCCCGCGAAGGCCTCAGCCAATGGCCACAGCTGCCCCAGATGGTCCACGACCGCACTCTTTCCAGTGCGCCCGTGGAGAACGTAACGGTCGTTCCAGACCTTCAATCGAAGGCCATAATGACCGAGGACGGCATTGACGGCGCTGGCCTGCCGAAAGCGCTCGGCGGCCGGCGTCACCGTTGCAATGCCATTGCCACCGCTGCTCCAATGATCTGCCGCGCCGAGCGCACCACACAGGCCGCACATCCGCGCTGTTCCTCAGGATCGGGGCCGGGCTGTGCCGCTGCGCGGATAACGCTTGGCAAAATCGGCAGCGATCTCTTCCATCGTCACGAACTTGACGCCGTCGAACTGGCGAATGTGCTCGAAGATGCGCTCGTGCATCTTGAGAACATGCGGCTTGCCGGAGACGTCAGGATGGATCGTCAGCGGATAGACGGCATAATCATAGTTCTCATAGACCCACTCGAACTGGTCGATCCACATCTGCTCGATATCGCGCGGGTTGACAAAACCGTGGCTGTTCGGCGCGGCCTTGATGAACATCATGGGCGGCAGGTCGTCGAGATACCACGAGGCCGGGATTTCGATCAGATCGCTCTCGGGCCCCTGCGTGTAAGGTTTCATCCAGTGCGACGGATGTTTCGAATAATCGATCTTCGTCCATTCGTCACCAACCGTTACATAATAGGGATGATGGTCATTGTGCATCAGGGAGTGATCGTAAAGAACGCCCTTCTTCTTCAGCAGTTCGTTGGTCTTGGAGCCAAACTCCCACCAGGGCGCTACATAACCGCGAGGCGGCTTTCCGGAAAGCTGCGTGATAAGATCGACACATTTGTCGAAAATGGCCTCTTCCTGCTCGGGGGTCATGGCGATCGGGTTTTCGTGGCTGTAACCATGCATACCGATTTCATGCCCCGCATCGGCGACTTGCTTCATCTCATCCCAGAATGTCTCGATCGAGTGTCCAGGGATGAACCAGGTCGTCTTGATCCCCCATTTCTCGAACATACGCAGCAGACGCACAGAGCCGACCTTACCGGCAAAGACCCCGCGCGAAATATCACAAGGGCTGTCTTCACCGCCGTAGGATCCAAGCCAGCCAGCGACGGCATCGACGTCGATACCGTAGGATACCAGTATTTCCTTCGCCATAATCTCTTCCTTTCCCGGGGCCGGATTGGCCTGATAGATGTCAGGGCAGTTCTGTTGGGGCAAGGCCGGAACGACTGCCCCCCGTGCTGATATGCTTGCGCATGTAATAGTTGGCGCCATCCGGATCCCCGCGCTCGATGGCTTCGAGGATCAGTTCATGCTCCTTGACCGCGGGCCAGAGATCGCCCGGGCGAAGTGCTGGCATCCGCTGGCTTTCCAGCATCACTCCTGCGAATGTGCGGTGCATATCGACGAGAAGCCGGTTTCCCGAAATCGCAAGGATCTGGCGGTGAAACTCGAAGTCGGCCTCGGTATAGGCCATCAGATCGCCTGACACGGCTGCAGCACGAAACGCCTCGAGCGCCTGGCGCAATTCCACGAGATTGGCGTCAGTTCGGGACATCGCAGCGAGTTGCGCGGCATAACTCTCCACGACGTGGCGCAACTGGTAGACTTCGCGCAGCGAATAACGCGCGGCATGTGGCCAGACAGGCCCTTTCGGTTCATCCGAAGGGTCAGCGATCGTGAACCCGCGACCATTGTCCAGCGCCTTGATCTCACCGGTCGTCAACAGAACGGAGATCGCCTCGCGCAGGGTTGCTCTGCTGATCTGCAACAGTTTAGCCAGCTCCCGTTGCGGTGGCAGCGCGGTTCCTGAAGACCAGTGCCCTTCTCCGATCATCGCGACCAGGGTCTTGACGGTCGCCGCAACGGCGCGCCCGCCAGCCGCGCCCTCACCGCCGCGCTTCGTGATCGTTTTTTCAATCAAATGTTCGACACTCCATCTTGGCCTGACCAAAATCCAGCATTGCCATCATGATCGTTTTTTGGTCAGGCCGTCAACGATAAAAAATAGGCATTTTGCGCTCATTTAACGCGCATTTGACAATCTAGGTCAGACCAAGTTACGTGATGTTCAACGATAAGGGGAAAGATCATGACCAAGACCGTTTGCCTGGTGACGACCGGTGGAACCATAGCATCGCAGATGAATGCCAGCACGGGCCACGTTACCGCCCAGCTCGGCGCCAGCGCCCTTCACGCGACGCTCAACAGCCGCCTAGAGGGTGTGAATGTGGTCGTTGACGAGTTCATGACAGTCGGAAGTTTCGCGCTGACACTCGAGGATGCGTTTACACTTGCCGGCGTGATACGAAACCACCTTGCCAACCCGAAGATCGATGGCGTCGTTGTGACCCATGGCACCGATACGATGGAGGAGAGTGCCTATATGGCTGACCTTCTGATCGACAGTGACAAGCCGGTCGTTTTCACCGGCGCGCAACGGGCGGCCGACGAACCGGGTGCGGACGGACCACGCAACATCTCCGATGCAGTCCGGATTGCAGCATCTTCCAAAGCCCGTGGTCTCGGCGTTCTGCTCTGCTTCGAGCAAGAGGTTCACGCAGCGCGCGACGTAACCAAATCGCATACTTCCCGCGTCGACACTTTCATTTCCGCCGAGCATGGAAAGCTGGGCGAGGTCGATGGTGACACGATCATTGTCCATCGGCGTCCTATGATCCGTGGCACGATTCCGGCGGGACGCATCGAGAGCGATATAGAGATCGTCAAACTGGGCATGGGCTCGAGCGAGCGATTTATGCGCTTTGCCGCATCCGAAGGCGTCAAAGCTGTGGTGATCGAGGGCTTCGGACGGGGCAACGCGCCGCCCGCCGTGACGGCGGCGGCCATCGATCTCGTCAAGGGCGGCATCCCAGTAGTTATGACCAGCCGATGTCAGCGCGGACGCGTGAAGCCGATATATGGCAACGGCGGCGGCAAAACTCTGGCGGAAGGTGGCGTCGCGTTCGCAGGCGACCTGAGTTCGCAGAAGGCACGTGTCCTGTTGTCGGTTTTGCTTGGGGCCGGCCTGAGCAATGAAGATATTCGTGCCGAGGTCGCGCGATTTGGTGCTTGATGAGCTTCTGCTTTAAACAGCCGCAATGCCGCTTGAAGCGTTTATGGGGACAAGAGATCGCTGCGGCTTATATGTGTGGCCTTATCGACATGGACAACCAACGTTCCCCGTAACAGGGAACGACATCACCTCTGGCGCGATTTATAGATGGCAAGCAACGGAGGCAAACGAAGCCAGTGTCGAAAGCCCGCATTCGTGTCATTGACCTTGAGACCGCTGGAAACGGCGCAAATGATGTTTGCGAAATCGGCTGGCAGGATGTCGTGCAGGAAGATCGTGGCCAATGGGTCGTGACTGAGGATCGCGGATCCCTGTTGGTCAATCCCGGCCGACCAATCTCGCCTGACACGATGGCCATTCATCATATTCTCGACGAGCAGGTCGAAGCAGCGCCCTACTGGAAAGAAATTGCATCCACGGTCCTGCGTCCGGTCGGTGAAATCCATGCACTTGCCGCGCATCGGGCAGCCTTCGAACAGCGATACTGCACGCCGCGGCTCACCGGCGGCTTGCCATGGATCTGTACCTGGAAATGTGCGCTGCGGGTCTGGCCCGAACTGCCACGGTTTTCCAACCAGATGCTACGTTATCAACGCCGACCCGCGGGTCTGGTCCATGAGATCGGGCTACCGGCGCATAGGGCAATGCCGGACGCCTATGTAACCGCTCATCATCTGCGAGACCTGTTGAACGTTTCATCGCTCGAAAAGCTTCTGGCGTGGAGCGCCGAGCCGGGGCTTCTACCCCGCGTGCCATCGGGCTCGGATCGCGGCAAGAGTTGGGACCGTCTCGACACGGAAACACTCCATGAATATCTGAGAGATCGGGACGTCGATGTCCGGTTCAGTGCCCGCACCGAACTGGAAAGACGGGGCGAGCTTGAGACTTCAGCGGGCAAGGAGCCCGAGCAAAAGACCCTGTTATGAGCGGCCATCCGAAGTCCCCTTCCTATCCCGATACACCCGACGGCCGATACTTCGTCGTTCGCGGACGTCTTTGGCGCAAAAGCAATCCGGCGCTTGACGAGCACATGAGACAAAAATTGGTGAAGGCACTGATGTCTGCGCGGCGCGCTATTCTTCAAGCAAAGAAAGACCCGATGGCGGTGTCGGAGGCGCGCCGGAGGGTCGACGAAGCCAAAATGGCGCTCGGTGAACGGGGCCCTGTCTGGTGGGAAGATGGCGCTCCGGACTTCAACCGCTATCTCGTGAAAAACACACCCTACGCCGACTGGTTTGCAGGGCTGGGAAAATAGGGCACCTTCTTAGCAACGATCACGAATAGGAATTCCGGTTGAAAACCAGCAAGCCCCTCATTCTTACCGCACAGATTGCAGACGACGACCTGGAACTGTTCGATCGGCTGCGTAAGGCGCATTTCCCGCCTGATAGGAACATGCTTCGTGCCCATCTGACAATGTTTTATCGGCTGCCAGGCGAATACGAAGGGCGGATCCTTGGTGATCTCGCCGATGTGGCAGGCAAATTAGATACCATCACGGCCGACGTCACGGGGCTGCGCCACCTCGGAGCCGGCGTCGCCTTTTCGATTACCAGCCCTTCCCTGCAAGAGGTTCGCGAGCGACTGAAGGTTAAATTCATGTCGTGGCTGGGCTCACAGGATATGCAAAAGTGGCAGCCGCACGTCACGGTTCAGAACAAGGCGTCCAAGGCCAAAGCGGATGCGCTCTACCGTGCTCTGACCGAAAGCTTCTCGCCCTACAAGTTAGAAATCCTGGGTCTAGATTTGTGGGAATATCTCGGCGGCCCTTGGCTCCACCGTGCTCATCACCCATTCAATACAAACGTTTCCAGCGAGCGCCAGGCGTTATGAGATTTTCACCGAAGGTGATAGGCGATGGTCTGTGACAGTTACTGACGGTCGCTGGTGCAATGCTTCTCGACATCATTGCAATGAGCGCCAATTCCTTCTGGCGTTCGCGTCACGCGCGAGACCCGAGCGAGCGGCCCGTTCAACAATGAACTGCCTTGGAGTTTTCTCGATCCCGGCGATTGTATTGGCAGCCTTACCCTCCTGAGAGCGAATATCCTTGAACTCTGAGAGTGACCGTCGCTGTTCGGCATTTCGAAATCATTTAAAGACCCATGGCTTCGGCTTGAAATTCAGCGCCACTCCACCATCTCTTTCTCACAACGTTTCCCGGTGTCGGAGATTACTGTGGCAGCACGAACTTGGAATGCAGGCGGTTTTGGTACAAATACCTCGGGCAGCACATTTGACGTAGAACAGCGTCTTTTGAAAATGCGCCGCCTATCCCGCATATCACGCCTGATGGATACGGCAGTTGGCATTCCCGGCACGCGCCTCCGCTTCGGGGCCGATTCCGTACTTGGGCTTGTTCCAGTCCTTGGTGATGGAGCTGGCGCGCTCGTCGGGCTCTACATTGTTAATGAGGCCCGCCGGCTCGGTCTTCCGCAGGATAAACTCGCAAAGATGATTGGCAACGTGGCGATGGACTCGATCGTCGGCAGCGTGCCGTTATTGGGCGATCTTTTCGACGTCTATTTCAAATCGCATCGCCGCAACGTCCAGATTATTCTTGATCATTTCGGTGTTCGGCCGGAAGAATTGCGGCCAAAGCGGTGAGCGATCTAAAGAGATTAGGATACGCATGCTGCAGCGTCGGATCACACTTTCCTTCGCAACTACGCGAGTCCTTCCTCCTCAGAAGCGTCAAGTCATACGCTCGACCATGTCCAGCCCAGCGACACGTCCCGCTCTCAAAAGCTGACTGGCGTTTGGAGCCTGTATAGGCACCCTCGCTCTTGGAGGGACATGAACCTGCGAGCAGTTAGTTTTAGCGACCGCTGTTTCATAGCCGACGGTTATACTCCCGGACGGGCTAGCCTTGACGCGACCACCCGATCGAACATTCCCAAAGCAAGATAATACCGAAATCTGCCGCTGTTTCCGGCAGCGGATCACACGTTCACCTGCCGACCATGAAAGACCACCGTGCTTCTTCGGACAGTCGTATGGTGCGACTGGACAAAAGTGATCCCCGAATTTTTGCGTTACGCCGCAGCGGCCCGCAGTCCCATATTCGTCGAGCGGCGGGTTGCGAACTGCCCTACCATCTGAGCCAGCTTTTGGGTCTCATGTACGAGAGTTTGCGATGCCGCGCTTGTCTCCTCAACCATGGCGGCGTTCTGTTGCGTAACCTTATCCATCTCGTCGCCCGCCGTGGAAACTTCACGGAGGCTTAACGCCTGGTCCCTGGCCGCCATCGCAATCTTGTCTATGATGGCGGTAATGCCGCCCACTTGCTCACAGATTTCCCTAAGTGATGTCCCCGTCTCTCCGACGAGCTTCACGCCTGTTGTGACCTGGGCTGTCGAGGTTGAAATCAATCCCTTGATTTCGCGAGCGGCTCCCGCAGATCTTTGGGCAAGTTCGCGTACTTCTTGCGCGACGACGGCAAAACCTTTGCCCGCCTCCCCGGCACGAGCGGCTTCGACCCCTGCATTGAGAGCAAGGAGGTTCGTCTGGAACGCGATTTCGTCGATCACACCGATGATGTTGCCGATTTTTGCAGACGAGTCCTGGATTTCGCCCATCGCACTGATTGCACGCTCCACCACGGCTCCACCACTTTCGGCGTTCGTCTTGGCAAGCGCCACAGACTTCTGGGCATGGCCTGCACCATCCGCGGTGGCGTTGATGCCGCTGGTCACCTCACCAAGAGCGGCAACCGTCTCTTCGAGAGAGGCGGCCTGCTGCTCCGTCCGGCGTGCAAGATCGTTAGAGGCGCTTGATATTTCAAACAATCCTGACTGGATCGTCCCGACACTCAGGATGACAGCGTCGATTGCCTCCTCCAAAGTGGACACCGCGCTGTTGAAATGGTCTCTGATCCCCTCATATCTCGAATCGACCACTCCGACGCGCGCTGTCAGATCCCCTTTGGAGAGGGCATCCAGACCACCCGAAATTTGGCGGAACGCATGTTCCATCGCCTGCGCTTCACTTATACGTTCGGCTTCACGTTCAAGCCGCATAGTTTCCGCCTGCAGCCGTTCGCGGTCAGCCTCGGCTTCAGCATTGATCCGGGCGCGGTCATTTTCCTGGAAAACTTGCAGCGCGCCGATCATCTCCCCGATCTCATTGTCGGTTTTGGCGAGCTTCAGATGTGTATCGGATTCCCCCCTGGCCAGCCGCGCCATTGCCTGCGCGACTTGCATCATCGGCCGTGCAACGGATCGGACCATGAAGAACGCAATAGCCATAGCCAGTAAGAGGCTAAACAAACCAGCACCCCACATCCAGGACGTACCCTGATTGCCCTGAAGCTCGGATTTCGATGCTATTTCACCCGCAATCTCGACAATGCCGTCGGTAACGCTCTGCGATGTCGAGACGACCAGCGAAGCCTGCTGATCAAACGATGCCAAATTCGTCTTCAAGGCGTTGAAGGTCTCGTTCAGCTGGGCAAGGCTGGCGGTCATATCATTGCCGGATGTCTTGGCAAGCATGCCGCCCAAAGCTTGCGCCTTTTTCAGGCCTGCAGTGACGGTCATGGCGGCGTCATCGGATGGTCGGAGGCGATATCGCTCGACTTGAACCAGGGTATCCTTTAACACATTGGCGAAGTTGCGTGCAGTTCCGGACACGATACGCGCTTTGGATCGCGCGTTGTCCTTCTCGCTTTTGGAAGCCAGTTCCGTTTCTGCCGATATGCGTAGCGCTTCGTTAAGCTTCTGGGAAGCAGCAGAAATTCTAGTGAAAAGCGCAAAGTCGTACGTCGATGACAAAGCGGCGCCGTCGTCCTTGGACAGGGCCGTCTGGATCTCCGCGAAGGTGCTTGCCAGGCTGCTGACGATCGGCTGGATGTTTGGTGTTCCACCAAGCTTGACAACTTCAGCCAGGCTGACCTCGGCACGAGCCATAGGTTCTGCGATCTGATCGGGCGATATCTGGTTACCCAAAGCGGAGGCTTTTACCAGTGCCAGTTCGACAGCATTCATTGCGTTGCTGAAATTGCCGGCGTTTTGGATGAGGATGCGGATGGTATTCAGGGTTATCAATGCGTTGTTCGAATTGGTCTCGGCTTGGTTGGCGATATCCTGGGCACTCTTTTCAGCCTGCTCGGCTAAGGAGACCAAGCTTCCGGTCGCATCGCGCAGAGCAACGCCTGCGTTCTGAACCGCGTCCTGGGATATTGCGAGAGCTTTGACCGCATTCGACATCATCGAGATGCCATCCGAGAGCTGCGAGCCTTGTTCTTTTGACAGCGCCAGAGAATTGAGCGTCGTCTGCGCCGTCTCGAGGGCGCTGGTCGCTTCATCGATGCGCTTCGGTTCTTTACCGACAAGATACTGAATAATGGCGCCTTCAGCTTGATTGGCTCCTATAAGTACCTTTGAGGTATCCACTGTCTGAGATACGGCGCCTGTTAGGCTCCCGATACCTCGAATTCCGACAAATGCCACCAGGAGAACCGATATGAGCAATAAAGCCATCCCACTCGATGTTCTGAAACCGATGGATTTCACTTTATGGGACAATTTCATGCCCTAACCTCTCTCCCGCAGCGTAACGCCGCCCAAGCACCCATTGAATGCTAAGGAGAATGGATAAAAAAGTGCTTAAATGCTCTTGAGAAGATCAGAAACGCAAAAGGGCGCCGGATACTGCCGACGCTTTCATCTTCGGCTCTCCAGCCACACGAGCTAACAGGTCAAGAAGTTCGCCGACGTAGCCTTGCAGCCATTGTTCTCCGCAAATTGGTAGGGCGAGGAATGGCATTATATCACACCGGGCAAACCCATGCAGAATGGCTTCGTAGAAAGCTTCGACGGCAGCTTTCGTGACAAATGCCTCAACGAAGCACTGTTCTCGTCACTGACGCAGGCGAGGATCGAAATCGCAGCATGGAAGGGGACTACAATCGGAACAGACCGCATTCTTCACTGGGCAAGGTCACACCCAGTGAATTCGCAATGAAAATGGCTATGTAGAAACAGGCCGCATAGGGCCAGATTGAAAACCAAAGGCTCTCCTGAAAATTGGAGGGACGATGGGTCTCAGGTTAGAGTATGTTCGTTTTCCGGATACAGCTGTTGACTGCTGCAAACCAGGATGCGTTCTTTATACGTTCTCAAGTGTAGGACAAATGCATCACTTTCGTGTCGTGACGCCTAGAAGACGTGTTGCGCGTGGCAGTAGAAGGGCCCTGAGCAAGAGCTCGGAGAGAGCCCGCGGCGGCGCCCGATGGGCGCCACGGCAGGTTTAATGTTCCATCAGGCGAAGAAGTCCATCGGCCTGAGCTGGTCCGCCTTGCGCCAGTTCGCATCCCCCTCCCCGCTCTTCGCGCCGAAGGTCGACATGTCCTGTCGCATCAGGGCAAGAACGCGTGCGCTATCGCCTCCCCTTTGAGTATCATGGCCTTCGGTCGCAGTCCCGCTGAGCTCGGCCCCAAGGAGAGACGCCCAGCTCTGCAGCTGACCCGAAGGCGACGCCGTGAGCTGACCCAACGCGTCCGGCGCTGTCTGCGTCGTGCGCGACCTGTCCAGAGCGAGAGAGGCGAGAGCCGCCGAAGCCTCTGCTCCCTTGGAGCCATTCACGGCCGTCAAGACAAGGTCTGCGTAGCGCATCTGCGTGCCGTCCGTCCGCGTATAGGTCCCCTGGTTGACGACGACGGTGCTGCCCAAGGCCCAATTGCTCTCAACGGCCGTCGCCCCCAAATCCAGCGAGCGAATGCCGGCGTTGGTCAGAGAGAAAACTTCGCCCGCCTGAACGATGCCATCGGCGTTCCGGTCTTGCCACAGATAGAGCTCGCCGAACCGCTCGTCCTTGCTGGAGATCATGCCGTCGCCATTACTGTCGAGGCTGCGCAGACCGTCAAGGTCAGAGCGAGCTTCGGCCGCTTCGTCGATAAAGCTCATCTCGGCAATCCCGCTCATAACGCTATCGCGATTGCGGTCGCGGAACAGGAAGGCTTCGGATTTCCCGATCCAGCTCGTGCGATCCGCGAACCCGTCCCCATCAATGTCGAACATGATGGAGGACTGGGCCGCGTCAACGGTTTCGATACCGGCGCCGTCGAGATCGATGACAATAGGCGCGGCAAGGGTCAAGGTTTCACCGTTGCGGAAGACCAGCCTCTCGACGCTGGCGAGCGTGTCGACACCGTCATTGCCGTTCACGGTGGTCTGGTTGTCCTTGACCTTGACGGTACCGTCGGTGGTTACAATCGAGTAGCTCGCTTTAAGACCGTTGAAGTACGCCGTATCGACACCTGCGCCGCCAAAGATCGTGTCGTTGCCGTCCATGCCCCAGAACTCGTCGTCGCCGTCGTAGCCGTAGAGCGTGTCCGTGCCAGCACCACCCGCGAGGCGATCGGCTTGATCGCCACCGTGGATGATGTCGTTTCCGCTGGCCCCGTAGAGGCTGTTTGCGACGCCGTTTCTACCGAACATGATATTTGCAGCTGACGTCCCCTGAACCCATCCTTCGAAAGCGCGGGCGACCGTCAGGCTTACAGTAGCAGTAGCGGTAAGCGCTCCGTCGCTCACCGTGTAGGTGAAGCTGTCGTTGCCCTGATAGCCGAAATCCGGCGTGTAACGGACAAATCCATCCGCCCCGAGCGCGACAGTTCCCGTTGCGGCTTTGCCGAGCGAAACGATCGACAATGTGTCGCCATCGGCGTCGACGTCATTTGCGAGAAGGTCTACGATGGCAATCTCCCTGATCTCGTTGTGGACCACAGAAATAGGCCCGTCAGTGGCGACGGTCGGCCTGTCGTTGACGGGCGTGATCGTGAGCCGGAGAACACCACTCGCCGAAAGCGAACCGTCGCTAGCAGTCACCCGAATGTCGAGCGCGCCGTTGAAGTTCGCTGGCGGCGTGCCCCTCAGACTCCTATTGCCCACTCTCAGCCACGTAGGCAGAGCTGAGCCATCGGCCAGAGTTGCCGTATAAGTCAGCCTCATACTGTCGACATCGGAGAATGAGCCGTACGGGAACGTAATCGATACAGCATTGTCTTCCTGCACGGTGACATCCGCGAGCGGATTGACCAGGACAGGAGCGTCATTCACCGGTGCAATCGTGAGCCGGAAGACGTCATTCGCCGAAAGCGCGCCGTCCCTGGCCGTCACCCGAATGTCAAGCGCGCCGTTGAAGTTTGTCGGTGGCGTGCCCCTGAAGGTCTGGCCGTCAAACGAAAGCCAAGCCGGAAGTGCAGCGCCGCTCAAAAGCTTCGCCGAATAGGTGAGCTTGTCATTGTCGACATCGAAGAAAGACCCTGCTGGTATCGTTAAGAAGACAGGCTGGTCCTCCAGGGAGAAAATATCGGGCAGAGCCGTTACAAGCGCTGGTGCATCGTTGACCGGCACAATGGTAAGGCGGAAATTTCCGCTTGCGGTAAGCGCGTCGTCGCTAACAGTGACAACGATATCCAGTACACCGTTGAAGTTCGCAGGAGGGGTGCCCATGAATCGCGTCCCGCTCAGCTTGAGCCACGCCGGAAGCGCCGAGCCGTCGGCAAGCCTAGCACTATAACTCAGGACGGAGTTGTCGACATCTGTGAATGCGCCGGCGGGTATCGTGAACCACACGGGTCCGTCTTCTCGCACGCTGACGTTCGACAGAGGGTGGACCTGCGTTGGTGCATCGTTCACCGGCGTGATGGAGAGCCGGAAGACGTCGTTCGCCGAAAGCGAGCCGTCGCTAGCCGTCACGCGAATGTCGAGCGCACCGTTGAAGTTCGCTGGCGGCATACCCTTGAAGGTATGGCCATCGAATAACAGCCACGCTGGAAGTGAAGCCCCGCTCGACAGCTTGGCGGTGTAAATAAGGGGATTACCATCCGGGTCGACGAAGCTACCTGCCGGGATGACAAGTGAAATGGCAGTATCCTCAGGCGAACTGACATCGGGCAGTGGTAGAGCGACAACCGGCTGCGCATTGGTGCCTTTGATGGTCAGCCTGAAGGAGTCACTTGTTGTGAGAGTGCCGTCGCTGGCCGAGACCTCGATGTCGAACACACCGGTTAAATTGAACGGAGGTTTCCCGAAAAGGCGGCCGTTAGAAAGGCTGAGCCAATATGGAAGCGGATTGCCATTGGAAAGCCGAGCCGTGACGGTCAACGTGTCGCCATCGACGTCCCTGAATATCTCGCCAGCAATAGGGATCGAAACCTGAACGTTGCGCGGCAAAACAATATCCGGAAGCAGGGTCGATACGAAAGGGGCGTCGTTCACCGGCATAATCGTAAGGCGGAAGGTACTGGCGGTGGACGATACGCCATCGCTCGCCAGGACTTCAAGATCGATCGCGCCATTGAAATTTCCTGGTGGCATTCCTGCAAACGCGAGGTCCTTAAAAGCAAGCCAGTCGGGCAAAGCGCTGCCATCGGCCATGCGCGCAGTGAGCGTCAAGGCATCGCCATCGACGTCTGCAAAGCTGCCGGCCGGGATACCAAATGAAATCGGCTCGTCTTCGGGCGACGAGACGTCCGGCAGCCTTACCGCGACGACCGGCGTGTCGTTTACAGCCGCAACAGTGAGACGGAAGCTTGAGCTCGCCGCGAGAGTGCCGTCGTTCGCTGTCACGACGATGTCGAAGACACCGTTGAAGTTCGCCGGCGGCATTCCCGTGAAGGAAACGCCATCAAAAACTAGCCAGTTCGGTAGGGCCGAACCATCGGCCAGGCACGCACTGAGCGTGAGCTCGTCTCCATCGACATCGGTGAAGGTGCCTGTGGGAATGCCGATCAATACCGCGGTATCCTCCGGCGACATCACATCGGCGAGCGGATTTGCCACCGCGGGTGCGGCATTGCCAGGCTCGACCGTCAGCCGGAATGTGTCGCTGACACTGAGCGAACCATCGGCCGCGACCACTTCGATATCGAGCACGCCATCGTAGTCCCGCGGCGGCGTCCCGGTAAACCGAGCCTTGTCGAAGACAAGCCACGTCGGCAGAGCCGCGCCATCGGTGAGGCGCGCGGTGATGGTCAGCGTATCTCCGTCGACGTCGCCGAACATGCCGTCGAGATTGAAGGCTAGGGCCTCACCGCCACGCGCTGAGCGATCCTTGGCCGCCACCATCAGAAAGGGCGCGTCATTGACTGCCCGAACGACGAAGCGGAAATCGGCGCTGGTTGAGAGCGAGCCATCACTTGCCGTCAGCTTGAGCTCGATCACACCATGAAAGTTCGCGGGCGGGGTGCCGACCAGCACGCCGGCCACAACCGACATCCAGTTCGGCAAAACGGAGCCGTCGCGCAGTGTGACCGCGAGGGTCAATGCACCGCCGTCCGGATCCGAGAAGGCGCCGGTCGGGAGAGAGAGTGCGAAGGGCAGATCCTCATCGATCTCACTGTCATCGATGGGAGCGATGAGGACCGGAGCGTCTCCGACAGGTGCGATCGAGACAATGAGGTCACGGATCGTCTGAGCACTGCCGTCGGTCGCGGCGACTTCAAGCTCCAACGCACCGTTGAAATTGAGCGGAGGATCGCCGCTGAGCGTGCGCGTCAGGGCGTCGTACTGGAGCCAGGACGGCAGGGCGACACCGCCCTTGCCACGGACCTCCACAAGCAGCGCATCGCCGTCGGCATCGCTGACGAAGGTCGCCGGGAAGGTCGCGTTGAATCTCTGGTCTTCGGTGCCCTTGAGCACGGGGATGGACGCGATGACCGGCGCATCATTGACCGGCAAGATGTCGATCGTCACGCGTGCCTTTGCCGTGCGCCCGGTGCTGTCCTCGATCTCGTAGTCGAACCAGGCGGCACCGTTGTAATTGGCGTCCGGTGTGATCCGGAGCTGACCGAAGCCGAGATCGGTGACGGTCATGCCCGAGGTTTCGAGGATGCGACTCAGGACGATGGCCTGAAGATCAGCGTCGCTGTCATTGGCCAGAAGCTGGCTTGCAAACAGCGTGAGTGGGCTATCCTCCTGCATCCGCAAGCTTTCAGGTGCCGCGACCGGCGCATCTGCGACCGGCAATACGTTGATCGTCACAGTCGTCGAGACCGCGAAGTCCTGCTCGTTCTTTATGAAGTAACGCAGGACGAGCTCACCATTGAAGTTGGCCTCCGGGGTGATGCGGTACTTGCCGTTTTCGAGGAGCTGGCCTCCCGCGATCGCGACGAAGGTCAGGGTCGTGCCTTCCGGCGTATAGTCGTTCGCCATCAGCGCTGCGGGGTCGATGTCGAGATAGCTATCCTCGAGCATCTCGAAGCCGGCATCCGAGACGGGGATCGGGAGCGGAGCAATCGGGGCCACCAGGAGGGTGACATAGCCGGCGCTACTCGCGCCGAGGCTGTCGGTCACGCGGTAGTGGAAGCCCGCATCACCGATATAGCCGGCGTGAGGCGTGAAGAGGGCGGTCGAGCCGTTCCGAACGACGGTACCCTGATCAGCGTCGAATATCTCGACAATCTCAAAAGTGTCGCCCTCGACATCGCGGTCATTGGCGATCAGCGCAGCGAAATCGATGACGATCGACTGATCCTGCTTGGTGCGGAAGACGCCGAGCGGATCGTTGGCTCTGCCCGCACCATCCGGATTGGCGATCGGCGCATCGTTGACGGGGGCGATGTTGAACGTGACTGTCCCGGTCGTGGGCTTGCGACCGTCGCTCACCGTGTAGGACAAGCTGACGAGTCCGGTGACGTTCTCGTTGGGCACGAACTGCCAGCGCCCATCGGGAAGTTCCAGAATCCGGCCACCGGCCGCGGTGCGCGAGATCGACTGGAATGTGATCGTGTCGCCGTCGGCATCGCGGTCATTGCCCAGAAGCTGCGCCGTCGTGAACTCCAACGGCACGTCCTCGACGGTCGCGAAGACGTCAGTCGCCGCGATCGGAGCGCGGTTGGTCGAGACCACCGTGACCTTGACCTTGCCGGTGCTCGAACCGTGCGCGTCATCGGTGACGATGTATTCGAAAGATGCCTCGCCCTCGAAATTGTGGTCCGGCGTGAACAGGGTGTTCGTGCCGTCGAAGGTCACCGTGCCGTAGCTGGCATTGGCGACGCCCAAAAACCGGACCGGGTTGCCGTCGACATCGAAGTCGTTCGCGAGAAGCGTCTTGGGATCGATCACGAGTGGCGTATCTTCGATCGCGGTCACCCGGTCCTCGACCGTGGTGGGCGGATCGTAGAGCGGCGCGACATGGACCACGGCCGTCCCAGTCGACGGCCCCTCGCGATCGTCGGTCACGATGTAGCTAAAGGCGTCGTCGCCGGAGTAGGAACCGGTCGGCTTGTAGACGACATAGGCGCCCGCATTGCCGTCAAAGCGCTGGGTAAGGACGCCGCTGAGCGTGATGCCATCGACCGTGCGCGAGACGCGGATGTCGAGCGTCGCCAGAACCGAAAGCGGGATGTTACCGGAGAGCGTGCCGGTTGCGCTGTCGATCGTTAGCCAGGTCGGCAAGGCAGAGCCATCGGCGAGCGTGGCGGTCCAGACTGCGCCTGCAGCCCGACCGAGCCCAGCCGGCGGCGCGATTTCGACATGGCCGAGATCGATTGTGATCTTGCCGTTGGTCGGCTGCCCGAGCGACAGGACACGCAGCCGATCGCGATCGCGGTCGAAATCGTTGCGCAGCAGATCGATCACGGCATAACGCGACGTTTCACCTTCACGCCCGGCGATATCGTCCAGCGCGGTATCCGGGCGCTCCCGCATCGGCTTGATGTCATAGAAGAGGAAGGCCGGCTTCTGCGAAATCCCGCCCTTCTCGTCGGTCGCATCGTAGCGCAGAACGACTGTCCCGTTGAAATCAGCGGGAACGAGCAGACGAATTTCCTCCGGCGAAAGGAGCGTTTTCGCCGAGATGCCTATCACCTCGAAAGTGTCATCGACCACTGCCTCGGTGATGACCGACATAGCCGGGTGCCCGCCGCCCGCGGCGATATCGAGGCGGAGGGGGATAGCCCCGATCCAAGCCGGCGGGGGTGAACCTGCGAATGAGAAGGTATCAGGATCGAAGGTCAGCCAGTCGGGAAGCGGCGCACCGCTCTCGCGGCTGACCGTGATTGCGCCAGCCCCCTTGAGGTTGAGGGCGAACAGGCCCTGTTCGGCGAAGTAAGAGTCGCCCTCAAGCGCTTCGTTGATAGCGACGATCTGGGCCGAGAGGTCGCCGTGCGGATCGACCAGAAACTCGAGCGTGAACCCGCGATCGGTGGATGCGTAGGTGCCATTGGGCAGCGTCCGCGCCGACGGCGTGAAGACGACCTGCAGTCGCGCGAGCTGCGCATCGGTGTCAGGCTCGAAGCCCGAGCGGCTAATGACGCGCGTCGCAGCATCGAAGATCAGCCAGTCGGGAAGCGGACGCCCACCGATGAGCGAGGCGGAGACCATACCGGCCTTCATGTCGAAGAGCGCGATGTGACTGTCATAGGTCATGCCCGTCGGCAGTTGCGCCGGTTCGAGCATCATCGCATCGGTGAAGGTGAGCGTATCGCCACCGGCAGCCGAGGGCCGGCTGAATGTCAGCCGGACGCCGATCGGGTCGGTCGTGCCTTCTGGCGGCCTGCCGGTGAAGCTCAGCGTCGCAGCATCGAAGGTCAACCAGCTTGGGAGCTCCGTTCCATTGGCGAGCGTCGCTGTAACGGTCGTCACCGCATCGAGATCGGTCGCGCCGAACTCGTATTCGACCTCGAAGGGCGACCGGATCTCGTAACCGTCGAGCACATCAGCCTTTGCGTCGAAGCCCTCCGCGATCTCGTACTCGACAAGCCAGAAGCGCGTGTTGAAGACGCGGCCATTCGCCGGATCGCTGATCCAGACGTCAATGGAGACGGGATTCATGCCCACAGGCGGCGAGCCAGTGAAGCGCATAGTCGCCGGGTCGAAATGCAGCCAGGATGGCAGAGGCGATCCATCGGTCATGGCGGCATCGACGGTGTAGTCCGCCGAGAGAAAGCGATGGTCGACGATCCCGAGGATGCTGGAGCGCTTGAAGAACAACACGTCGCCGTCGGGTTCGACGTCATTGCCGAAGGCCTCCGCCGGGATGACGAAGAACGAGCCGTCCTCCAGACCCGTCACAAGGTCGTTGCGCAGGATCGGGCCTTCGTTGCGCGGCAGCACAGTGATGTTGACATAAGCGGACGAGGTCCCGCCACGCCCATCGCTGATCGTGTACGAGAAGCCTGCGGCGCCATTGTAGTCGGCGGTCGGCCGAAATTCGATCTTGCCGTCCTCGCGTAGACGGACTTTGCCACCATCGGCAAAGCGCGCGATGCTCTGGATGACCAGCGTATCACCGTTCTCGTCCGTGTCATTGGCGAGGAGCGACGCCGGATCGATGATCAGGATCTGATCTTCGAGCGTGCGCAGGCCGTAGTCGTTGTTGGCATTCGGTGGATCATTGAGCGGTCGGACCTTGAAGTGATAGGTCAGCGTGGCGCCGGCGCCGCGCGCGTCGATCACGTCGTATTCGATACTCGCGACCCCGAGATCCCATGGCGAGAAGGTGATCCGTCCGGTCGCCTCATCAAAGACGACACTGCCGTTGTTGCCGGGGTTGTTGTCGAGACCGTCATGCAGACCGACGAAGGTGAAGCCGTCGCCTTCGATGTCGAAGGTGTTGGCCATGAGGTCGGCGACGGTGATCGTCGTATCCAGGCCGAGCCTGATCCAATGCGCGGTGTCGCGATCGCGCGGCGCGTCGTTCACCGGAGCGACGGAGATCTCCGCGCGCGCCGTCGACGTGGCGCCGCTGCGATCCCTCAGCGTGTAGACGAAGCCCGCCGGCCCGAAATAGTCAGGGCGCAGACGGAACTCGATATAGTCGCCGGAGATATTGGCCGTCGCATTCGTCGCGGTGAAGCGGTGATCGCTATCCTTGAAGGGATCGATCGCAGCACCGGCGTCATTGGTTAGCGGCGAGATTTCGATGAGCTGCAGGTCTTCCAGTTCCGCGTCGCCATCGACATCAAAATCGTTGGCGAGAAGGCTATCGATACGGATACGCAACACCTGATCTTCGATGACATAGACCATCGGGTCGTTGACCGCTGTCGGCGCGTCGTTGACGGGCGCTAGGTTGACTTCGACGCGGGCCGAGGATTCGCGGCCGAACTGGTCGCGCACCGTGTAGTTGAAATAGCCGTCGCCGTTGAAGTCCTGCGCGCCGAGGAAATCGATTTTGCCGTCCTCACGGAAACGCACGGTAGCGTTGACGGCGTGACCGACGCCGACAAGCGTGAGCGCGCCCGCCCCGACCTCGATGTCGTTCGCCATAAGGGTGAGCGGATCAATGACGACGATCTTGTCCTCAAAGCCGAGACGCACGATATCGTCGGCGGCGTTGAAGCGGCCAAGGCGCTGGAGCTCGTCGAGCCGGTCGCGATCCCACACTATTCCGTTGGCGAAAACGACCTCTTCGATCCCCGTTTCAGACCCGAGGAAGTGGTTGGTGACGCGAACCGTATCGACAAGGATGCCATCCTGACGCTCGAACTCGAGCAGGAGGTCATTGCCGTCCCGGATGACCGAGACGTCCTTCGGAGCGATTGCGGATGACAGGACGAGCCGGTCGAGGTCGCCCGAGGCGCCGTTCTCGACAAGGACATCCCGGCCATCATCGAACCCAAAGAGATAGGTGTCGGAACCCGCACCACCGGCAATGAGATCGTTGCCGCGGAGGCCTTGGAACCGGTCGTCACCGCTACTCCCGGTCAACTGATCCGCCCAGAGCGAGCCGACCACCATTTCGATCGAGGCCAATTGGTCGCCGGCGGCTTCTCCGGCCGTACCCAGGCCTGTGCCGAGATTGACGGAGATGCCCCCATCGGCGCTGCTGTAATCTGCGATGTCGAAACCACCACGACCGTCAATGACGTCGGCGCCACGGCCGCCGCGGATGCGGTTGTCGCCATCGTCGCCGCGGATCACATCGTTGTGGTGGGAGCCCTGGACGATCTCGATACCGGTGAATGCGTCGCCAAGCGCGTCGCCGCCGCCTGCCGCGCCGTTAAGCATGTCGACGGTCACGCTTTCCGCGGACAGCGTGTAGTCGGCGATGTCGGACCCGCCGCCTCCGATCAACTGATCCGCACCGCGCCCTCCGATCAGGGTGTCGTCGCCTGCTCCGCCAATCAGGGTGTCGTTGCCGCGACCGCCCGACAGGACGTTTCCGCCGGCATCGCCTTCCAGCGTGTCATCGGCATCTGTCCCGGTGAGGTTCTCGATATCGACAAGGACATCGCCCTCAGCGTCGCCGCCATGGGCAGTACCGGTGGTAAGTGAGATCGAGACGCCGACCGATCCGAAGCTGTAATCGGCCGTGTCGTTTGCGGCTCCACCGTCGAGGAGGTCTGCGCCGGCGCCGCCGGCGAGCACGTCGTCGCCATCTCCGCCGCGCAGCGTGTCGTCGCCCGCGCGCCCTTCGAGAAAGTCGTTGCCGGCGCGCCCTTCCAGCAGATTGCCGCCTGCATCGCCACCGATCTGGTCTGCATAATGAGAACCGATCACCACCTCGATGCCGAGATAGCTGTCTCCCTGAGCATAACCGCCCTGGCCGACACGTGATTCCAGATCGGCGCGAACGGCAAAGTCCGAGCTCTCGAAGCTGATCGTGTCAAACCCGAGCCCGCCATCGATATGATCCGCGCCGTCACCACCATCTATCCAGTCGTCACCCGATCCGGCATCGATGAAGTCGTTACCGCTTCCGCCTTCGATCCGGTCATTGCCATCGCCGGCGAGGATGTAGTCGTGGCCAGCTAGGGCCTTGATGAAATCGGCAACGGGGGTGCCGCCAATATAGTCGGGCCAGGACGAACCGGTGAGCGTGCCGCCATAGGTGGCTGCGACATGCGCCAAGGCGAAGCCGGTATCGGTCGCCCCTTCCGTGTCGGCGATGCGGTATTCGACGGCGACATTGCCGGTGAAGCCGGGGGCAAAGCGCACGACGATGAACTTCTCGCCGGCCCAGTCGATGACCGCGGCCTCGCCAATAGAATTACGCTGTCCGAGCGCGAGGGCATCCGCATCGTAGACGCCGTCGATGCCGACAAAGGTCGGACGCGGCCGTTTCGGGTTGTCGAGATCGTCGTCGATGATGCCGTCGCCATCCCGATCGGCCTGTTCAACGTCGAAGTCGTTGGCCAAGAGGTCGCTAACCCGAAACACCAGCGGCGCGTCGAGCGGCGTCACGAAGCCCACATCCTCGCCCACGGTCGGATCATCGTTGCTCGGAACGATGATGAAATCGACATAACCTTCGGTCTCGCCAACGGCGCCGTCGGAGATGCGATAGACGATACCCGTGCTGTTGGTTGCGTCGCGGTTCGGCGTGAAGACCAGATTTCCGTCGGCGTCAAACTCGGCGATGCCATTGACCTTCCGGGTGTATTCGCCACCAAACCGCATAAGGTCGACGTCTGTCGCGTACCGCCAACCAAGGAACTGAATCGGGTCGCGATCGATATCAGTGTCATTGGCGAGGACCGTCGCGATCGGAATAACGAAAGGAATATCCTCGTTTACGTAAATCGTATCGCGGTTCGCAACCGGCGGCGCATCGCCTACATTCTCGAACCACAGCGTGACGGTTCCGCCGTCAACGGCTCCTTCATTGTCCGAGACGAGGTAGCCGAAGGTAGCCTCGCCCCAATAGTCGGCATCCGGCGTGAAGATTATCGTGCCGTGCTCGGTGATCTGGACGTCGCCGTGAATGGCGTTGCCGACGCTCTCGAAGCGAACCGAGAACCCTTCGGGATCGAAATCATTCTTCAGGAGCTCGATGATCGGGATCTCGATCGCAGTATCTTCGAACCCACGCAGCATTGGGAGCGCCTGCGAGGTGTATTTGTCGTCGCGCGCGACAGGCAAATCGTTGACGGGCTGATAGACGAGGGTGGCCCGCGCCCAGGCAGTCCCGCCTTGCCCATCATCGACCTGGTATTCGAACCAGGCGTCGCCATTGAAGTCCGTAAACGGCGTGAACAGCACTGTCCCGTTTTCAAGAAGGCGGGCAGTCCCGCCATTGCTGTTGCGGACCGCGACGACCGCCATAGGATCGCGGTCATGCTCGATATCGTTGGCAAGCAGGCGATCGGAGCCGATGACAATCGGATTGTCCTCGCGGATCGGATCGCCGGCATCCGTCGTGTCGAAGCGATCGTCGTGGAGCTCCGGGGGATCGTTGACCGGAGTGACCGTGAAGCTGACGCGTGCCGTCGAGGTCGCGCCGCTCAGATCGACGACGGTGTAGTCGAAATAGGCGTTGCCCCAGAAATAGGCGCGCGGAGCGACATGGATCAGCCCGTCCTCACCAATCGTGGCGATGACATCGGCATTCGATTGGACCGACTGGATCGACAACCATTCACCATCAACATCGGCGTCGTTGGCAAGCAGAGTGCGCGGGTCGAGCGTGAAGCTCGCGCCTTCCGCGATCGCGGATGCGGAGTCGTTGTGCGCGACGGGCGCATCGTTCACGGGCGTCACCTGGATCGCGACCTTGGCCTCGGCCCGGCCGCCTTCCGGCGTGTTCGCCACATAAGTGAATTCCGCCGTGCCGTTGAAGTTGGCAGTGGGCGTGAAAGAGATATTTCCGTCGCTCGACAATGAGACCGAGCCATTCACGGCACCATAGACCTGACCGACGATCATACGGTCGCCATCGAGGTCGTTCGCCAGCAGGCGCTCGACCCGTATGACGAGAGAGGAGTCCTCCGCGACCGTGAAGCCGGAGTCGGCATAGGCCGTCGCGAGCGGGCGCACGCGCAGGTCGATCGCGGCCGTGGCGAAACCGTTGTGGCCGTCGGAGATCGTGTATCTGATCGTGGCCGGCCCGTAATAGCCGTTCGCTGCCATATAGCGGATGTTGCCCTGGGCATCGATCGTCGCGGTACCGGTACCGCCGGCGTTCACGTCAACGATGGTGAGCGTGTCGCCATCGGCGTCGAAGTCGTTGCGGAGAATGTCCGTCGCCTTCAGGACGATCTCGGCACCGGTCGTGACCGAATAGAAACCGTCACCCAGCGCCATCGGCGCGCGGTTGCCTAGAACCGTCCTTAGAGTATCCTTGGTCCATGTGACGCCGTCAGAGAAGACATAGCTCTCGATGCCCTTGGCGTCGTTCGAGAGCGCGTCGAAGACGGTCAGGCTCGCAGTGGCGTGGCCGGTGAAGCGGATAATGATCGCTTCCGATCCGCGATAGAGCTGCTCGACGCTCGCCTCTGTCGAGGCGAAGTCGAGTAACTGCACGCGGTCGGCGCCAGATGAACCGGGATCGACAATCGTGTCATGGCCCGAGCCACGGCCGAACTGGTAGAGGTCCGCGCCCTCGCCGCCTGACAGGAGGTCATCACCGGCTCGCACCACGAAGGTGTCCGCACCGTCGAAGCCATAAGCATTGTCGTTCCCGGCGCTGTCGATATCAGACAGGACACGGGCTCGCATTGCGTCGCGGTTCCAGACAGTGCCATCGGCAAACCGCAGCGCGAGGCTGCTATATGGGGAATTCAACGAGGAGAGGGCGTTGATCAGCACAATGCGATCGCCGACACCCGAGAAGGTGACGACAAGATCGTTGCTGTCGGGACCAGCCCGCACGGCCGACACGATATCCCCGGCGTTGTAGTCGGATAGCCGGACGGTATCGGCGCCCGCACCGACCCCTTCGATGCGGTCATCACCGTCGCCGCGGCGATAGACATAGGTGTCGTCGCCGGAACCTCCGCGGAGCAGATCGCTGCCCTTGCCGCCGGCGAGCGTGTCGCCCGCATCCGTGCCGATGATGACGTCGTTGCCGTCAGTCGAAAGGCTTGCAAGGATCGCAAGCCGCATATCGTTGACGGTGAAGGTTGTACCGTCTGCAAGCACGATCGCCTCAATGCCCGCCGAATTGGCCCCAAGCCCATCAACGATGACAATCTGGTCGGTCGTTCGGGCAAAACGGATCGCGACATCATCACTGTCGGCGGCGAAGCGATGGAAGCTGATCTCAGCGGCGGCGTAGCCGGTGATTTCGAGCCGATCTGCGGCGGACGAGGACTTGTCGTCGATGACATCGCTGCCGTCGCCGCGCGCGAAGCGGTAGGTATCGTTCCCTGCGCGGCCCGACAGATGGTCGTTACCTAGTCCACCGATCATCACGTTCGCTCCGGCATCGCCGGTCAGTACGTCATCTGCGAAGCTTGATGCCCGTGCGATGAGTTCATCCGTCGTCCAGGTCGTGTCGTCGGCAAACCGGATGGTTTTGATCTTGCCCGTCGTGAGGGCGTTCTCGATCGTCACCCGCGCGCCCGTCGCCTTGACGATCAGCGTAAAGTCCGCGCCATCGCGGCTTTGAGCCACCGCGATATCGGACGGACCGATGCCAACAGCGAGGACGAGCGTATCGTTGCCGCCAGTGTCCGATATCCGATCGTGCCCGCCATTTGCTCCGAACAGGTAGGTGTCGTCGCCAGCCCCACCTTCGAGAAGATCGTTTCCGGGACCACCATCAAGAGTGTCCGCTCCTTCATTACCGACCAGGAGGTCGTCGCCGGCTCCGCCAGAGAGCACATTGTCGAGCTCATCTCCACGGATGATGTCGTCGCCGTTCGTTGGCGCCCGGGCCATCGCGATCAACGTAGCCTCGTTCCAGATCGTGCCATCGGCGAAGACGACGCGCGAAACACCCATGCCGGCTCGCGCGGGCGTGCCTAGGTCGATGCGATCACCCGTCCCGATGATTTCCAAGACTAGATTGGTGGGACCGGACACCACACGCACCTCAGCCGGGAGAATTCCCGCCGCAAAGCTGAGCGTGTTCACGCCATCGGTGTCGCGGATGGCGTCCTGTCCGTCGCCGCGCGCGAAGAGATAAGTGTCGTCTCCAGTCGCGCCGATCAGGAGGTCGCCGCCAGTCCCGCCACTCAGCGTGTCGTTGCCGCTGCCACCCTGGAGCGTGTCATTGCCGGCCTTGCCGAGGAGCGTGCCGCCCGGCTGCGAGCCGACGACGTAGAGATGGACGTTGTCGAGGCCGACACCGGCCGTCGACGAGGCTCCGGACGAGAGGAAGCGCAGCGCGTTCGCGCCCTCGGCCGCTGTGACGAAGATCGTCGCGGTCTGCCATTCGCCGTTGTCGACGGTCATCGCGGTTAGGCTGACGCCGTTCCAGAAGACGGAAAGCCCGCTGGTCGGCGCCCCGTCCGGGCGCTTGTAGTCGAACTGCAACGCGAGTTGCTGGCCCGCCGTCAGGCCGTTCAGAGCCTGGTGAATGTCCATATGGGCATAGAATTCCTCCATATCGAGCCAATAGCCCTCGCTATCGGTCTGATATTCGAAGTCCCGACGGTTGGCCTCGGTCCATCCCGCGACAGAGCGCAGGCGGACACTGGTGCCGGTATAGCCGAGCACATCGGCGGGCAGGAACTGGCTGAAATCGCCATTGACGATCAGGTCTCGGCCGAAGGCCACCGGCAGGGTAATGGTATCATCACCGGCGCTGGTGATCGTCGATCGTGACAAGACCTCGCTCCAGTCCCAGGCCGAGCCGTCCGCGAAGACGATCGTCTCAATGGTCGCCGTGCCGTTCAGGGCTCCGGTCACACGAATCCGCCCACCGTCATTGGCGATGCGCAGTTCGATATCACGCCCGATCTGTCCGACGCTGATATCGGCGGCGGAAATGCCAGTGGCAAATTCGATACGATCGGTTCCGCCAAGATCGATAATCGTATCGCGACCGTCGCCACGCGCGAAGCGATATATGTCAGTTCCGGCACCGCCGTAGAGCTTGTCGTCGCCCGTGCCTCCTTCAAAGACATCTACGTCGGTCGGTTGGCTCCCGTCGCCATATCCGATGATAATATCATCTCCAGAGCCACCCGATATGACGTCGCTTCCTGCCCCGCCGATAATCCGGTCGTTGCCGTCTTGGCCAGCGATGAGGTCGTTACCGAGTCCACCGTCGATGACATCGTTATCAGCCCCGCCTGCCAAGCGGTCGTTTCCATTAAAGCCACTAATCGTGTCAGCGCCGCCATTGCCATAGATGCGATCATCGAGCGTGCTACCATTGAGAATATGATCCGCATCGTCGTCGTTGATGCTGATCGAGTTATCGATTGCAATCGGTAAGCCGTCGAAATTTGCAGGAGTTAACGCTGTCGCGTCGACATTCAGCAGCCGCACCAAAACCTGATCTGGACCTGCCGCCGAACGGCGTATGACGAGAGTGTCGCTGCCCAATTGTGCAAGCAATATCCCGCCGCCCTCGAAGGGATTGGGGTTGCTGCTCGAGAGACGGATGATGTCACCATCCGCACCTGCCGCAAAATCGGTGATGACATCGGCAACCACGGTCACCCCATCGTCCCGGACCGGCAGATAATAATAAATATCGCGACCAATACCGCCCGTCAGGCTGTCGACAGCGTCGTCCGCTGAGACGTCGGCAAAATGGTCGTCACCTGCCCCACCACTAAGGATGTCCGCCCCTGCCCCACCCTTCAGATAGTCGTCGCCACCGCCGCCAACCAAAACATCCGCGCCTAAACCACCGACAAGCCATTGTCCAGTAACGGCAACATCATCCACAAGCCGAGTAACGATATCAGTAAGTGATAAAGTGGTCGCGTCGTCGACGATCTCGAAAGCTCCGATGCGATCCGCCTCGCTGTCGCCGAGCGTATTGAGCACAATGATGCGATCTGTACTGCCCGCAAAGCGGATTACGAGATCGCGTCCCTGCGCGCCGAAACGTATGGCGTTGAGACCATAGCCCTCGATACGTAGGATGTTGATCGAGTCATCGCCCTGATCGATGATGCTATCGACGCCGTCACCGGCGGCAAATACATAGGTATCCGCTCCTTTGCCGCCAGTCTGCCGGTCATCGCCAGGTCCGCCTATCAGGCGATCAGCCCCACCTCCACCGTTGAGAACGTCGTTGCCGTCTCCACCTAGGAGAATGTCATCGCCATTGTCTCCATCTAAGCGATCATTCCCACCGCGACCGTCGATCCTGTCCGCATTTGTCGTTCCGACTATCGTATCCGTTGCTTTGCTGCCAATAAAAGACTGATTGCGCAGCTCCGGTGCGCTCCAGATCGTTCCATCAGCAAAATCAATGTTCTCTATGACGTTTGCGGATGTGGAAAGCACCTTGCTTAGCGTCAGTTGCTCGCCTGTATCGCGGATTTGCAGGACAAGGGTCAAAGCGTCGACCGCAGTGACCTTTATTTCGTCGGGCGTGATGCCCCTCAACAACTCCACCCGATCAATGCCGCCGGTGTCAAAGATTGTATCATTACCCTCGCCACGTCCCCAGCGATAAACATCGTTTCCATCGCCTCCGAGCAGACGGTCGTCGCCCGTTCCGCCAATCAGAATATCAGCGCCCTCTGCTCCAGTCAGGATGTCGTTGCCCGGACCTCCGACAAGGGTATCGCCGTTTCCTTGAGACAGAACGTGATCGTCGCCCGCGCCACCAGTCAGGATCTCGCTTCGCAAGGAACCACGGATAAAATCATTGTTTGGCGTGGCCGCTCTGGCGCGCTCCTGAATTTGGGCTAGCGACCAGGTAACACCGTCAGCAAAAACAAAGGACTCAATCGCTCTCCCATCGTCCGCCAAACCGTTGGAGATGGTAATCCTGTCAGCACTGTCAGTAAATGTTACCACGAGCGTGGTAAAATCACTGGAAAGCCGAACAACCACATTGCCTTCGGTGATCCCTGCAGCGAACAGGATACGGTCATCACCTGCCTCATCCGATATTTTGTCCTGACCGTCTCCCTTTGAGAAACGATACACATCGTTTCCGTCGCCACCGAAAAGTTCGTCGTCTCCAGCACCACCGGAGAGGTCGTCATTTCCAGAATCTCCAGTTATCGTGTCGCGGCCACCGAATCCGGCCAGAAGGTCGTTCCCACTCCCGCCGGATATAACGTCGTTGCCATTGTCGCCTCTGATAATATCATCGCCACCGAGCCCGGATAGCTGGTCATCCCCGTTCATATTAGATGGAGCACTCGTCACTCGCATTAGAACAACGTTATCCAGCGCGGCACCATAGTCGTCTGGATATCCAGTTCCCCTGAACTCCAAACGATTCTTTCCCTGTTGGGCGGCGAGCAGAATAGAGGATCGCTCCATAGCGCGGAACGTGCGGTTCACTGCCGCAACGACTTCTCCATTCCACAATACATCAAAAGAAGCGCTGGTGGTGTTGTTGCCCCGCGACGAGTCGAAGCTAACCATCAAAATCTCGCCCAACTGAAGGTCGGATATATCCTGCGCAATGTGGAGGTTACTGCGCGGATCACCATCCCGAATGCCATCATCTTTTCCATCAAGATCCAGCCAGTAGCCACCATCCAGTGTCACCACGTCTGCATACGATGATGCCTTGATCTCGACACCAAGAAAACTATTCGCCTCTGCTCCCGAAAGGCGAATCCAGCCGGGCAATGTGGTCGCCCGATATCCGCCTTTGCCCGCAACGGCATTGGACGCCCATTGTTCAAAACTACCGTTTACAAGCAAATTATCGCCAACAGGCTTCCATTCCACAGCTGAGTGGCCAACGATGTCGTCGGGACCAGCCGTTCCGGTCAAAACATCGCTACCAGCCGTTCCGACCATGCGAGTACCGTTCACCGAACTGGTTATTGTCGGCTTCTGCGCGTAAGTCAGCCGCGCCTCGATATCAGTCGCCTTCCAGACCGTTCCATCGGCGAAGTGAAACTCCGAAATAACCGGGTCACGTTCAGATCGCTGGATCCATATCCGATCCTCGCTGCCGGCAACGGAAAGATAAAAGGTTCCGGTCAGATCCGCGTTCTCGGTTAAAACTGACACCTTTGCCTGTTCGACAGTGGCATCAAATTTAACGATATTTACCGCGATCTCCTCAACAAAATCACTGATGCGATCTTCTCCATCGCCGCGCGAGAAGCGGTAAATGTCGCCACCGGCGCCACCGGAAAGGACATCACTGCCAGTGCCTCCGATGAGTACGTCGGCTCCGCCATTGCCCTCGAGTGTATCGTTGCCCGCACCACCGGTAAGGACGTCCTCGCCGTCGCGACCGTTAATATAGTCATCGGCATCAGTACCGTTCACGCCATCAGCGCTGGTCTTTTCTAGGTCATTGGCCTGTCGATCGACCGTTTGATTGGGGATAGCTCGATCTGCAATCTGGCGCCGTCCAAGAACCATGCCGTCCGCGAAACGAATTTCAGACAGCACGTCGAGATCGGAGAAACTGATGCGATCATCAGCGCCGGAAAACCGAATCCGCCCCTTGCCAAAGTTTATCGAGCCGTCATCGCCCGTTTCTACATTAGCTTCTATGATCAGGTTGCTTGCTATGAGTGAGCTATCAAACTCAATGACATTGTTTGTCCCGTCTTCGACCAGTTCCAGGATAACGTCCTGACCGAAACCAGCCGAGAAGCGGTAGACATCTGCGCCTCCACCGCCGTCCAGGTTGTCATTTCCAAGACCGCCGATCAGAATATCCGCGAATTTACTTCCAATGAGCGTATCATAACCGCCATCACCGTTGAGAAACGTCCCCGCCGTATGGGCGGAAGCATCAAGGGTCTCGTCAGCAGCGGAGCTCAATATGCCGCTAATAACCTTACCACTTGCCATAATGCCGGATAAGCGGGTGACACGCGCCTTTATATCGGCGAGACTCTTGACGCTTCCGTCGGCGAAACGGAACTGCTCAATGCGGTTGTATTCAGCGTTGACGCCCTCTTCGATCGTAATCCGGTCTTCACTTCCCGCGATCGAAAGAACGAGGTCGACATAGCCACCGCGATTGACCGTAAGCGACAAGCAGACCGCATCTGGCGAAGCAGCTTAGCGGTCGGGTATCGATAGCAGACCTGATGAACTGCTGTGAGCTTCTATGTCTGCGCCTAGCTCTGGAACTAGAACTTTCCATATGATC
>JAEXHR010000295.1 GCA_023449855.1 Pseudomonadota bacterium | reverse complement strand
GGATTACGCTTCGCTAATCCGCCCTACGGATAATCCACCTTCGCCAGATACAGCCCGTCGGGCGGCGCGACGATGCCGCAGGCGGCGCGGTCCTTCGCCGCGAGCGCCGCGCCGAGATCGTCCGGCGTCCAGCGGCCATGCCCGACCCACACCAGCGAGCCCACCATCGAACGCACCTGGCTGTGCAGGAACGAGCGCGCCGAAGTGCGGATCGTCACCGCCTCGCCGTCCTGATCCACGTCGAGCTGGTCCAGAGTGCGGATCGGCGATTTGGCCTGGCACTCGGTATCGCGAAAGGTCGTGAAATCGTGCCGGCCGAGCAGCCGCTGCGCGCCCTCGCGCATCGCGGCGACATCCAGCGGCTTCGGCACGCGCCACACATGGCCCATATCGACAGCGAGGTTCGCCCGGCGATTCGAGATGCGATAGATGTAGTGCCGCTTCACCGCGGAGAACCGCGCCTCGAAATCGTCCGCCACCACATCGGCCGACAGCACCGCCACCGGATGCGGCCGCAGATGCGCGTTCATGCCGTCGCGAAAACGGCCGGGCACGAGAATTTTCGGCACATCGCAATGCGCCACCTGCCCGAGCGCATGCACGCCGGCATCGGTGCGCCCGGCGCCGTGCACGCGGATCGGCTCGCCGCAGATCGCCTCTGCGGCGCGCTCCAGCGCACCCTGCACGGTCAGCGTGGCATCGGTCTGCACCTGCCAGCCCGAGAACGGCATGCCGTCATATTCGATGAGCATCTTGTAGCGCGGCATCAGAGCATGATCCCTAAAAGTGGGCACCGGTTTTCGGACCAGATCATGCTCAGGAAATCCGCATGGGTGGCTTCAACGCCGTGCCGCGCAAAAATTCGTCGGGCTTCATCGGCTGTTTGCCAGCGCGCTGCAATTCGATCACGCGGATCGCGCCATCGCCGCAGGCAATCGTGAGCTTGTCGTCGAGTAATGTGCCCGGTGCACCTTCGCCCTTCGCAAGCTGACAGCGCAGGATCTTCAGCCGAACAACCTCGCCCTCGACATCCACCTCGCACCAGGCACCGGGAAACGGCGACAGGCCGTGAATGTGCCGCAGCACATCGCGCGCAGGCTTCGACCAGTCGATCCTGGCCTCGGCCTTGTCGATCTTCGCAGCATATTCGACGCCCTGTTCGCTCTGCTTCACGAGCTGCAGCCCGCCGCGATCGAGCGCGCCCATGGCGCGCACCATGAGGTCGGCGCCGAGCGGTGCCAGCGCGTCATGCAGGTCCTGCCCGGTCATCGCGTCAGTGATCGGCAGACGCTCCGCCATGGCGACATCGCCGGTGTCGAGGCCGACATCCATCTTCATCACCATCACGCCGCTCTCCGCATCGCCGGACATGATGGCGCGCTGGATCGGCGCAGCACCGCGCCAGCGCGGCAGCAGCGAGCCGTGCAGGTTGAAGCAACCGAGCGGCACCGCATCCAGAATGTTCTGCGGCAGGATCATCCCATAGGCGACCACCACCGCCGCATCGGCATCGAAGGCGCGAAACTGGGCCTCGGCCTCTTCGGTGCGCAGCGTCTTCGGCGTCAGCACGGGAATGCCGATCCGCTCAGCCTCGCGTGCCACCGGTGTCGGCTGCAGTTTCATGCCGCGCCCGGCGGGCTTCGCCTCGCGCGTATAGACGGCGACGATCTCGTGGCCGTGCGCCACGAGTTCGAGCAGCGTCGGCACGGCGAAATCCGGCGTACCCATGAAGATCAGACGAAGCGACATGTGGTGGCTCGATCCGGTTATGTGACTGTGTCCCGGACGCGATGCGGCGTGAAACGCTGCCGCGCAGAGCCGGGACCGTAACGAACGCCGTCGCTTGGGACGGTCCCGGCTCTGCGGAGCGGCATAAACATGCCGCACCGCGTCCGGGACAAGACCTCAGCCCACGCGCTTGGCGATCTTGGTGAACTTCTTCATCACCCGATCACGCTTGAGCTTGGAGAGGTAATCGACGAACAGCACGCCATTGAGATGATCGATCTCGTGCTGGATGCAGGTGGCGAACAGGCCCGATGCCTCTTCCTCCACCGTCTTGCCGTCGAGATCGAGGTAGCGGATGCGCACGGTCGCGGGCCGCTCCACCTCTTCGTAATATTCGGGGATCGACAGGCAGCCCTCTTCGTAGACCGAGAGTTCTTCCGACGCCCCGATGATTTCGGGATTGATGAAGACGCGCGGCTTCGGGCCGCCCTCGTCTTCCTTCTTGGCCAGATCCATGGTGATCAGGCGGAGCGGAACCGCGATCTGGATCGCCGCCAGGCCGATGCCCGGCGCGTCATACATGGTCTCGAACATGTCGTCGGCGAGCTTGCGCACCTCCGAGGTGACGGTCTCGACAGGTTTTGAGATCAGCCGCAACTGTTTGTCGGGCAGGATGATGATTTCACGAATGGCCATGGCGGCGATTTAATCTGCGGCTGATGCGCGGTCAATGCGCTGTGTCCTGCCTTAACCTTGCGGTAACCATATCGGTTAGGACAACGTTAACCATACAGGGCAACGCTTCGTTAACTACGCGCGTTTACTTTTTGTTCACGATCGACTTGGCGTGCGAGCCTCTCTGCCGCGCTCCGCTCACCTCTCCCCTCCGGGGAGAGGTCGGATCGCTCTGGCGATCCGGGTGAAGGGGCTTGCACCGTCGCCTAAATTTGCCCCCTCACCCGCGCGCAAGGG
>JAEXHR010000190.1 GCA_023449855.1 Pseudomonadota bacterium | reverse complement strand
GCGCAGGATCGCCCCGATGGCGCCATGGGGATGCGTGATGTCGAACGACCACGTCTCCTGGCTGGCGCCACCGGACAAACGCTTCGCATCCGCCACGCCGGTGGCGCCGGGGCACCATGACGGGGCGCTGCGTGACAGCAGCTCAGCAATGGGCGCTGAGCTCAAGGCTTATTTGCCCGTGAACTTTGCGGGACGCTTTTCGAGGAATGCGGCGACGCCTTCCTTGAAATCCGGCGAGGCGCCGGCGATGCGCTGCGACTTCACTTCGAGATTGATCTGGTCCTCGAAAGAATTTTCCGGGCTCTCCCAATACAGCGTGCGGATCAGCGACAGCGCCAGCGTCGGGCCATTGGCGAGATCATGTGCGAGCTTCATCGCTTCATCCATCAGCGCGGCATCGTCATAGACGCGGTTGACGAGGCCCCATTCGAGCGCCTTCTCCGCCGGCAGTTTTTCACCGAGCAGCGACAGCTCCACCGAGCGCGCCTTGCCGATCAGGCGCGGCAGAATCCAGGTCGAGCCGCAATCCGGCACGAGGCCGATGCGGCGGAAGGCCTGCAGGAAATAGGACGACTTGGCGCAGAGAATGAGATCGCCCATCAGCGCGAAGCTCATGCCGGCGCCGGCCGCGGGGCCGTTCACCGCGGTGACGATCGGGCAATGCAGATTCTGCAGGCGGCGCAGGAACGGATGGAAGGCAGTTTCCAGCGTGGCGCCGGCATTGCTGCGCTTCGCCGTGATGCTGTTGTTGCGGCCCTGCAGGTTTGCGCCGGTGCAGAACGCACGGCCGGCGCCGGTGATGACGAGACAGCGCACATCGTCGCGGCGGTCCGCGATCTCGTCGAGCGCCTCGGCGAGGCCGCCGAGCATGTCGACGGACACGGCATTCATCACCTCCTGATGATCGAGCTTCAGGATGGCGACCTGGCCGTCGAAATCGAGCGTGACGTGTTTGAACTGCATGGTTTCCTCGCGAATGAACCCGCGTCTTATTCCGCGGTGTGGGAGTCTTGATTGGGCATGATCTGATCCGAAAACCGGCTTTCCGCTTTTCAGGATCATGCGATTGAATGTCGGTCGCCATATTTGATTTTTCGGACGCGCTTGTCCATGCTTCCGATTGGAAAGCTGATCATCCAACGACGCAGGCATAACCTGCGCAAATGAGGACACGCCCATGAGCAACATTTTCGATCTCACCGGCCGCGTGGCCGTCGTCACCGGCGGCAATGGCGGCATCGGCCTCGGCATCGCACAGGCGCTGGCTGCCGCCGGCTGCAATGTCTCGATCTGGGGCCGCAATGCCGAAAAGAACAAGGCGGCGGCGGCGAGCATGGCAGGCCTGAACGGCAAGGTGGAGACGCAGATCTGCGACGTCACCGACACCGCGTCGGTGAAAGCCGCAATGGCAACGACGCTGAAGACCTTCGGCCGCGTCGATGGCTGCTTCGCCAATGCCGGTATCGGCGGTGGCGGCCGGCACAATTTCATCGATCGCACCGAAGAACAGTGGCGCACCATGTTCGCGACCAATCTGGACGGCGTCTTCCATGCCTTCCAGGTGGCAGCGCGGCACATGACCGAGCGCGCGGAAGGCGGCGACAAGTTCGGCCGGCTGGTGGCCACCTCGAGCCTCGCCTCGATCTTCGGCACCGCGCGCAACGAGCACTATGCAGCGACCAAGGCGGCGATCAACGCGCTGGTGCGCGCGCTGGCGGTGGAGCTCGCCCGGCACGGCGTGACCGCCAATGCGATCCTGCCCGGTTGGATCAAGAGCGACATGACGGCGGGCATCATGGGCAACGACAAGTTCGTCGCCAATGTGATGCCGCGCATCCCCGTGCGCCGCTTCGGCGAACCATCGGATTTCGGCGGCATCGCCGTGTATCTGATGAGCAAGGCGTCGTCGTATCACACCGCGGATACGTTCGTGATCGATGGCGGGTATACGGCGTTCTGATATTCCCCGTCATTGCGAGGAGCGCAGCGACGAAGCAATCCGGAAGCCAAGTGAAGAAAAAACTGGATTGCTTCGCTACGCTCGCAATGACGGCGGTTACGCCATCGCCGCCGTGCGCTGCTCCGCGCCGAGCCCCATCTCAAATCCTTCATACCCTTTCGCGGCCACCTCGTCGCAGATCTTTCGATAGACGCCGACGCCGCCGATATAGGGCATGAAGATGCGGGGCTTGCCGGGGATGTTGGCGCCCATGTACCAGGAATTGGCCTGCGGATAGAGCGTCGCCGCCGCGACCTCATTGACGTGATCGACCCATTTGTCTTCGGCCGCGCGTGTCGCCTCGATGGTTCCGGCGCCGCGCTTGCGCATGGCGCTGAGGCAATCGGTGATCCAGTCGACATGCTGCTCGATGGAGACCAGCATGTTGGACAGCACCGATGGCGAGCCGGGGCCGGTGATGATGAAGAGGTTCGGGAAACCCGCACTCATCAGGCCCAGATAAGTGCGCGGGCCTTCCGCCCATTTGTCGTTCAGCGTACGGCCATCGCGGCCGCGGATGTCGATCTTGGCCACCGAGCCCGTCATCGCATCGAAGCCGGTGGCGAGCACCAGGGCATCGACCTCGTAATCCCCGCCGCCGGTGCGCACCGCATGCGGCAGGATTTCCGCGATGGGATTCGACTTGATATCGACCAGCTTCACATTCGGCCGGTTGAAGGTTGTGTAGTAGTCGGTGTCGACGCAGATGCGTTTGGTGCCGACAGGATGGCTGTTCGGCTGCAGCAGCCGTGCCGTTTCGGGGTCTTTTACGATATCGGCGATCTTGTCGCGGATGAAACCTGCGGCGGTGTCATTGGCCGCGAGGTCGAGACCGAGATTGTTGTAGGCGCCCATGAAGGTGAGGCCGCCCGCGGTCCAGCGCGCTTCGTATTTGTCGCGGCGCGTTTCTTCGGGATCGTCCAGCGCGCCGCGATCGGGCACCGGCTGATAGATGCCGTTCTTCATCTCCTCGCGCGCGATCCGGCGTATCTCCGCATAGTTGTCGCGAAACGTCTTGCGCTCGGCATCGGTGAGCTTTGCGTTGCGCGCCGGCACACTGAAATTCGCGGTGCGCTGGAACACATAAAGCTGCTTCGCCTGATCGGCGATGATCGGAATCGACTGGATCGCGGACGATCCGGTGCCGATGACACCGACCCGCAGACCGGTGAAATCCACATCTTCGTGCGGCCAACTGCCGGTGTGATAGACCTTGCCCTTGAAATCCTTCAACCCTTTGAAATCCGGCGAGCGCGCATTGGAGAGGCAGCCGGTGGCGAGCACGACATATTGCGCGATGGTGCTGACACCGTCCGATGTCGTCACCGTCCAGCGATTGCTTGGCTCATCGAACACGGCGGATTCGACGCGGGTGTTGAAGGCAATGTCGCGGCGAAGATCATAGCGTTCAGCGACATGGCCGGCATAACGCAGGATTTCGGGCTGCGGCGCATAGCGTTCGCTCCAGTCCCAAGTCTGCTGCAGTTCCTCATCGAAGGAGAATGAATACTGCATGCTCTCGACATCGCAACGCGCGCCGGGATAGCGGTTCCAGTACCAGGTGCCGCCGACATCGCCGCCCTGTTCGAAGACCTTTACGCGAAGACCGAGACCGCGGAGCTTGTGCAGGAGATAGAGGCCGGAGAAGCCGGCTCCGACGACGACCACATCGGTCTGTACTGTGCCGGCGCTTCGGGTTTGGACGGATTGAGGCTGCGCTGCGGCCATCATTTCACTCCCGGATTTTTTGCTTTGCTTGTTACGGGCAGCATTTCCCGTAGGACGCGAAAGCGCAAGGGGGAAATGGGCTCGTGTATTTTGCGAGACGGAATGTGGCTCGATCTGTCGTTACGCGCTCGGCCTGTCATCCCTGCGAAAGCGGGGATCCAGTAGACACCGCAAACAGTGCTCAATCACTCCGGTCAACGTCTACTGGATCACCTGTTCCAAGCGCGCAATTGCGCGCCAGGACGGGTGATGACAACGGAGCGACAACTGCGACAACGGAGAAGGACAGCCCTTGCGTCCCCCTCGCCTTCCGCTAGCCTCCCGCCAACGCCGCCACATGAAGCGGCTGCGATATATCCGGGAGACACGCTCATGAAATCGCCGATCTGCGACATGCTGGGGATCGAGTTTCCCCTGCTCGCTTTCAGTCACTGCCGCGATGTGGTTGCCGCCGTGAGCCGCGCCGGCGGCTTCGGCGTGCTCGGCGCAACCGCGCATTCGCCGGAGACGCTGGAGCAGGAATTGAAATGGATCGACGATCATGTCGATGGCAAGCCCTACGGCATCGATGTGCTGATCCCGGAAAACATCTCCACCGCGGGCGAGAAACACGTCACCTGGAAATCGCTGGAAAGCCGCATCACGCCGGAGCATCGCGATTTCACCAAAGGCCTGCTGAAGAAATACGGTGTCGATCTCCGGATCACCGAAGTTGCCGCGGATCAGCCGCAGCCTTTCGATGGCGAGACGGCGCTGCATTTGCTCGATATCTCATTCCGGCATCCGATCCGCCTGATCGCCAATGCACTCGGCGTGCCGCCGAAAGCGATGATCGAGATGGGCAAGGCGCACGGCGTTCCGGTCGCCGCGCTGGTCGGCGCCAAGGAACACGCGATCCGGCAAGTGGCGGCCGGCGTCGATATCCTCGTGGCTCAGGGCACCGAAGCCGGCGGCCATTGCGGCGAGGTCTCGACCATGGTGCTGGTGCCGGAGGTGATCAAGGCCATCAAGCCGATCCGCGATGTGCCGGTGCTCGCTGCCGGCGGCATCATGACGGGCAAGCAGATGGCGGCGTGCATGGCCATGGGCGCAGCGGGCGTGTGGACGGGCTCGGTGTGGCTGGCGACGAGCGAATCCGAGACGTCCGAGATTTTTCGCGAGAAGATGATCGCGGCCTCATCGCGCGATGCGATCCGCTCCAGGGGACGGACCGGCAAACCGGCGCGGCAGCTCCGCTCGGTGTGGACGGATGCGTGGGATCGCGGGCCGGACAGTCCCGGCGCGCTGCCGATGCCGCTGCAGAGCCTGATCAGCCGCGATGCCTTTGCATCCATCGACCGTTCCGCCGCCGCCGGCAATGCGCAGGCGCGGGATCTGGTCAGCTATTTCGTCGGCCAGGGCGTCGGGCTGATTGACAGCGTCAAGTCCGCGGGGGCAGTTGTGCAGGAGTTCAAGGAGGACTTCGCCGAAGCGGCGGAGCATCTGAACATGCTGGTGAGCGAATAGACATGTATCCGTCATTGCGAGGAGCCAAAGGCGACGAAGCAATCCAGAAAGCCACACGCGAAGACTGGATTGGTTCGTCGCAAGGGCTCCTCGCAATGACGACTGAGAGGAACGAACAAGAAAATGACCAAGCAAACTGAAGATCGCATTCCCGTCATTGTCGGCGTTGGTGAATTTTCCGACCATCCGAAGGAGCTCGCCCAAGGGCTCGAGCCGCTCGACCTGATGATCGCCGCGCTCAAACGCGCCGAACAGGATGCGGGTGCGAAGCTGCTCAAGGATATCGACTCCCTCGACATCGTGAATTTCCTGAGCTGGCGTTACACGGCGCCGGAGAAGCAGCTCAGCGAAAAGCTCGGCATCAGCCCGAAGCACGCCTATTACGGTCCCGTCGGCGGCGAGAGCCCGATCCGCTATATCCACGAAGCCGCGCAGCGCATCTCACGTGGCGAATCCCAGGTGGCGGCGATCACCGGTGCGGAATCGCAGGGCACGGCGACCAAGGCGGAGCGGGCGAAAGTCGATCTGCCATGGACGCCTTTCGCCAGGGATGCGCCGGAGCCGCTACGCGGGTCCAACTATCAGAAGCCGATGGCGGTGAAGCTCGGCGTCAACAAGCCGGTGACGGTCTATCCGTTCTATGAAGCCGCCTCGGCCGCACATTGGGGGCAGACGCCCCGCGAGGCGCATCGCGAGAGCGGCGAATTGTGGTCGCGCTATGCCGGCGTCGCCGCCACCAATCCGGAAGCCTGGAACAAGAAGGCATTCACGCCGGATGAGATCACCACTCCGACAGCGGACAACCGGCTGATCGCGTGGCCCTATACGAAGCTGATGGTGGCCAATCCGATGGTGAACCAGTCGGCGGCGATCCTTGTCACCAGCCTCGCCAAGGCGCGTGCGGCGGGCGTGCCGGAGGACCGCATGGTGCATATTGTCGGCGGCGCCTCGGCCGAGGAGCCGCGCGATTATCTCGACCGCGACCAGTATGTGGAAAGCCACGCGCAGAATGCGGTGCTGAAGGCCGTGATGGCGCTGGTGGGCGGCTCGGGCAAGGCGTTCGATGCCATCGAACTCTATAGCTGCTTCCCGTGCGTGCCGAAGATGGCACGGCGCACGCTCGGGCTTGGCGATGACGTGATGCCGACGGTGACGGGTGGCCTCACTTTCTTCGGCGCGCCGCTGAACGACTACATGGCGCATGCCGCCGTCGCGATGGTGCGCAAGATCCGCGCGGGAACAGCAACGGGGCTGCTCTATG
Organism: Pseudomonadota bacterium; assembly: GCA_023449855.1. Classification (GTDB taxonomy): domain Bacteria; phylum Pseudomonadota; class Alphaproteobacteria; order Rhizobiales; family Xanthobacteraceae; genus Tardiphaga. Next base: position 23,610 of record JAEXHR010000190.1, on the reverse strand, counting down.
CGCAGGGCGGCTTCGTCACCAAGCATCATGCGCTGGTGGTGTCGAAGACGGCACCGGGCGAGCCGATCGCGCAGAGCATCAGCGTGCAGGCGGAGGCCGATCGCAATCGGGGGCCGGTGCCGACCTATGTCACCGAGGCCTCAGGTGTCGGGACCGTGGAGAGCTTTACGGTGATCTATGGCCGCAGCGGCGAGATCGAGCACGGCGTGGTGATCCTTCGCACAACGGCGAATGAGCGTGCGCTGGCGCGGGTGCCGGCGAACGATGCGGGTACGCTGGCGATGTTGATGGATCAGGACAGGACGCCGGTGGGCGCGAAAGGGACGATCAGCACCGCGGGAGACGGCGTGCTGGAGTGGGCTGCTGGGTAAGGCGGTCTTCTCCCTCCCCAAGCGGCGCAGCCGCACCGTGGGGAAGGGAATCACGAGCGCCTGAGCGCTCCCTACCCCTTCACTTCCTTCTTCTCCGTCTCCGCCGTCGGCTTGCCGCCCTTCGCGGCGGGGCCGCCGGACACACGGACCTTGTCGCCCTCGCTCAGACCATCCGGCGGCGCGGTCACGATCCGATCATCCGCGGCGAGGCCCGAGCCGATCTCGATCTCGCGGCCGAGATCGCGCGCGATGGTCACCGTCTTGAACGCGATGCGGTCATCGGGCGTCACCGTCGCGACGCGAAGGCCCTTCTGGTCGAAGATCAGCGCGCTCGCAGGGATATGGATCGGCGCGGTGTTGCCGGCGAGCGCGAGCTTCACATTGGCGAAGCCGCCAGGCATCAGCTTGCCCTCGGGATTGTCGAGACGCAGTTGCATGCGCGTGGTGCCGGAACCGACATCGACAGCGCGGGAAGAGGCTTCCACCGTGGCCTGGAACGTCTCGTTCGGGTGATCCGGCACGGTGATCGTGGCCTTGGTGCCGATCTGGACCGCGGGCGCGAAATTCTGCGGGACGTCCACATAGACGCGCAGCTTGCTGAGATCGGAGATCACGAACATCGCGGCGCCGGTGCCGGTGCCGCCGGAGATCAGCGCGCCGACATCGGTGTTGCGCTGGGTGACGATGCCGTCGAATGGCACCGTGATCTTCTTGTAGTCGGCGAGCGCTTCGAGACGCTGCACATTGGCTTCGCCGGATTTCACGGCGGCGCGCTTGTTGTTGAGATCGGCGGTGCGCTCGTCGATTTCCTGGGCGGAGACGAAGTTCGACGCCACCAGGGTCTTGCGGCGGTTCAGCGTGGCTTCGGAGAGCTTGGCGCTGGACTGCTGGCTGACGAGATCGGCGCGGGCCTGCAGGAGCTGCTGGTCGAGATCCGGCGCGTCGATCTCGGCGATCACCTGGCCGGCCTTCACCTGGGCGCCCATGTCGGCGTGCCAGCTCTTCAGATAGCCGGAGACGCGGGCGAAGATCGGCGCGCGGTAATAAGCTTCCAGACGGCCCGGGAGATCCAGCGTCGGCTTCAACGGCCGGCTGCCGGGCGTGGCCACGGCGACGGTGGGAATCGCGACTTCGGCGGTCCAGGTCTTGAGGTCCGTATCGGTCTTGGCGCGGGCCATGATGCCGGTGACGACGACGCTGCCGGCGACGACGACGCCGACCACGCCGGCAATGCCGAGCTTGCGGCGGGAGACCTGAGCCGGCTGCTCAGTAGGCTTCTCAGTGGACATGGGACGGCTCCGCAGCGGCCGGATGGGCCGAAGTCTGGTGATCGGATTGTTGTTTCTTGTGCACGAGGCTGAACACGACCGGCACGAACATCAATGTGGCGATAGTTGCAAAAATCAAGCCGCCAATGACCGCGCGACCAAGCGGCGCATTCTGCTCGCCGCCCTCGCCGAGGCCAAAGGCCATCGGCGCCATGCCGATGATCATGGCCAGCGCCGTCATCAGCACCGGACGGAACCGGGTGAAACCGGCTTCCAGCGCCGCCTTGATGGGATCGCCATGCACCGCATAGCGCTCGCGGGCGAAGGCGATCACGAGCACCGAGTTCGCGGTGGCGACACCCATGCACATGATGGCGCCGGTGAGCGCTGGAACCGAGAGCGTGGTCTGGGTGCTGAACAGCATCCAGACGATACCGGCGAGCGCCGCCGGCAGCGCGGTGATGATCACGAACGGATCCGCCCCCGACTGGAAGTTCACGACGATGAGCAGATAGATCAGCACCACCGCGCCGAGCAGACCGAACAGCAGGCCGGCGAAGGACGAGTTCATGGTCTCGACCTGGCCGAGCAGCGCCACGGTGGAGCCGCGCGGCAGTTCCGCCTTGGTCTCCTCGATGGCCTTGTAGATATCGTTCGAGACCGAGCCGAGATCGCGGCCCTGGGTGGTGGCGTAGATCTGCACCATGGTCTGGATATCGTATTGCGACACCACGGCATTGGTGGCGGTGCGCTTGATATTGGCGATGCCGCCGAGGATCGGCGATCCCTGCGCGCTGGCCGAGGTGATCGGCAGCGTCTGCAGCGCGTTCAGCGAATCCATCTTGTATTGCGGCGTCTGCATCACGATGGAATAGGAGATGCCGTTATCGGGATTGAGATAGTAGGTCGGCGCCACCTGCGAGGAGCCGGCGAGATTCACCACCAGACTGTTGGTGACGTCGCGCTCGGTGAGCCCGACATATTGCGCGCGGGTGCGGTCGACATCGATGTTGAAGCCGGGGCTGTTGGGCGACTGCTGGATGCGTGCGTCGGCAATGCCCGGGATTTGCTTCACTTTGGCGAGCAGCTTGTTGGCATAGGCGTAATTCTCCGCGGTGCGGTTGCCGCGGATCTGCAGATCGATGGGCGCCGGGGCGCCGAAATTCAGGATCTGGCTGACGATGTCGGCCGGCAGGAAGGCGAAGCTGACGCCGGGGAATTCGCGAGGCAGCCGCTCGCGCAACTGCTTCACATAGTCGTCGGTCGGTTTGTGCCCGTCACGCAGCTTGATCTGGATATCGCCATCCTGGCTGCCGAGCACCCCGGTGTTGTTATAGGTGAGATTGATGCCCGACACCGGCAGACCGATATTGTCGGTCATGGTTTCGATCTCGTGCGGCGGGATGATATTGCGCACCGCCTTCTGGATGTCGGCGAACTGATTGGCCGTTTCCTCGACGCGCGTGCCGACCTGGACGCGGACATGCATCAGGATGCTGCCGGCATCCACCTGCGGGAAGAAGTTGCGGCCGAGAAACGGCACCAGCAGGAAGGATGCAGCGACGAACAGCAGGAAACCGGTCACGAAGACCGGCCGGTGCGCCAGCGCGAGATCGAGCAGGCCGTGATAGCTGGCGCGGAATTTCTCGAACCTGTTCTCGAAGCCTCGCTGGAAATTGACCAGCGGATTGCGGCTCCGCGGCTTCTCGCCCTCGTGATGCACATGCGGCTTGAGCAGATATTTCGCCATGGTCGGCACCAGCGTGCGCGACAGGATGAACGACCAGATCATGGCGAAGATCACCGCCAGCGCCATCGGCACGAACAGGAACTTGGCGATGCCGTTGAGGAAGAACATCGGCACGAAGACGATGCAGATACAGAGCAGCGAGACGAAGGCCGGCGTCACGATCTGCGCCGCGCCGTCCATGATGGAGGTCTCGACGTCCTTGCCCTGTTCGAGATGGTAATTGATGTTCTCGATGGTCACCGTGGCATCGTCGACGAGAATGCCGACCGCGAGCGCGAGGCCGCCCAGCGTCATGATGTTCAGCGTCTCGCCCATGGCCGACAGCATGATGATGGCACCGAGCACGGCGAGCGGGATCGACACCGCGATGATCACGGTGGAGCGCCAGCTGCCGAGGAACAGCAGGATCATGATCGAGGTCAGTGCTGCAGCGATGATGCCTTCATGCGCGACGCCGGAAATGGCCCCGGCGACGAACATCGACTGGTCACCGATATAGGCGATCCTCAGCGCATCCGGCAGTGCGGCGCGCACCTCCTCCACCTTCTTCTTCAGGCCGGAAATGATGTCGAGCGTGGACACCGAGCCCGCCTTCAGCACCTGCATCAGCACGGAACGGCTGCCGTCCACATGCACGATATTGGTCTGCGGCGAGTTGCCGTCGCGCACGGAGGCAACGTCGCCGACATAAACCATGGCGCCATTGACCTGCCGAATCGGCAGCATGGCGAGCTCCTCGATCTTCAGCGGCGAGTTGTTGAGATTGATGGTGTATTCGAACTCACCGATCTTCTGCGTACCGACAGGCGTGATCAGGTTCTGCGCCGCCAGCGCATTGGCGACGTCCTGGCCCGACAGGCCGCGGGCCTGCAGCGCGCCCGGATTGAGATCGATCGTGACCTGACGCTGCTTGCCACCAAACGGAAAGGGAATAGCCGCGCCAGGCACCGTGACCAGCGAGGTGCGGAGCTGGTTGAAACCGATATCCTGCAGCTGCTGTTCGTTGAGACCATCGCCGGACAGCGCGACATTGATGATCGGCACGGTCGATGCCGAGTAATTCAGGATCAGCGGCGGCGTGGCGCCCGGCGGCAACTGCCGGATCAGGGTCTGCGAGATCGCCGTGACCTGAGCGTTGGCGGTACGGATATCGACATTCGGCTGGAAGAAGATCTTCACGATGCCAAAGCCCGGATAGGAATTGGCGGTGATGTGCTCGATATCGTTCACCGTCGTCGTCAGCGCGCGCTGGAACGGCGTGGTGATGCGGCCGGCCATCTGGTCCGGCGGCAGGCCGGTATAGCCCCAGACGACGCCGATGACGGGGATGCGGATTTCCGGGAAGATGTCCGTGGGCGTCCGGAGTGCAGCGAGCGGTCCGACGATCAGAAGCAGCAAAGCCAACACGACGAATGTGTAAGGCTTGGTCAGGGCGATGCGCACCAACGAGATCATGTATCGACGGTCTCCGATAGTCTCTTAGCGATCATTCTCAGAGGCGAGCCCCTGCTGCAGTTCTGCTCGAAACGCCCCGTCTAACCTGACGAACCGCGTCCGATTAGCCCGTCACATCGGGATGGACTTATGACGAAGGCTCATCAATCGGTGGGCAGCCAGCACAGGCGCAGCCGGGGATCATCGATCCGAGAGGCCTGATTTACCTCAACGGTGTGAAATTGGCTATGTAACCAAGCCTCGCGGCACTTCACTTCACCGATAGTGTTAACAATTCAGCGCCGCGTGGCTGCCCGACAACAGTTTGAGGCTTCAACAAACACATTTTGGGCTGTCGGCGGCCGTGCTTAAAGATGAACAATCTGTAATGCGCGCGACAGCAGCAATGACTTGCCTATCCGGGCACCTTGTCGCCTGCCGATTGGGCTAACGCATTATGACATCAGTCTGAGCGCGTCGGCAAAGAAGTCGGGGCCCCCGAAATTGCCGGACTTCAGCGCCAGCACCATGTCACCCTGCCCCGCCCCAACGGCGCGGAGCACCGGAACACCAGCCGCGATTTCGGCGCCGACCAGGAAGCCGGGAATGCCGAGCCGATCCACGACCGCGCCGGAGGTCTCGCCGCCGGCCACCACCAGCCGCCGGACGCCGGTTTCGACCAGCGCTTCGGCAAGATCGGCCATGGCCTGCTCGATGGCATGGCCGGCCGCGTCGCGGCCATGGCGCTTCTGCAATTGCGCGACCTGATCGGGTGTAGAGCTGCTGGCGATCAGGAGCGGGCCCTTGCCGAGATGCTCTTTCGCCCAGGCAATCGTACGCCGGACTTCGTCCTTGCCGGCAACGACCTGTTCGGGATCGAGATGCAGCACCGGCATCGCCTGCCCGGCACGCGCGATCTGCTGCAATGTGGCTTGCGAGCAGCTACCGGCAAGACATGCGGCCGCGCCGCCGACGGGCTTCTCTGCAATGGCGCCCGCGCTGCCGCCCTTCACACGGCCGGAGGCTACGAGCCCGCGAGCGAGACCAAGACCGAGACCCGAAGCGCCGACCGAGACGCAATAATCGAGTGCGACCTCGCCGATCACCTCGAGATCCCTCGCAAACACCGCATCGACGATGGCTGCTCCAAAACCGTTTTCGGACAATCCATCGAGATGCGAACGCACCACATCGGAGCCGCTTGAAACGATACCGAGATCGACCAGACCGATATTCGTCCCGCTCTGCCGCGCCAGCACGCGCACCAGATTTGAATCGTGCATCGGATTGAGTGGATGATCCTTGAGCGGGCTCTCGTTGAGCGGCACTGCGCCGACGAACAGATTGCCCTGATAGACGGTGCGCCCGGTCTCCGGGAAAGCCGGCGTCACCAGCACGATGTTGTCGCCAGCGTCGCTGCGCAGCGCGTCCATGACCGGGCCGATATTGCCCTTGTCGGTGGAATCGAAAGTCGAGCAGATCTTGAACAGGACGTGAGAAGCGCCGCGGCTGCGCAGCCATTTGTCGGCCGCGCGCGATTTCTCGACCGCGGCGCGCGCATCGATGGAACGGCTCTTCAGCGAAACCACCACGGCATCGACCTCTGGCAGTTCCAGATCGTCGGCCGGGATACCGATGGTCTGCACGGTGCGGAGCCCGTTGCGGGTCAGCGTATTGGCGAGATCGGAGGCGCCAGTATAGTCGTCGGCGATGCAGCCTAGAGCGAGCGTCATACCTTCACTCCCGCATAGGGCTTGAACCAGCCGAGGCCAGCGACCGTATCGCCGGCGGGACGATATTCGCAGCCGACATAGTTGTCGTAGCCGAGGCGATCGAGCTCCGCGAACAGGAACGGATAGTTCAGCTCCTCGCCGGCCGGCTCGTTGCGCGAGGGTACACTGGCGATCTGGATGTGCCCGATCAGCGGCATCATCTCGCGCAGGCGCATGGTGACGTCACCATGCAGTATCTGGCAGTGATAGATATCGAATTGTAGGCCGACATTGGGAATACCGAGATCGACGATGATGTCGCGCGCAAACATGAAGTCGTTGAGAAAGTAGCCGGGGACATCGCGGCCATTGATCGGCTCGATGACAATGTCGATGCCGTGATCGCCGACAAAATCCGCCGCCCACTCAACCGACTTCTTGAAGGCATCCACGGCCCTGGGATCGTGGCGATCAGCCAGTCCGGCCATCATGTGCAGACGGCGCACGCCGGTGGCTTCTGCATAAGGCAGCGCGGTGTGCAGGCTCTGGCGCAGATCGTCGAACTTGTCGGGACGCGCGGCAAAACCTTTTTCGCCGGCGTTCCAGTCGCCCGGCGGCAGATTGAACAGCACCTGCTTCAGGCCATTGCGCTGCAGGCGCGCGGCGATTTCTTCGGGCGCATGCTCGTAGGGGAAAAGAAATTCGACGGCGGTGAAGCCGGCTTGTGCGGCGGCGTCGAAGCGATCAAGGAAGGGATGCTCGTTGAACATCATGCTGAGATTGGCGGCGAAACGGGGCATCGATGGTCTCCGACTTACTTCTTCTCGCCTGGTAGTTTTGTTCCGGTCACCTGCGCATACATGCGTGCGACCGATGCATCGTCGTCGCGGCCCATGCCGGCCGCCGATGTCATCAGGAACATCTGCAGCGCCGCCGCCGACACCGGCACGGGGAATTTCGCCGTGCGCGCCATATCCTGAATGATGCCGAGGTCCTTGACGAAAATATCCACCGCACTGCGCGGCGCATAATCGCCATCGAGTACATGCGGCACGCGGTTCTCGAACATCCATGAATTGCCGGCCGAAGCGGTGATCACTTCATAGACCTTGCGGATATCGAGCCCCTGCTTAGCGGCGAAAGCGATGGCTTCGGAAGCCGCCGCGATGTGGACACCCGCAAGCAGCTGGTTGATCATCTTGAAGGCCGCGCCCTGCCCGGCGGCATCACCCAGTTCGTAGAGTTTGGCGGCCATCGCATCGAGTGCCGGACGGGCCTTGGCGAAAGCCGCCGCGCTGCCGGAGGCGAGGATGGTGAGTTCCCCCTGCGCCGCGCGTTGCGCACCGCCGGAGATCGGCGCATCGAGATAGTGACGGCCCGTGGCTTCGAGCTGCTTCGCGAGGCGGCGCGCGACGTCCGGGTCCATGGTGGCGGAGGAAATGAACACGGCATCGCGGGCAAGCGTTTCGGCGACACCGTCCTTGCCGAACAGGATCATCTCGGTCTGCGCCGCATTGACCACCACGCTGACGACAATGTCGGCATTTTTCGCGGCTTCCGCCGGGGTTGCGGCACCCTGCCCGCCTTCGCCGACGAAGCGCTTGACTGCGTCCGCAGTGACGTCGCATCCGGTCACATGGAAGCCGGCGCGCTTGAGCGACAGCGCCATGCCGTACCCCATGGAGCCCAGGCCGATGACGGCAATGCGCGGTTTGTCGGATGCAGGTGACATCGGCAGTTCCTCGGAATTTCCTGACTGGCCGCTTTGGTGGGGCCTTGGCCTCTCGGTAACACGGCTTGGCGGTGATGCCAAAGCATGGGACAACGCCGGCACGAGGAAATGCCATGAATGACACACGGTTGCGTGACGATATCTGCCGACTCGGCCGCTCGCTGTTCGAGCGCGGTCTGACGCCCGGCTCATCCGGCAATATCAGCGTGCGCTGCGAAGACGGCGGCTGGCTGGTGACCCCGACCAATGCCTCGCTCGGCTTTCTCGATCCCGCCCGGCTGTCGCGGCTGGATGCCGCCGGTCGCCTCGTCTCCGGCGACAAACCGACCAAGGAAGTGCCGCTGCATACGGCGCTGTACGACACCCGCAGCAGCGCGCAGGCCATCGTGCATCTGCATTCAACTCATTCGGTGGCGGTCTCGATGCTGCCCGAAGTTGATCCTCGTGCGGTGCTGCCACCGATGACACCGTATTACCTGATGAAATGCGGCGCGACCGCGCTGGTGCCCTATTATCGGCCTGGCGATCCCGCGGTTGCGGACGCGATCAAGGGACTCGCGGGGAAGTATTCATCGGTGCTGCTCGCCAATCACGGACCGGTTGTGGCCGGCGACAGCCTGGAAGCCGCGGTGTTCGCGATGGAGGAACTGGAGGAGACGGCGAAACTGTACCTACTGCTGCGCGGGCTGAACCCGCGGCATCTGTCGCCGGAGCAGGTGAAGGATCTGGTTGACGCGTTCGGGCTGACAGTGCCGGAGTATGGGGGACATGGACACTAGCAAACGTCATTGCGAGGAGCGTAGCGACGAAGCAATCCAGACCTTTCTTCGCTTGGCTTTCCGGATTGCTTCGCTGCGTTCGCAATGATGGTTGAGCGGAGGGCCGATGAAAGAGCCTTGCGTTTACATGATGGCCAACCAACGCAACGGGACGCTGTATGTCGGCGTGACCAGCGATCTACCGAAACGCGGATATCAGCACCGCAACGGCTTGGTTTCGGGATTCACCAAGACCTACGGTTGCAAGCTGCTCGTCTGGTACGAGGTCCACGAGACAATGGAATCGGCCATTCTGCGGGAAAAGCAGATCAAGGCCGGAAGCCGAGCTAAGAAACTCACGTTGATCGAGGCGCTGAACCCCGAGTGGAGAGATTTGTATCCCGGCTTGTTCGAATAACTCCCGTCGTTGCGAGTGCAGTGAAGCAATGCAGAGTGCCACGAAGGAAGACTGGATTGCTTCGTCGCTCCGCTCCTCGCAATGACGACTGAGAGTTACAACCCCAGATACGCCTTCCTGACATCCGGGTTGGTCGCAATCTCCGAGGCCTTGCCCTGCATCAGCACGCGGCCGGTCTGCAGGATATAGGCGCGGTCGGCGATCTCCAGCACTTCGGCCATGCGCTGCTCGACGATCAGTACGGTCATGCCGGTGTCGCGGATCTTCTTCACCGCCTGGAAGATTTCATCCACCAGCTTCGGCATGATGCCCTGTGAGGGCTCATCGAGCATCAGCAGCCGCGGGCGGGTCATCAGCGCGCGGCCGATGGCCAGCATCTGCTGTTCGCCGCCCGACAGTGTTTCGGCGCGCTGCTCGAGACGCTCCGACAGGCGCGGAAACAGTTCGAACACGAATTTCAGCGGATCGTCACGGTCCGCCTGGCTGCGATACATGTAGCTGCCAAGCTTCAGATTGTCGTGCACCGACAGGCGCGGGAACAGCCGGCGATTTTCCGGCACATAGGCGATGCCGCGCGCGGTGATGAGATGCTGCGCCATGCCGTTGATCTGCTGGCCGTCGAAGGTGACGGTGCCCGAGCGCGGGCGCTCGGCGCCGGCGATGGACTTGATCAGCGTCGACTTTCCGGCGCCATTGGCGCCGCAGACGGCGACGACCTCACCCTTGGCAACGTCGATGGTGACGTCCGAAATGGCGACCAGCCCCTGATAGGCAGTGGTGACGTCACGCACCGACAGCATGGCGATCCCCGAGATATGCACTGATGACTTCTGGATGCCGGACGACATCCGCGGGTTTGCCCTCAACGAGCTTCTTGCCGAGATTGAGCACGATGGCGCGATCGACCAGCGGCATCACGATTTCCATGACGTGTTCGACCATCAGGACGGTGACGCCGGTCTCGCGCACCTTGCGCACCAGAGCGACACCGGACTGCGCCTCCAGCGGTGTGAGGCCGGTGAGACATTCATCCAGCATCAGGAGTTTCGGCTCGGTGGCGAGTGCGCGGGCGACTTCGAGGCGACGCTTTTCGGACGGGATCAGATCGCGCGCGAGCTTGTCCGCACGCGGCGCGAGGCCGCAGAAGTCGAGAACCTCATAAGCCTTGCGGCGGGCGTCCTTCATCTTGTCGTTGCGGATCAGCGCGCCGACGATGACGTTGTCGATCACGGTCATCGTCTCGAAGCTTTTCACCACCTGGAAAGTGCGTGCGATACCGAGCGCACAGCGCTCCGCGGCGGGCAAGCGAGTAACATCCTTGCCGTCGAACCAGATCGAACCCTGGGTCGGCGGCAGCACGCCGGCGATCAGATTGAACAGCGTCGACTTGCCGGCGCCGTTCGGGCCGATCAGGCCGACGATCTCGCCTGCGCCGACCGAGATCGAGACATCGCTATTGGCGATCAGGCCGCCGAAGCGCTGCCAGACGCCGCGCGTTTCAAGCAGGGGCGTGCTCATTGCGGCACTCCTTTCGAGGCGGGGCGGCGTGTGAACAGGCCGAGCAGACCATCCGGCCGCGCGAGCGAGATCAGCACGATGACCGCGCCATAGAGGATGAGATCGACGCCGCGGCCGGAGCCGCCAATGAAGGAGCGCGTGAGTTCGGTCATCGGGATCAGGATGACCGCGCCAAGCACCGGCCCCCACAGCGTGCCGATGCCGCCGAGCACTGCCGGCAAGGCCATCAGCAGCGAGAACTGGAAGGTCATGACGCTTTCGGGGTCGATATAGGACACGAACTGCGCGTAGAACGCGCCGCCGATGGCGGTGAGAAAGGCCGACACCGCAGCGGCACCCATCTTGGAATTGAACACCACGACGCCGAGGCTTTCGGCCGCATCGGGATTGTCCTTCACCGCGCGCCACCAGAAGCCCCATTTGGAATCTTCCAGCCACCAGGTGATCAGCCAGGCGACACAGCAGAACACCAGCGCGAAGTAATAGAACGGCAGCTTGCTGCGCGTGAACTGGAACTTGGCCCAGCTATCGCCGCGCACGGGAATGTCGATGCCCAGCGCTGCGCCGGCCCATTCCCAATTGTGGAACAGCAGGAAGCCGATTTCGGCGATGACGATGGTGGCGATGACGAAGTAATGGCCGCGCAGGCGGAACGTGGGATAGCCGAGCGCGAGTGCAATCAGCGCCGAGATGATGCCGCCGCCGAGCATACCGAACCAGGGCAGCACGCCGAATTTGGTGAACAGCAACGCCGTCGTATAGGCACCGAGGCCGAAATACAGCGCATGGCCGAGAGAGATCTGGCCACAATAACCACCAAGGATATTCCAGGCCTGCGACAGCGCCGCATACATCAGGGTCAGCACCATGATGTTCTGCACATAGACGTCCTTGACGAAGAACGGCACGCAGGCGGCGATGGCTGCGAGGATGGCGGCGAGGATGAGGTCGCGGCGGCGACGCTGGGTGAAGCTGTCCATCAGATCGATCCGAACAGGCCGCGCGGCCGAATGAAGACGACGAGCAGGTAGACGGCATAGATGCCGACCGATTTCAGCGAGGGTGGCAGGATCATTGCCGTGGTCGCCTCGACCAGACCGACAATGATGCCGCCGGCAAAGGCGCCGAACACGCTACCGAAACCGCCCAGCGCCACGGTGACGTAAGCGATCAGCGCGAAGGACGCGCCGACATCGGGATAGATGTAGAAGAAGATCGCCATCACGCCGCCGGCGAGGCCAATGAGAGCGGAGCCGAGGCCCCAGCCGAGCGCGAACACCTTGTTCTTGTCGATGCCGACCAGTGCCACCGCGCCGGCATCCTCACGCGTCGCCTCCAGCGCGCGGCCGAAGTCGGTCTTCTTCATGAAGAAGTAGAGCGCGCCGAAGGCGGCGATGGAGATCAGCGCGCCGACCAGTTGCGGCACCGGCAGAAACACGCCGAGCACATCGAGTGTTTTTCCGCCAAGCATGGAGTTCGGGATGCTGCGATAGTCCGGCGTGAAGAAGAACTGCGCGAGGCCGCGCATCAGGATAGCGAGACCGAAGGTGGCGAAAATCTGCACCATGCCGACATTCGCTTTGGCCCGCATCGCAAAGCGTATGATGATGAGATAGATCACAGCGCCGAACACGAACATGCCGGCGGCGACAATGGGGATCGACAGCAAGGGGTCGACCGCCCAGAACATGAACAGGAAGAAGGTGAGATACATCGCCAACATCAGGAATTCGCCATGGGCGAAGTTGGTGACGTCCATCAGGCCGAAGATCAGCGCGAGGCCGACGGCCAGCAGGCCATAGAGCAGCCCCATCAGCAATCCGCTGGCAAGGCTCTGGATGATGGTCGCGGCGGTCAAAGGCGATGCTCCTGCAATTGAGATTCATCGTCATTGCGAGCGAAGCGAAGCAATCCAGTTCGTAGACAAAGTAAGACTGGATTGCTTCGTCGCTACGCCCTTGCAATGACGGCGGAGAGTGGTGGAGCTTTTCCCTTACGGCATCGGCCACACTGCGTCCGCCACCGCGGCCTGCGACGGGAAGACGGTGACGAACTTGCCGCCGTTGTACTGCAGCAGCACCGGGTCGGCGTCGTTGTTCTGGCCCATCTCGTCGAACTTGACGCGCTTCCATGGCATGATGGTCTGCTCGCCCGGCATGTCGGTGGCGACCAGCGCCTCGCGAATCTTTTCGCCATCCGTCGACTTGGCGCGGTTGATGGCGTCGGCCATCACGATCAGGCCCATGAACTGGCGCGACGAGTAGTCGTTGAAGTCCTTGCCAGACTTCTCTTTGAACATGTCGTTGATCTTGCCGACCATCGGCCGCTTGGCGGCGAGGTCGAGAGAGAACGAACCGCGCGAGATGACGCCGGGAATCTTGTCGCCGACGGCGTCATAGAGCGCCTTCTCGGAGAAGCCTGCGTCCTGCGCCACGATATTCTTGGCCTTGTAGCCGAGCTCACCCATGGTCTTGATCAGCAGGATGCCGTCGGTGGTGTAGCTCGACGGCATCAGCACGTCGGCATTCGCTGCCTTGAGCTGCTGCACCTCGGCGGTGAGCGACGGCGAGTTGGCGCGGTACTTGATGTCGGCGACAATCTTGTAGCCACGATCCGCCGCGAGCTTGAGCTGGGCATTGGCGGAGTCGGTACCGAAGATCGTATCTTCGTGGAACAGCGCCAGCGTCTCGATCTTCTGGCCCTTCTTCTTCATCGCATCGAAGAAATCGAACATCGCGGTCGAGAACATTTCGTCATGCGGCGCAGCGCGGAAATAGTATTTCAGGCCGCGGCGATGCAGGCTCGGCGACGAGTTGTCGGCCGACAGGAACGGGATCTGGTAGCGCTCGCAGATCTGGCTGACGGTGACGGCGACCGCGCTCTGATAGGTGCCGACGATGGCCGACACCTTCTCCTGCGTGATGAGACGCTCGGCTTCGGCGCGGCCCTTCTGCGGATCGGCCTGATGGTCGGCAAAAACGAGACGCAGCTTGGCGCCGCCGAGACCGGAGAAGCCCTCTCCCTTGGCCATCGGCAGATCGAAATCGTAGTTCTTGTTGACGATGTCGGCCGCCGTCTCGAAGGCGCGCTGCGCATCGACGCCGATCTGCGCGCTCGCACCCGAGAGCGGATAGATCACGCCAATGACGACTTCCTTGGCCTGCGCGCGAACCGGAGTCGCGAGCGGCAGCAGCGCAGCAGAGGCAGCGCCTCCAAGCAGAACATCTCGGCGAGAAATCGTCATGTCGTTGTCCTTTGTGATCGGCGGCTATCGATAGGAACTAATCGAGGTTACGGTAAAGCCCGAAAGATCGGCAAGCTGCTTCTTATAAAACAGCGAGTTGCTTATTCTTGAGGTCGGTGATGAGCATCACGCCCGGCGCATGCGTGATCGCAAACGGCACTTTCGCAGCTGCAATGACCGCTTGCGGAGTGACGCCGCAAGCCCAGAATACCGGGATCTCATCATCGTTGATGTGCACTGCATCACCGTAATCCGGCTTGCCGATATCCTTGATGCCGATGGACTGCGGCAGGCCGAGATGAACGGGCGCGCCATGCACGGACGGAAAGCGTGAGGTGATCTGCACGGCACGGATCGCATCGGCCGGCTTCAGCGGACGCATCGACACCACCATCGGTCCTGCAAAGGGACCGGCCGGCTTGCAGGCGATGTTGGTGCGATACATCGGCACCAGCGTGTCCTGCTCGATGTGGCGGATCGGCAGATCCTCGGCCATCATCGGCTCTTCGAACGAGTAGGAGCAACCGATCACGAAGGACACGAGATCGTCGCGCCAGTATTTCGACACTTCGGCAGGCCGATCGATCGCCTCGCCGTCTTTCCAGACGACATATTGCGGAATGTCGGTGCGGATATCGAGATCGAGACCCAGTGCCGGGATCCGGGGATCGCCGGGATCGGATATCCCGATGATCGGGCACGGCTTCGGATTGAGCTGGCAGAAACGGTGGAAGGCGGAGGCCTGGGCTTCCGGCAGGATCACGAGATTGCCCTGGACATATCCGGGCGCGACACCGGCCGTGCTGGCATATTTACCGGCACGGTATTCACGGCGGGCATCTGCGCTCGGCAGGTCGCCGGCGTCATCACGATCAAGCTTCGCCAGATTGCTCATTGCCACCTGCCTCAATTATCGTCTTGCCTGAGTTTTAACCTCGACTTAGTGGGACATAGCGCTAGGATAATGTCTAATCGTGTTTTTTGATCGCCTCCGATAAATCGAAGTTATCTAAAAAGGACACCCGACCGAGATGGCGGACTTCAAGGCGCTGGAGACGTTTCTCTGGGTGGTCAATCTCGGAAGCTTTCGCGGCGCGGCGCAGAAGCTCAATACGACCCAGCCGGCCATTTCCCAGCGCATCGCCCAGCTCGAACACGAGGTCGGTGTCCGCCTGTTGCAGCGTGACCGACGCATAGCCTCTCCCACCCCCGCGGGCCGACAGATGCTTGTCTATGCGGAAAAGCTGATTGGCTTGCGTTCGGAGATGATGGCTGCGGTCGGCGACCGCTCGGCCATGCGCGGCGTGCTCCGGCTCGGCGTCGCCGAGACCATCGTGCACACCTGGCTGTCGAAACTGATCAAGCAGGTCAACGAGGCGTATCCGAACCTGTCGCTGGAGATCGAGGTCGATATCACCCCGAATCTGCGGGCGCGCCTGCTAGCACAGGAGATCGAACTCGCATTCGTGGTCGGCCCGCTGGCCGCGTCCGATGTGCAGAACAAGGTGCTGTGCGACTACCAGATCGGCTTTCTCGCCAGCCCGTCGCTCGGGCTCGGCAGCGAGGTGCTGTCGGTCGAGGATCTCGCGAAACATCCGATCATCACTTTCCCGCGCAAGACGCGGCCTTATGAAGTCGTGCGTTCGATTTTCAACCTGCCCTCGCTGCCGCCGATCCGGCTGCATGCCAGCGCGTCGCTGGCCACCGTGATCCATATGGCAACAGAAGGGCTCGGCATTGCCGTGATCCCCACCGCGATCGTGCAGAACGAGCTCGCCGATGGACGCCTGCATCTGCTCAACACCAATGTGCCAATCCAGCCGCTGACCTTCGCCGCAAGCTGGCTCTCCTCGCCCGACACCGTGGCGATCGAACTTGTCGCCAATCTCGCCGCGCAGTTGGCCCAGGAAAGTGCGGCATCATGCACGGCGCCGCATATCAGCCCCTTGGTTGACGCGCTGGCGACGGCGCGTCATTGAAACACCCCCCATTCCACCACGCGAAACTCCCAGGACGAACCGCATGACCAAGCTTGGCGACAATCTCAAGATCAATTCCGCACGGCTATGGGACGCGATCAACGACACCGCGAAGTTCGGCGGCACCCCGAAGGGCGGTGTACGCCGCCTGACCCTCGGGCCCGAGGACAAGCAGGTACGCGACTGGTTTCGCAAGGCGTGCGAGGACGCCGGCCTCGAGGTGAAGATCGATGCGCTCGGCTCGATGTTCGCGCTGCGCAAGGGGCGCGACATGTCGAAGGCGCCGATCGGTATCGGCTCGCATCTCGATACCCAGCCGACCGGCGGCAAGTTCGACGGCATTCTCGGCGTGCTCGGCGCGCTGGAAGTGGTGCGCACGCTGAACGATGCCGGCATCGAAACCGATGCGCCGATCTGCATCGCCAACTGGACCAATGAAGAAGGCTCGCGCTTCGCCCCCGCGATGATGGCGTCTGCCGCCTATGTCGGTGACTTCATCACCGACGACATCCTCTCACGCAAGGACATCGCGGGCGTGACCGTCGGCGAGGCGCTCGACTCCATCGGCTATCGCGGCGACGTCGCCGTCGGCACGCAAAAGTTCTCGGGCTTCGTCGAACTCCACATCGAACAGGGGCCGATCCTCGAGGCCGAAGGCAAGACCATCGGCGTGGTCGAAGCCGGCCAGGGCGTGCTGTGGTTCGACGGCAAGATCACCGGCTTCGAAAGCCATGCCGGTTCGACGCCGATGCCGCTGCGCAAGGATGCGCTCGTCACGCTGTCGGAGATCGTGCTGGCGACGGAGCGCGTGGTCACCGAGATCGGCGCCCTCGGCACCATCGGCGAAGCGGTCATTGCCAATCCGTCGCGCAACGTGATCCCCGGCGAGATCGCCTTCACCATGGATCTGCGTAGCGCCGATGAAGGCAAGCTGGACGCCATCGAGAAAGGCGTACGCGAGGCCATCACCGCGATCGCTGAGAAGCGCAAGGTCGAGGTTGTGTTCGACAAGGTCTGGCACAAGCCGCCGACGCATTTCAACAAGGACTTCGTGAACGCCGTCGAGAGCGCCGCGGAGCAGCTTGGCTATTCGCATCGCCGCATCACGTCGGGCGCCGGCCACGATGCCTGCAATCTCAATAACATCATGCCGACAGCGATGGTCTTCATTCCGAGCAAGGACGGCATCAGCCACAACGAGCTGGAATCCTCCACCCAGGACGATTGCGCCGCCGGCGCCAATGTCCTGATGCATACGGTGCTGGCGCTCGCCGGCGTTTCGTCGAAGTAAGATAAAGGGGCACAATCCATGCGCGGCGTATTCGTCGATGCCAGCGAAGAGCTGGCAGTCATTCTGGAACGGCTGACCCAGCCGGGCGATATCGCGATCAAGGTCAATCGCGATGAAGACATCAAGTCCGCCGATCTGCCGAAGGTGCTGGACGGCGCCGAGATCGCCATCGTCGACCACACCTATGTGCCGACCGAAGTGGCCAAGGAATGCACCGGCCTGAAGCATATCGTGTTTCTCGGCACCGGCGCGCGCAGCTACATGAACCCGGATGAACTCGCCGCAATCGGCATCGAGGTGCATCTGATCCGCGGTTATGGCGACACCGCCGTCGCCGAATGCGCCATCGCGCATATGTGGGCGGCCGCACGCGGCCTTGCCGAGCAGGACCGCGAAATGCGGGCCGGCAACTGGCTGCGCGACGAAGGCATGGAGCTGACCGGCAAGACCATCGGCCTGATCGGCTTCGGCGGCATAGCCGCGGAAGTCGCGCGCATCACGCTCGGCTCGGGCATGAAGGTGCTGGCCTGGAACCGATCGCCGAAGAGCTATCCCGGCGTCGAATTCACCGACATGGAAACGGTGCTCGCCAACAGCGACGTGGTCTCGATCCATCTGCTGCTGAACGACGAAACGCGCGGCATGATCACGCGCGAGCACATCGCGCGGATGAAGAAGGGCGCGATCCTAGTCAATACGGCGCGCGGAGCGATCGTCGATCAAGCCGCGATGATCGACGCGCTGCGCTCGGGCCATCTTCGCCATGCCGGCCTCGACGTATTCGAGATCGAGCCGCTGCCGGCAGGCCATGTGCTGACGACGATTCCAAATGTGACACTGTCGGCGCATTCGGCGTTCCGGACGCCGGAAGCGAGCATCAATCTGATCGACGCGGCGTGGAAGCACTGCCGAAGGATTGCGGGGCAGACGCAACCTCCGACCTCATCCTGAGGAGCCGCGCATTTGCGCGGCGTCTCAAAGGATGGCCGCGCGCCCCCATGGTTCGAGACGGCGCAAGAGCGCCTCCTCACCATGAGGGCTCTACGGAGTGCTGTTACTCCACCATCTCTGCAACAGCCTTGCCGCATGCGGTCGTGTCCGCCTGGCCGCCAAGATCACGTGTGCGCAGAGTGCGCTCCGCCAGTGTGCGTTCAATCGCCTTCACGATGGAGTCCGCTGCTTCCTTCTCGCCGAGATGCTCCAGCATCATGGCGCCGGACCAGATCATGCCGATCGGATTCGCGATGCCCTGCCCCGCGATATCCGGCGCCGAACCGTGCACAGGCTCGAACACCGACGGGAAATCGCCGGCCGGATTGATGTTGCCCGACGGCGCAATGCCGATGGTGCCGGTGCAGGCCGGACCAAGATCCGACAGGATGTCGCCGAACAGGTTCGACGCCACGACGACATCGAAACGATCCGGATTCATTACGAAATGCGCAGTGAGAATGTCGATGTGATACTGGTCCCACTTCACGTCGGGATAGTTCTCACCCATCGCCTTCACCCGCTCGTCCCAATACGGCATGGTGATCGCAATGCCGTTGGACTTGGTGGCCGAGGTGAGATGCTTCTTCGGCCGCGACTGGGCGAGATCGAAGGCAAACTTCAGGATGCGATCGACGCCGGTGCGGGTCATCACCGTCTGCTGGGTGACGAATTCGCGATCGGTATCCGGGAAGCTGCGGCCGCCCACCGCCGAATATTCGCCTTCGGTGTTTTCACGGACCACCCAGAAATCGATATCGCCGGGCTTGCGACCGACCAGCGGGCACGGCACGCCGGGCATCAGGCGCACCGGGCGCAGATTGACGTATTGATCGAATTCGCGGCGGAACTTGATCAGCGAGCCCCACAGCGAGATGTGATCCGGAATCTTCGCCGGCAGGCCGACCGCGCCGAAATAGATCGCGTCATGCTTGCCGATCTGTTGTTTCCAGTCATCCGGCATCATCTGGCCGTGCTTTTCGTAATAGTCGTAGGACGAGAAGTCGTAATGGTCGAACTTGACCTTGACACGATGCTTCTTGGCGACGGCCTCGAGCACGCGCAGGCCTTCCGGCATCACTTCCTTGCCGATGCCGTCGCCGGGGATGACTGCGATCCGATATTCTTTGCTCACGAGAGGTTTCCTTCGCCAGATTGGATTGCCGGAAGGTTTGGACCAAAGCCGGCCTGCGATCAACGCTGCAGTGCAATGTTGACCGCTTTTGCCGCGGCAGCCTAACTCCGATGTGATTGCGAACCGGGAGGGCATTCCATGGATCTTCACCTGCGCGGCAAACGCGTCCTGATCACCGGCGCCTCCAAAGGCATCGGCGCGGCGGCAGCCGAAGCTTTCGCCGAGGAAGGCGCAAATCTCCGCCTTGCTGCCCGCAATGTCGAGAAGATGCAGGCGCTGGCCGAGAGCTTGCGGGCCCGTCACCAGATCGACGTGGCCGTCCACGGCACCGATCTGCGCAATTCCGAGGATCTGGCTGCACTGGCCGCTGCATCGGTGGATATCGACATCCTCGTCAACAATGCCGGCGACATTCCCGGCGGCACGCTGGACAAGGTCGACGAGCCGACCTGGCGGCATGCCTGGGAACTGAAAGTATTCGGCTTCATCAACCTGACGCGGCTGGTCTATGCACAGATGAAGGCGCGGGGCGGCGGTGTCATCGTCAATGATATCGGCGCAGCCGGCGAGAAATTCGACGCCGGTTACATCTGCGGCAGCGCCGGCAATGCGGCGCTGATGGCCTTCACCCGCGCGCTCGGCGGCAGGAGCCTCAAGGACAATATCCGCGTGGTCGGCATCAATCCCGGCCCGGTCGCCACCGACCGCTATCTCGCGCGGATGCAGGCGCAGGCCAAGGCGCAATTCGGCGACGAGAACCGCTACCGCGAGCTGGAGCAAAGCCTGCCGCTCGGCCGCGCCGCCAAGCCGCGCGAGATCGCCGATCTGATGGCGTTCCTGGCCTCGGATCGTGCCGGCTATACGTCCGGCGTCATCTATACGGTGGACGGCGGCTGGAGTGCGGGCTGGTGAGCCTTAAACTCTCCCCGCTTGCTGGGAGAAGGAAATCAGCTCAACGCTCCAGCGTGCACCCACCACAGCGGATACGCGAGCTGGATCGCATGGGCGGCGCGCTGCGCATCCGTGTCATTGTCGAACAATGCAAAACAGGTCGCGCCCGAACCGGACATGCGCGCGAGCCGCACGCCCTCTGCTGCGCCAAGCGCGGCAAGCACGTCGCCAATGATCGGCTCGACCTTCAGCGCCGGAGCTTCGAGATCATTCGTGCCTGAGCTGACGGCCGCGATCCAGTCATCGACCGATGCGCCTTCGCTCGGCCATGATGGCGCGCGCAACACATCGCCGGGGCCGACACGAAGCTGACCGTTCTTCAGGCCGAGCTCCTGGAACACATCCTTGGTCGCCACCGGCACGCGCGGATTGACCATCACGCAGGGCAGACGCGGCAGACTGAGCTGCAGGAGATTTTCGCCGACGCCCGTCATCACGCAGGCATGGGACTGCACGCAGACCGGCACATCGGCGCCGGTCAGGCGCGCCACGTCCATCACGCGGGGATCGTCGAGCTCGAGATTGTTGGCACGCACCAGCAAACGCAGCGCAGCCGCGGCATCCGCCGAACCGCCGCCGATGCCGGCGGCGACCGGCAAATGCTTGTCGAGCGCGAAAGTACCGAAGGTCAGGCCCTTGATCTGCTCGCCGAGCAGCCGCGCCGCCTTGATCACCAGATTGTCGTTATTGTCGCCGCATTCCTGCGCGCGCGGCCCTGTCGCAATCAATGCGAGATCGCCGCCCGGCGTGAACGTCAGCCTGTCGGCGCAGTCGGCGAACACGACCACGCTTTCAAGATCGTGATAACCGTCCGTACGCCGGCCGATGACGCGCAAGGTCAGATTGACCTTTGCACGCGCCAGTTCTTCCAGAGCAGGCTGCCCAGTGCCCGCCGATACCCCCGTCATACGATCAGCCGCCTTTGTCGTTGTCTTTCTTCTGCTCCGGCTTGTCGGCCGAAGCCGCGGCCGGGGCCGTTTCGTTCAAGCTGCAACCTTCCGGCTTCTCGCCGCCATCGGGCACGCATTTCTGCATCTTGGCCTCGATCTTCGGCAGCTCTTCGGCTTCCGGCTTCAGGTCTTTGGCATGCTGCCACTGGAAGCGGGCCTCCAGCTTGCGGCCGACGCGCCAATAGGCGTCGCCAAGATGGTCGTTGATGGTCGGATCTTCCGGCTTCAGATCGATGGCGCGTTCGAGCTGCTTGGTCGCGTCCTCGAAATTGCCGATGCGGTAATAGGCCCAGCCGAGCGAGTCGACGATGTAGCCGTCATCCGGACGCTGCTCGACCGCGCGCTTGATCATCTTCATGGCGTCGTCGAGATTGATGCCCTGGTCGATCCAGGAATAGCCGAGATAGTTCAGCACATGCGGCTGTTCCGGCTGCAGCTCGAGCGCCTTCTTCATGTCGAGCTCGGCCTTGGCCCACTGCTTGGAACGCTCCAGGCAGATGCCGCGGAAGTAGTAATAGACCCAGTTCGGCTTGTCCTGGTTCGCAGCGATGACGTCGATACCTTTGGTGTAGGTCTCGGCGCAGTCGGCGAACTTCTTGCGGCCGCGCTCGATATTGCCGAGCGCCATGATGGCTTCAAGGTCCTTCGGATCGCTGGCAGTAACATCCTTCAGGATCTTGATGCCCTCGTCGCTGCGATCGGCGGCGTCAAGATTGGTGGCCTGCTGGATCATCGCATTGCGCTTGAGCGCGGAATTCGCCGGCATGCGCTCATAGACCTTGATGGCCATGGCTGGCTTCTTCACGGACTCATAGAGATCTGCAAGCGATAGCAGGGCCAGCGAGTGATCCGGCTTGAGGTAAAGCGCGAGCTGCAGATAGACGAGAGCAAGGTCTTCGCCGCCGCGGCGGGTCAGCGAGGCGCCGATACCGTAGAGGGCTTCGGAGGCGCCGGCCTGCGGGCTGTCCACCAGCGTCGGCAGTTTCTTGCCGGCCTTGGTCTCACGGATGCCTTCCAGCACCAGCGGATGGCGCGCCAGCTTCTTGTTGAAGTTCTCATAGATGGCAAGCGCCGCAGCGTCGTCCTTGTTGCGCGACGTCCAGCGGCCATAGGCATCGACCACGCGCAGCGCGGAATCGTCGAGCTTGAAGGCGCGCTCATAGCGCGTGCCAGCCTCTTTCTGCTTGCCCGCGAGATCGAAGATCAAGCCAGCATGCAGATCCTTGAAGATCGGGTACCATTCCGGGCCAGCCAGCTTGTCGATATTGGCAATGGCCGCCTTGGTGTCGCCGGCGCCGTAGCTCGCCCAGGCGCCGAGCAGCGTAGCAACGAGGTCGGTAATCGGACCGCGGACCGACTGATTGATGTTGGTCTGCGCCGCCGCATACTTCTTGGCCTTCAGGTCGCGGACACCGACCACGAGGCGGGCAACGCGATTCGACTTGTCGATGACCAGAATGCGCTCAGCGAGCTTCACCGCCTCGTCGATATCGCCATCGGCGAGCGAGGAGATGAAAGCGCGATCGAGCAGTTCGTTGTTCTTCGGGTCGGTGCGAAGCGCGGAGCGGTAAAACGCCGCAGCGGACGAGGCATCGCGTTCCACGCTGGCATGACGCGCGGCCAGATAACTGCCGGCCGTCGTCATCTGCCTCAGATCCTTGGCGGTCGGGAACTGAGCCGCACTGTCTCCGGCATGATCCGGCGTCTGGGCGAAGGACTGCGCGGGCAGCGCCAGAATGGCGAGCGTGGCGGCAGCGAGCGTCAAGCGGTTGAAACGGGAGGACATCAAGTTCGCCTAGCTCCAGGAATCATGGGCGGGAGTTCGAGCACAAACGCGATCTGAATTGCGAGATAGGCCCGAATGCGCTGCCAACCCGGCAACATAGCGCGGTGCGACAATGCCGCTTTTGGCGGCCAATCGCAAGGATCGGGGGGCGCAGATGCACCAGGGGGCCTGTCAGGTTCGGGCGACCGGATTGCGCCGTACACGCCTGACAACGCTTTCAGTGTGGCGGCATCGTGACGGGGCGGGTCACGCCGCAGTGATGCGGGGAAGCGTAGCCCGGATGGAGCACAGCGCAATCCGGGAATCAGAGCTTCCACATCCCG
>JAEXHR010000159.1 GCA_023449855.1 Pseudomonadota bacterium | reverse complement strand
AATTCGCAAGGAGACGCCGCTGCGCGGCTCCTTAGGATGAGGGGAGAGTGTTTGGCCCGCGTGTTTATCCATCGCCATCCGGAGGATAGGATCATGCAACTCGATGAAACCAGCCTGCGGCGTTTGTGGCCGCAGGGCGATAGCCGCGTGCCCGGTCTGATCGCGGGCATCGCGCGATCATCCCGCGATGTGTTCGCGAACTACAACATCGCAACACCGCAGCTTGTCGCGCATGCGATGGCGCAGATCAGTCATGAATGCGGGGCGGGCCGCGATGTCGTGGAGAACATGAACTACACTTCGAACCGCATGATGCAGGTGTGGCCGTCGCGCTTTCCGACGCTTGCAACTGCGCAGCCTTATGCCGGCAATCCACGGGCGCTCGCCAACAAGGTCTATAACGGCCGCATGGGCAACCGCATCGGCTCCGACGACGGCTGGAATTTTCGCGGCCGCGGCGGCGCGCAGACGACGGGGCGCGAAGGCTATCAGCGGGTGAAGAAAGCCACCGGGCTCGATGTGATCGCGTGTCCGGATTTGCTGATCGATCCCGCGCATTTTCTCGATTGCGCGATATCCGACTTCATCAATTGCGGATGCCTGCCTTTTGCTGAAGCCGATGACGTGGTCGGCGTCACCCGGCGCCTGAACGGCGGCTCCATCGGTCTCGCCGAGCGCAAGGTGTGGCTCGCGAAATGGAAGCGTGAGCTGGCAGGCATGGCGGCAACGCCAGTGATTGCATCGCCGCCGCTCGCGCCGGAGACGCCCGCCGCCAAATCGTCGGCTGTCGCATCGCTCATCGCCGTTGTCATCGCGGCATTTCGGAGGACGTGATCATGGAATGGGGCGATCTGGCAAAGCAGGTGATATCCTTGGGCGCGCCGATGCTGGGCACGGCGCTGGGCGGTCCGCTCGGCGGCGTGGCCGGCGAGATCCTCGCCAAGACCATCGGCGCCGCGACATCGACGCCGGCCAGCGTACAGGCGGTATTGCCGGCAGCCGATCCGGCCAGGCTCGCCGAGGCGGAAGCGCGCTGGGCGGAGATGATCCGCGCCGAGGCGGAGACGCAGCGGGTTGCGATCGCGGAAACCCAGACGACCATCCGCGCCGAGCTTGCCAGCGAGGATGCCCTGCAGCGCTGGTGGCGGCCGGTCTACGCGCTGGAACTGACGGTGGAATGTGCGGCCCTCTGGGCCGTGCTGATGCACGAATTCTGGACCGGCGACATCCAGACCATCAATACGCTGGTCAATGCGACCGCGCTGCTGGTGGCCTATTGGGGGTTCCGGTTCGGCGTGCTAGGCGTCTATATCAGCGGCCGGACCCGCGAAAAGGTCAGCACCGTCACCGGGCAGGATGCGCCCGGGATGATCGAAAAACTGGCCAGAGCGGTATTGGCCAAAGAGGGCGTGAAGAAAAAGTAATATCGGTAAGCGCCGGTATTCATTTGGCGTTCACCCGCCGGGGGCTCCACTCGGCATGTGAACGTGGAGAACCTGAAGTGCGTCTGCTCGTCGTCGAAGATGATCCCGATCTCAACCGTCAGCTCACAACGGCGCTGACAGATGCCGGCTATGTCGTGGACCGCGCCTTCGATGGCGAGGAGGGGCATTTCCTCGGCGACAGTGAGCCCTATGACGCCGTGGTGCTGGATATCGGCCTGCCGAAGATGGACGGCATCTCGGTGCTGGAAGCGTGGCGCCGCAATCATCGCGTGATGCCGGTGCTGATCCTGACGGCGCGGGATCGCTGGAGCGACAAGGTGCAGGGCTTCGATGCCGGCGCCGACGATTACGTGGCGAAGCCGTTCCATCTGGAAGAAGTGCTGGCGCGCATCCGTGCGTTGCTGCGGCGCTCGACCGGCCATGCGCAATCCGAGCTGACCTGCGGACCGGTGGCGCTGGATACGCGCACAGGCCGCGTCAGCGTGTCCGGCAATCCGATCAAGATGACCTCGCACGAATACCGGCTGCTGTCCTATCTGATGCACCACACCGGGCGCGTGATCTCGCGCACCGAACTGGTCGAGCATCTTTACGATCAGGATTTCGACCGCGACTCGAACACCATCGAGGTGTTCGTCGGCCGTATCCGCAAGAAGCTCGGCGTCGATATCATCCAGACCGTGCGCGGGCTCGGCTATCTCCTGACGCCGCCGCAGGCGGGGGCGTGATGGCCCATGGTCTGATGCCGTGACGACGACCAACTCGCTCGCCACCCGCCTGTTTCTCACGGCGACGGCGTGGGTGGTGGTGATCCTCGTCGTCACCGCCTTCATCCTGTCCTCGGTCTATCGCGGCGCCACCGAACGTTCCTTCGATCGCCGGCTCAATCTGTATCTGCGCACGCTGGTCGCCGAAGTCGCGTCGCCGCCCGAGCCGGGGGAGCAGCAATCGCCATCGCTCGGCGAGCCGCTGTTCGAACTGCCGCTGTCCGGCTGGTACTGGGAGATCGCGCCGACCGACGGCGAGAAGACCGAAATCCGTGCCTCGCGTTCGCTGTGGGACAAGAAGCTGCCCAAGCTCGAGGATCGGGGGGCGGAGCTCACGACCTCCGGTGTCCGGCTCGGTTACGTGGACGGGCCCGAGGGGCAGCATCTGCGGATGGTGGAGCGGCCGGTCGACCTCGGCGCCGACGGCAAGTTCCGCATCAGCGTCGCCGGCGATGCGACGGAGATTTTCGAGGAAACCCGCGCCTTCGACTACTATCTCGGCAGCACCTTTGCGGCGCTGTCCATCGTGCTGGCGCTGACCACCTTGTTCCAGGTCCGCTTCGGCCTTGCACCGCTGAAGCGCCTGTCCGAAGCCATCGCCGACATCCGCTCCGGCCGCGCGGAGCGGCTCGAGGATCGCTATCCCGTCGAGCTGGCGCCGCTGGCGCGCGAGATGAATGCACTGCTCGATGCCAACCGCGCCATCGTCGAGCGCGCGCGCACCCATGTCGGCAATCTCGCCCATGCCATCAAGACGCCGCTGTCGGTGATCGTCAACGAGGCCGCGGCAATGCGCGCCAATGGTCATGCCGCCGATCCGCTGGCCGCCAAGGTGCTGGAGCAGGCCGATGTGATGCGCGATCAGCTCACCCACCATCTCGAACGCGCGCGCATTGCGGCGCGCGTCACCATCATCGGCACGGTCACCGAGGTGGCGCCGGCGCTGGAGGCGCTGTGCCGGACCATGGAGAAGATCCATCGCGGCTGTGACATCGATCTGGCAGCGGACGGCTCGGCGAAATTCCGCGGCGAAAAGCAGGATCTGGAGGAGATGGTCGGCAATCTCGTCGACAATGCCTGCAAATGGGCCGATCATCACGTCAGAATCGCCGTCGAGGTGGAGCGGGCGGACCCCGGCGACCCGTCGCCGAAGCTGCGCATCGTGGTCGATGACGACGGCAACGGACTGTCCGATGACGAACGCGCCCAGGTCGCCCGCCGCGGCCGGCGGCTCGACGAAACCAAGCCGGGCTCCGGTCTTGGCCTGTCGATCGTGGTGGATCTCGCCGCGCTCTATGGCGGGAGCCTGACGCTGGGCCAGGCGCCGATCGGCGGCCTCCGGGCGGAGCTGGTGTTGCCGGGGGTCTAGGTTCCGTTGCGCGCGCCCCGATCTCGCCCGAATTATCCCGTTCGTAACCACTTTGGCGTTTGTTAATCCCCTGTTTTGCGTCCGAGGGTCCCGTCCATGGTCAAGATCAACCTGCTCTGTGTGGCCGCTGTCGCGCTGGCGCTGGGCGGTTGTGACGTGACGACATCGGATGGCAGCCTGAGCCTTGGCAACGGTTTTGGCACCGATACGATCGCGCGGGCCTATAGCAGCACCAAGTCGGCCGTTGGCCTATCCGAGGAAAACGCCGCGGCGGCCGTGACCAATGCGGCCTTTGGCGGATTGATCGGCGCCAAGCTCGGTGCCCAGCTCAATGACGAGGACCGCCGGCTGGCCTATGAGGCCCAGCTCACCGCGCTTGACCGCGGCGCGCCCGGCGCCCCCGTGCCGTGGCGCAACGACCAGAGCGGGCGCTATGGCAATATCGTCGCCGGCCCCGTCTACAGCCAGAAGGGCCTGCAATGCCGCGGCTTCTCCCACACCATCACGGTGAATGGCGACATCAAGTCGGCTCGCGGCACCGCCTGCAAGAGCCCGGAAGGGGCATGGGCGGCGGCTGCCTGAGCCACATCCTCAACGGGTTCTTAACGACGAGGTGGCTATAAAATCCGGTGGCCGCTTTCGGTCTTGAACGCGCCGGCGAGTGCTGATTTCTGGGCCTTATGAACAAGACCTCCATCGATCGTCTCCGGGACTATCTTGCGCAACTGCCTCAGCAGTCGCAGATGCTTCTGCTGCGCGAATACGAGCGCGCGATCGAACGCGGCGAGGACGTCAAAGTCGCACAATTTGTGCTGGAATTGCTGCGCGGCGTGATGCGCGGCAATGAGGATGCGGTACGGCCGCGGGTCGAGGATCCCTCGCGCCTCGTATTCAGGTCGCTGGAGCCATTCCTGGTCGATGGCGTGCAGGCGGTGCGCCCGGGGCAGATCCGCCGGCCGTCGCTGCTGCCGGTCTGGCAGTGGCTGGAGCGCGATGCCGCGGATGCCGTGCGCGAGTTCGAAACCGCCATCGCGGATGCGTCCGACAATGCCGCTGCCGTCGAGCGCGCGGTGAAGAAATTCCAGCAGGCGGCGGCGGGCGCCATCGCCAATGTCGTGTCCGGTGGCGACGGCGGCCGTGCCGCGCGTATCGGGCCGACCCATGCGGTGGAGGATCTCCCGGCCATCGGTGCAGCCTTGAAGGCGCGTGAGCAACTCGACGCCTTCGCCGGCAAGCTGCCGAGCGTCCTGCGCAGCTTCGGCGACGCCCAGGTCGCATCCATCAACAGCGCGCTCAACGTGCCGGCGCTGACCACGCCCCAGGTGCTGCCGTTCGCGCTGTCGCTGATCATGCAGCGGCTCGCTGCGCCGTGGCAGATCATCCGCATTGCCGTGAAGATCGCGGCATCCGACGACGAGGTCCGCGTCGCCGGGACGCCCTATGGCGTGGCCGTCACCATGGCGCTGGCCGATCTGCACAATGTCGCGGTCATTCTTCGCTCGGAAATCCGCCGCGGCCAGTTCGAGAACGCGCCCGAACATCTCAAGATCGCCCATGACGGCGTTCGCGGCCTGCGCACCGAGCTCGACATGCGCAATGACAGCATGTGGGGCCGCCAGATGGCGGCGATCCGGGTGGAGGTGTCCTCGACGCTGCAGTCGGAAATCGAGAGCGTCCCGGGCCGCGTGCGCCGCCTGCTGCGCCAGCGCCCGGACAAGGAGATCGCGCCGACCGCGGCGATCGATCCCTCCGAGGTCGAGGAAGTCGTCGCCATGATCAACTTCGTCGCGGTCTGCCGCACCTATGCGAGCGAGCTGGCGATCAACGAAGTGACGCTGCGGACCTATTCCGACCTGCAGCAATATGTCGAGAAATCCACCGAGGCGCTGGTGCAGTCGCTGCGCGCCGGCGACAGCCGCGTGCGCAATTATCGCCAGATGCAGGCCAAGACCGCGATCCGCTTCTGCCATGTGCTGTTCGGCCAGGAATATGCCGCCCTGATGACCCGTGCCGCCGAACAGGCGATGGTGGTGATCGAGAAGCCGAAGAAGGCCGGCTGAGGCAGCACACGATCCTGAGTGTCCGGCCGCTCGCCGCATGAAGCGGGCATGTGGTTGCCCGCAGATTCCCGTGGTGTCAGCGACGGCGAGCATGAGTTATTTCGCTCGATGCGTTGACAAGCCCGGCGGCGCATCCTAGCGTGTTTGCACAGAAGCAAGATTTAAGACTGTCTGTAAGATGGTCATCTTGCACGTCTGTACTTTGCTTTGACCTCCTTACAGATCAAAATTCTGGGGAGGAAGACAAGTGCAATCAACAACATTGAGACTACGCGG
The DNA here is from genome assembly GCA_023449855.1 of Pseudomonadota bacterium. Classification (GTDB taxonomy): domain Bacteria; phylum Pseudomonadota; class Alphaproteobacteria; order Rhizobiales; family Xanthobacteraceae; genus Tardiphaga. Next base: position 15,778 of record JAEXHR010000159.1, on the reverse strand, counting down.
CGTCGACGACATCCTGTCGTTCGTCGATTCACGCACGGGCATCAACGGCCGCGCCGGCGTCATCTGGTGGCTCGCGCTGGGTGGACTGTTTCTCGACGCTTTCGCCAATTCGGCCCTAAGCGCGGGGCTCGGACCGATGACGCGCAATCTGCAGCTCACGGCCGGACAGGTCGCGCTGCTGACATCCTTCGCATCGTGGGTCGCCATCGCCTTCAATCCGATCGGCGGATGGATGGCCGATCGCTGGGGGCGGGTGGCGCCTCTGGTCACTGCCAAAGTGCTGGCGATCATCGGCGCGCTGCTCGTGGTGTTTGCGTCGAATTTCGAGACCATCATCGTCGGCCGTTTCTTCGTTGGCGCCGCCTATGGCATCGATTTCGCGATTGCCATGGCTGTCCTTGCGGAGTTCACACCCTCGCGCTTCAAGAGCCGCCTCAATACCTGGCAGGGTATGTGGTACACGGCTGTGTGTACCAACCTGCTGCTCGCGCTGCTGTTCTTCTCGTGGGACGTGGGCGACACGATCTGGCGTTACTCGGTGGCGGCAACCGCGGTGTTCGCCGTCATCATTCTGGTCCTGCAATATTCGCTGCTCGTCGAAAGCCCGATCTGGCTGGCGCGCAAGGAGCGTCTGGACGAGGCGGCCATCGCGATGACCCGCATCTATGGTCAGAACTTCGTGGCCGCTCCGCTTGAAGACCGCATTCCGGTGCTCAACCAGGCGCGTCGCGGCGTTGCAAACATCCTGCTGATCTTCCGCGGCGTCTATCTGCCGCGCACGATCCTTGCGGCGACAGTCCAGATTGGACAATCTATCCAGTATTTCGCTGTCGGCTGGTATCTGCCGCTGATCAGCGCTGCGCTGTTCGGCAAGGACTTCGTCTATGCAACGCTCGGTGCATTGATGTTCAACGTGTTCGGCATCTTCGGTGGCTTCCTGTCTCCGACCATCGGGCGCGTGTTCGGCCTGCGCATCGCGTCGGCCGTCGGCTTCGCGGCGGTGTTCGTGATGCTGCTCATCCTCGGCCTGTTCAGCGACAAGATGCCGATCTGGCTGGCGGCGATCGTGCCCTCGCTGTTCATCCTGTTCCACTCCGGTGGTCCCGGTGCGAACGGCAAGAGCCTGTCGTCGCTGTCGTTCCGCAGCGAGCTTCGGGCGGGCGCCAATGGCGTCATCGGCGCCATGGGATCCATCGGTGCTGCGCTGGGCCTTCTGGTCTTCCCGCTGTTCCGTGAATGGTATGGCCTCAACCACACCTTCCTGATCCTGTCCGCCGTTCCGTTGATCGCCAGCATCATCTGCTTCTCGATCAAGTGGGATCCGACCCGGACCACGATCAATCCGGACAACGAGGCCGGCGCGCCGCAATTCGCGGATGACAAGCCTTACGTCAACGCCGCGCTGCAGCCGTCGAAGTCGTGATGGCCAAACAGCTCAAAGACGTGATCCTGGCGATCGACGAGGGAACGTCCGGCACCCGTGCCGCGACGGTCTCCGCCGATGGCGATGTATCCTGCCTCGAATATCTGCCGCTTGAGGTGGATACGCCGCGGCCGGGTGTCGTGGAGCAGGATGCGAACGCCATCCTCGAGAAGACCGTGGCAGCCTGTCGTGCCACCATCGCGCAGGCGTCGCAGGCCGGACAGAGGATCGTCGCCATGGCGATTGCAACACAGCGGGCCACCGCTGTGTTGTGGGACAAGAACACTGGGCGGGCACTCGTGCCCGCCATGGTCTGGCAGGACACGCGCTATGTCGGTGAACTGAACAAACTGGCGCCTGTCTGGGATTCCATCCTCGCGAAGCAGGTCGGACGGGCGGGCGGTGTGCGCTCCCCCTATCTCTGGGCTGCGCGGCATATTCGGGAAACGCCGGAGGTCGCGAAAGCATTCGCTGATAAGCGATTGGGTTTCGGTACGGTCGATACCTGGCTGCTGTGGCATCTGACGCGGGATCGCATCTATGTGACCACGCCGACCAATGCGACATCGGCCGGCGCCTATGTTCTCGCCGAGCATCGCTATCAACGCGATTGGCTGGACGCGCTGGCATTTCCACAGGAGCTGTTGCCGGAGCTGCGATCGGACGCGGATGATCTCGGCCGAACGAATGCGGATCTGCTCGGGATCGACGTTCCGATTCTGGCGAGCATGGGCGACCAGCATGCCGGAGCCATCGGTCTCGGTTGCCTCGACCGCGGGCAGGCCATGTGCATCCACGGCACCGGCAGCTTTGTGGACCTGATCATCGGGCCGGAGCAGCCAGCCAAGGCTGGTCTGTTTGCCGGCACCACGACCATGGTTGCCCGTCGCCGGAACGATCAATCGCAATTCGCCGTCGAGACATTCGCTGCCACCACGGGTTCAGCGCTCGATTGGGTCTGCGAAAAGCTGCGCTGGTTCGACAATGCGACTGACATCAGCCGCTTCGCAGCCGAGGTTCAGTCGTCGGGAGGCGTCACCTTCATTCCGGCGCTCACCGGTTTGCGGACACCCGACATGCAGCCGAATGCACGTGCCTCGCTGACCGGCATCTCGATGGCATCGACCCGGCCCGAAGTGGCCTACGCCATTCTCGAAGGGATCGCGCATTCCGTTGCGAGCTGTCTCGAATCCGATCGTGATGTATCGGGCGTCGATATTGCGGAGCTGATCGTCGGTGGCGGCCTGTCCGCCAGCGATCCGCTGCTACAGATGCAGGCAGATCTGATCGGCGTGCCCATCCGCCGCAAGCCCAACACGGCGCGCGCCACGTTGCGCGGCGCGGCCTATCTCGCCGGATCCTCCGGCCTGTTCTGGGATGACATCCCGCGCAGCACGGCTTTCGCAGCGGATGAGCAGGTCTTCGAACCGAAGATGCAGGCAGACATGCGCGACGAACGTCGTTCGCTCTGGCATGCGCGCATCAAATCCGAGCTCGAACATGCCAACGTGTTCGGTGAGCACTAGACGGAATACGAGATGATGAACTTCCTTCCTTCGCTGAAGCCCAACCGCGACCGCGCCGATATGATCGGCGTGGCGCCTCTCGGCTTTGTTCGCAGCGAGCATCTGGCCCGGCTGGAGAGCGATCAGTTCGATATCCTGATCATCGGGGGCGGCGTGACCGGCGCCTATGCCGCGCTCGATGCGAGTTTGCGCGGCTTCCGCGTGGCGCTCGTCGAGAAAGACGATTTCGCATCGGGGACATCGTCAAAGTCGTCGAAGATGGTGCATGGCGGCCTGCGCTATATCGAGCAGGGCAATCTCGGTCTGGTTCGCCATTCCCTGCTGGAGCGCCAGAGGCTGCGCCGCAATGCGCGGCATCTGGTGCAGCGATTGCCGTTCCTGTTTCCGATCCTCGAGAAGGACGGCGTCTTCGACAAGCGCCTCGCGAGAGCTTTCGAAAGCCTGTTATGGACTTATGATCTCGCCGGTGGCTGGCGCGAAGGCATTCTGCATCAGCGTCTCAGCAAGGCCGAGGTGCTGTCGCATTGCCCGACCTTCAAGGACGACAATCTGATCGGCGGCTTGATGTATTTCGATGCACGCGTCGATGATGCGCGGCTGACATTGAATCTGGCCCGGACCGCGGCCTATCACGGTGCGGCAATTGCCAACCACACCAAGGCCGTCGAGATCACACGCAACAATCACGGCAAGGTCACCGGCGCGGTGGTTCAGGCTGACGGACGCGAGATCACCGTCCGGGCTGCCGCGGTCGTCATGGCAACGGGCGTCTGGCTGCGCGACTGGAGCGGCATCAAGAAGGGCGAAGAGCGCAAGCTCGAAATCCGTCCGGCCAAGGGCGTGCATGTCGCGATACCCTGGCTGAAGATTCGCAATGACTGCACGGTCACGATCCCTGTACCAGGCCGCAGCCGTCGTGCGACGATCACGCGCTGGGGCAATGTCTCCTATCTCGGTACGACCGACGAAGACTATCAGGGCGATCTCGACGATGTGCATTGCACGCGCGAGGAACTCGATTTTCTGCTGGACGGCGCGCGCTCGGCGCTGAAGACGGATCTTCGTCCCGAGGATGCCGTCGGCAGCATCGCCGGATGCCGGCCGCTGGTGGCGCCGCCGGGTGGCAAGACGCTCGAAGTCAAGCGCAACCACAAGATCGATACTGCGGACGACGGGTTGATCACTATCGTGGGCGGCAAGCTGACGACGTCGCGGCACATGGCGGAACAGACCATCGATGCGGCGCAGAAGGTGATCGGGAAGAGCGGCAGGTGTCAGACCAAGAAGGCCTATCTGCTCGGCGCCGCCGGTTACGACGCCCAGGCGATCACTGCGACGGGCGGCCTGCAGGCGCATCTCGGCGAGCGCTATGGCACCGAAGCGCGCTTTGTCAGCGATATCCTTCAGGCCGATCCGGCGTCCGCTGCGCCGATCGTCGAAGGCCTGCCGCATAGCGAGGCCGAAGTAATCTACGCCGTGCGCCATGAAATGGCGGGTACCGTCGATGACGTGCTGTCGCGCCGCATGCGGGCGCGCATGAACGCACGCGATGCATCGGCGCGCGCCGCCATGCGCGTCGGCAAGATATTGCAGTCCGAACTCGGACTGTCCGAACAGATCATTGCGCAGCAGGTGGCGGACTACACCGCCAGCGTTGCGCGCGAAAAATCCATTCTTCTAGGAGTGTAAGAAATGCTGAGCAAAGATGCCGTTCGCCGTGGCTACAATCGTGGCCGATATGTCGTCGGCGCACATACGCCGCCGGCCTATGTCGCACGCGTGAAAGAAACGTCGGCGACGCCCGGCCTGCAGCGCGATCCGGTCGCTGTCGGAGCCGATATCATTGAGTCGCTGCGCAAGGTCGCCGACCACGTCATCACCGACACGCCCGATGTCGTGGCCTGGACCCGCGATTGGTGGGCAGGTTCGATGATGACGGAAACCGCCGGCAAGCCGGCAACGCCGAACGCGGTCGTCGTTCGCGTGTCGTCGGTGGAGCAGGTGCAAGGCGTGATGCGCATTGCCTATGCTGCGGCGATTCCCGTGACCGTATCGGCGGGACGCAGCAACGTTACCGGCGCAGCCCTTCCGGTTCGCGGCGGCATCGTGCTCGACCTGTGCGATCTCAACAAGCTCGTCGGCTTCGATGCGCAGAGCCAGATTGTCGAGGTCGAGGCCGGCATGTTCGGTGACGTCTTCGAGGAGACGATCCAGCGCGATTACAAGATGACCATGGGGCATTGGCCGTCGTCCTTCGGCATCAGCACCGTGGGCGGTTGGGTTGCCTGCCGCGGCGCAGGCCAGCTCTCGACGCGCTATGGCAAGATCGAGGACATGGTGTTCGGCATGGATGTCGTGCTCGCCGATGGTCGCCTGATCACGGTCGGCGGCTATTCGCGTGCGGCGGTTGGGCCCGATTTGCTGCAGCTCTTCATCGGCTCCGAAGGCACGCTGGGCGTCGTCGTCAAAATCCGCTTCAAGCTGCATCAGTTGCCTGACTATGGCCGCGCCATCGCTTACGGATTCAAGACCTTCGCGATCGGTCTCGAAGCTTGCCGCCAGATCATGCAACGCGGTGCCAATCCGGCTGCGCTACGTCTCTATGACGAGCTGGAAAGCGGTGTGCAGTTCGGCATGCCCAAGAGCAATGTTCTGCTGGTGGCCGACGAAGGACCAAAGGAGATGGTCGACGCCGTGATGGCGATCAGCGACAAGGCATGCGCGGAGCTTGGCGAAAAGCTGGAAAGCGATGCGATCCTGGAGCGCTGGCTCGATACCCGCTATCTCACCGGCAAGAGCGCCGAAGGCTTTACGCCGAGCCCTGGCTTCGTGGCTGACACGCTGGAAATGATCGGCCCGTGGCGCGATCTGCCGGCGATCTATGATGAGGTCGTGCAGGCGATCAACTCTGTTCCCGGTACACTGGCGGGGTCGGCCCATCAATCGCATGCCTATGTCGACGGGGCCTGTCTCTACTTCTCGCTGCGCGGTGAAGTCGAGGTCGAGAACCGTCAGAAGTGGTACCGGCAGGCCTGGGATGCGGCGAATGCGGTCATCATCAAATATAGTGCCACGCTGAGCCATCATCACGGCGTCGGACTGCTGCGTGCGCCTTATATGGCGGATTCGCTCGGCACAGCGTTTCCGGTGCTTGAGACGATCAAGGCTGCGCTCGATCCAAAGAACATTCTAAATCCCGGGAAGCTTGGATTGAGTGACAAAGTCGGCACATAAATTTAGATTGGGGTCATGGATAAATCCTTGGCTTTACGCCTGACACGGCACCCGGTGATCGCAACGCTCTATGGCTCCGAGCTCGTCGAGGATTTCCTCGGCGGCGAGGCTGAAATAGCGATCGTTGCAAATTTCGAGTTGCGGAAACTCGGGGCGGTGATCAAGTCGCTCGTCGATGCCAACAAATATCCTGTTGTGAACATCGACAGTTGCGATGGTCTCTCGCAAGACAAGGGTGGTGTCGACTATCTCGTCGAGATCGGCGCCAAAGGCGTCGTCTCGACGCGGGTGGCGACGATCCAGCGTGCAAAGAAATCGGGATTGGTTGCAATCCAGAAAGTCTTCGTGACGGATCGCTCCAATTTTCCGAGAAGCGTCGCTGCGTTGGCGCAGAGTGAGCCGAATTTGGTGCAGCTGATGCCGGCGCCAATGCTGTCTTACGTGCCAGCCCAGCATCGCAAGGCGATGCCTCCGATCATTGCGTCGGGTTTCGTCTGCGATCGCAGCCATGTGCTGGAGGCCATCAAGAACGGCGCCGTTGCCGTGTCCACGAGCGACCAGGGGCTCTGGCGGCTGAGCGGGAAATCCCTTCGAGGTTAGCTGCGCGGTACTTTTGCAATCCGAGTTTTGCCCGAGGGGAGCAATGACGGCTTCGGGCCGCTCGGCGAACAGGCGATGGTTCGGCCGGTGATTGGGATGCGGTCGATCACCGCCTGGTGTTGTGGCGACTGCACGGCTGACCGCGACCTTGTAATATGCGAGCTGTAGGCATTCATTCGGAACATCCAACCGAATCGAGGACGCGATGCCCCAGGTCCAGCCCCCTCCGCAGCCGACGCCCGCGCAGCCGGCTGATCCCGCCCCTGAAACCTCCACCTTGCGTCGCCTGGCGTTACCGGTTCTGGCTCTGGTGGTTGCGGTGGGCTTCGTCATCGTGGCGACGCTGCGTTGGGACATCTGGATCGGCAATCGCGCGGTACAATCGACCGACGATGCCTATATCCGTGCGCAGACCACGCGGCTATCGAGCCGGGTGGCGGGGGAGGTCAAGTCGATTGCTGTGAACGACTTCCAGCGTGTCAAGGCGGGCGACCTGTTGCTGCAGATCGATCGGGCCGACTATGAGGCGCAGCTTGCACAGGCCGAAGCGGGCGTGGCGGGTGCGCAGGCGGCGCTGGACAATCTCGCCAACCAGATCGAACTCCAATATGCGACCATTGCGCAGGCCGAAGCGCAGCGTGCATCCGCGGAGGCCCAGGACGTCCAGGCCGAGCAGGAGCTGGAGCGGCAGAAATCCCTCAGCCAGAGCGAAGCTGGAACGCGCCAGCGATTTGAACAGGCGATTGCCGCCCAGGCGAAGACACAGGCCGATGTCCGGGCGAGCAGGGCGCTCATTGCGGCGCAGAAGCACCAGCTCGAAGTGCTGAACGGCACCAGGAAGCAGCGTGCTGCCGATCTTCTCGGGGCCAAGGCGACGCGCGATGCCGCCACATTGAGGCTCGGCTATACGACGATCGTGGCGCCGTTCGACGGCGTGGTCAGCGAACGCCAGGTTCAGGCGGGCGACTATGTCAATATCGGCACCAACCTGATCAGCGTGGTGCCGCTTCCCGATGTCTATGTGGTGGCGAATTTCAAGGAGACGCAGCTCACGCGCGTGCAGCCCGGCCAGCCGGTGGAGATCGTTGTCGACACGTTTACGGGCCAGCCGCTGCGCGGCCGCGTCGAGCGTATTGCGCCTGCATCGGGCTCGCAATTCGCATTGCTGCCGCCGGACAATGCCACCGGCAATTTTACCAAGGTTGTCCAGCGCGTCCCTGTCCGCATTCAGTTCGACAAGGATCAACCGCTGCTGAGCCGGCTGCTGCCCGGCATGTCGGTGACTGCCCGTATCGATACCACTCAGGCTGCGGACAAATGACCGCGGCCAGCCCCGTCGGCAGCCAGGTCATCGGGGCCGGTCCGGTCTCGACCGGCGGTGTGTCGCTGCATCCGCTGTTCGCGGTCGGGGCCGTCCTCCTCGGCGCGTTGCTGGCCAATGTGGACACGCGCCTGTTTTCGCTCGGCCTGCCAGATCTCCGCGGCGGCCTGTCGCTGAGTTTCGACGAGGGGGCGTGGCTCTCCACCGCTGGCACCGCGTCGCAGATATTCATCGCGCCTGCGGTGGCGTGGCTCGCAACGGTGTTCGGCCTGCGCCGCGTCCTCGGTATACCCGCGCTGGTTTATGCAGCACTCTCGCTGCTGATCCCGCTACTGCGCGACTACAATGTCCTGCTTGTCGCTCACATTATCCACGGCCTGCTGCTAGGCACCTTCGTTCCCGCGACGTTGCTCATCATCTTTCGCAATCTGCCTATGAAGTGGTGGCTGCCGGCGATCGCCATCTATGCCATTCGCGTCGGTTTCACGCTGAATGCGGGTGTTTCGCTGACCGGCTTTTACGTCGAGCATCTCGGCTGGCAGTGGATCTACTGGCAGGACGTGATCATCGCGCCGCTGCTCGCTTTGTGCGTCTATCTCGGAACGCCGCGCGAGCCGATCAATACTTTTGTGCTCCGCGAGGCAGATTGGGGCGGCATGCTGCTGTTCGGCTCCGGCGTGGCCATGATCTATGCCGGTCTCGATCAGGGCAACCGGCTTGACTGGTTCGGATCGGGGACGATCGTTGCGCTGATCGGAGGAGGCGTGGCGCTCGTCGTCTGCTTCTTTATCAACGAGACACTGGTGCGGCGGCCCTGGGCTCATGCCGAGGTATTGCTATCGCGCAATATCGGCCTCGCGCTCCTGACCATCCTGCTCTATTCGATGACGAGCCTGTCCAATTCGTCGCTGGCACCGAATTTCCTGAGCAACATCGCGCAACTGAAGCCCGTTCAGTCCGGTGCGCTGTTTCTGCTCTGCGGCGTCATGCCGATGATCGTGTTGCTGCCGCTGTCGATCTATCTGATCCGTCGCTATGACGTGAAGCTCACCCTGATCATCGGTCTCGCTGCTTTTGCGGCCGCGGCGCTCCTTGGAACGATGCTGACATCGGTCTGGTCGTTGTCCGACTTCGTCCCTGTGGTTCTGCTGCAATCGCTCGGACAGTCCTTCACGCTGCTGCCGATCATCATCATTGCCCTGTCCAATTCAGATCCGACCCGTGCAACCGCCTTTGCGGCCTATATCCAGGTGATGCGCCTCGGCGGCGCCGAAATCGGTATCGCGCTGATGGCGACCTGGCTGCGCGTGCGCGAACAGGTCCACTCCAATCTGCTGGGACTTCATGTCGCCAGCGGCGATGCGGATGTGTCGGGCTTGCTTGCCAAGCTCAATGCCTTGTTCGGGCATCACGGCGAAGGTCTTGCTTTGGCGCGCAGCGTGGGAACGCTCTCCAGCATGGTGCAGCGGCAGGCCAACACATTGGCCTATATCGATGGTTTCTGGCTGACCTTCTGGTTCGCGATTGCCGCGCTTGTCTGCGTGTCGCTCATTGGGCAGGCGCCGGCGGGACCGTTCACGCCACGCCGAGATTGATCCCGTTCGTCCCGTCGGCGACCTGACGATGGCTTCGGTGCCATTTGCGGCCCCGCGGATGCCGCTTCTTGATCCAGAGCAATATCCCGCCCGACGCGATGGCATAAAAGTCAATTGCGCGAGGGGAACGGCCATGGTGTAACCGGCCCCGGACGTCGATTAGATCGACTCGAAGGTGCGTCGGAACCCATTGATGGCCTTATGGTTTGTGTTCGCTTTGATGACCGCCGCGGCGACTTTCGCCGTGCTTTTGCCGCTTGGCCGGAAGAGCGCGACGACGGGGGGAACCGAGGTCGCCGTCTATAAGGACCAGCTTGCCGAAGTCGGGCGGGATGCCGCAGCCGGGTTGATCGGGCCCGCCGAAGCCGAGGCGGCGCGGGTCGAGATCGGCCGCCGGCTGCTGGCTGCCGCGGATGCCGATGGCAAGAGTGCGACGGGCAACGCGCCGCGCCTGCGCAAGGCGGTGTCGCTGATGGCGTTGATCGGGCTGCCGCTGATTGCCGTCGGCGTCTATCTGCCGCTCGGCTCGCCGCAACTGCCGGACATGCCGCTGGCCTCGCGCCAACAGGCGCCGGGCCCCAATCAGTCCGTCGTCAGCCTGATCGCGCAGGTCGAGGCGCATCTCGAAAAGAACCCCAGCGATGCGCGCGGCTGGAGTGTGCTGGCGCCAGTGCTGGCGCGGATCGGCCGCCACGACGATGCGGTGCGCGCCTATCGCAATATCATCACCTTCGGCGGCGACAGCGCCGCGCACCGCGCCGATCTCGGCGAGGCGATGACCATGGCGGCCAATGGCGTGATCACTGCGGACGCCAAGGCGGAATTCGATCGCGCCGTCGCGCAGGACGTCGATGAGGTGAAGGCGCGCTATTTCCTCGGGCTGGCCGCCGAGCAGGATGGCCGCAGCACCGACGCGGCCACGATCTGGCGCGGGATGCTCGAAAAGGCCCCGGCCGATGCGCCGTGGCGTCCGCTGTTGAGCGCGGCTTTGGCGCGGGTGGGCGGCAAGGGCCCGGACCTGCCTGCCTTGCCGCAGGAGACCGTTGCAGCGGCGCAGGACATGAATGCCGAGGACCGCAGCGCCATGATCCAGGGCATGGTCGATCGTCTCGCAACGCGTTTGAAGCAGGACGGCAGCGATGTGGATGGCTGGCTGCGCCTGGTGCGCGCCTATCTCGTGCTCGGCGAGCGCGACAAGGCGAAGGGCGCGCTGTCAGATGCAAGACAGGCGGTCGGCAGCGATGCCGAGCGGCTGCGCAAGCTGAATGACGGCCTTAAAGATTCAGGGCTGGACGGGTAGTTCAACATGACACGCAAGCAGCGACGATTGACGATGATAGGTGGAGCGCTGGCGATCCTGGCGATCGCGGCCGGCCTCGTGCTGAATGCCCTGCGTGACTCCATCGTTTTCTTCTCGACGCCGACCATGGCGGCGGAGAAGCAGATTCCGGCCGGCAAACGTTTCCGTCTTGGCGGCATGGTGGAGCAGGGCAGCCTGCAACGCGGCGACAATCTTGCTGTCAGCTTCAAGGTCTCCGACGGCGGCGCGGTGCTTCCGGTGAACTACAAGGGCATTCTTCCGGACCTGTTCCGCGAGGGACAGGGCGTGGTCGCCGAAGGTTCGCTCGACGCCAATGGCGTGTTCAAGGCCGACACTGTGCTCGCCAAGCATGACGAGACCTATATGCCGAAGGAAGTGGCCGATGCGCTGAAGAAGCAGGGCCGCTGGAAGGAAGGCGAGGGCGGCAAGCCGGTGGTCTCGCAGGATACGACCAGCGCCGATACGGCCGGTGCGAAGCCGAGCGTGACGCGATGATAGCGGAAGCCGGACATTACGCACTGATCCTCGCGCTCGCGCTGGCGCTGATCCAGTCGACCGTGCCGGTGGCCGGCGCGCGGCTGCGCGACACCGCACTGATGAATGTGGCGCGCTCGACCGCGCTGGCGCAGTTTCTGTTCTGCGGCCTGTCGTTCCTGGCGCTGACGGCGCTCTATATCGGGTCGGATTTCTCCGTCGCCAATGTGTTCGAGAATTCGCATTCGGCCAAGCCGCTGCTCTACAAGATCACCGGCGTGTGGGGGAACCACGAAGGCTCGATGCTGCTCTGGGTGTCGATCCTCGCTTTCTTCGGCGCGCTGGTGGCGGCGTTCGGCAACAACCTGCCGCTGTCGCTGCGCGCGCATGTGCTGGCGGTGCAGGGCTGGATCGCCGCGGCGTTCTATCTCTTCATCCTGGCGACCTCGAACCCGTTCCTGCGCATGGCGCAGGCGCCGCTGGAAGGCCGCGACCTCAATCCGGTATTGCAGGATATCGGGCTCGCCGTGCATCCGCCGATGCTCTATCTCGGCTATGTCGGTTTCTCCATCTCCTTCTCCTTCGCCGTCGCGGCGCTGATCGAGGGGCGCATCGATGCCGCCTGGGCGCGCTGGGTGCGGCCATGGACGCTGGTAGCGTGGATCTTCCTGACGCTCGGCATCGCCATGGGCTCCTACTGGGCCTATTACGAACTCGGCTGGGGCGGCTGGTGGTTCTGGGATCCCGTCGAGAACGCCTCGCTGATGCCCTGGCTGTCCGGCACCGCGCTGCTGCATTCCGCCATCGTGATGGAGAAGCGCAACGCGCTGAAGGTCTGGACCGTCTTGCTCGCGATCCTCACTTTCTCGCTGTCGCTGCTCGGCACCTTCCTGGTGCGCTCGGGCGTGCTCACCTCGGTGCATGCCTTCGCCACTGATCCCTCGCGCGGCGTGTTCATCCTCGTCATTCTCTGCGTGTTCATCGGCGGCAGCCTGACGCTGTATCTGTGGCGTGCTTCGTCGCTGAAGCAGGGCGGGCTGTTCGCGCCGATCTCGCGCGAAGGCGCGCTGGTGCTGAACAATCTGTTTCTCACCACCGCCTGCGCCACCGTCTTTGTCGGCACGCTGTATCCGCTGGCGCTGGAGATGCTGACGGGTGACAAGATCTCGGTCGGTGCGCCGTTCTTCAATCTCACTTTCGGGCCGTTGTTCGTGCCGCTGCTGCTGGCGGTGCCGTTCGGCCCGCTGCTGGCCTGGAAGCGCGGTGATCTCCGCGGCGTTGCGCAGCGGCTGCTCACCGCAGGCATCGCGGCGCTGCTCGCCATTGCGCTGGTCTGGGCCTGGACATCAGGCGGCGCGGCGCTGGCGCCGCTGGCGATCGGGCTTGCGGTGTTCGTGATCCTCGGCGCCGTCATCGATATCGCCGAGCGCATCATGCTGTGGCGGCTGCCGCTTGCCGTGTCGCTGCGGCGTGCGGTCGGTCTGCCGCGCGCGGCCTGGGGGACGGCTTTCGCCCATGCCGGGCTCGGTGTTGCGCTGATCGGCATCGTCTGCGAGAGCACATGGAATACCGAATTCATCGGCACGCTGAGGCCGAACGATGTGGCGAAGCTTGCCGGCTATGAGCTGACGCTGAAGGACATCACCCAGCGCCAGGGGCCGAACTATCGCGAGAGCGTGGCGCGTTTTCGCATCACCCGCGGCGGCGACGAGATCGGCGAGATGATGCCGTCGAAGCGCAGTTTCTCGGCGCGCCAGACCTCCACCACCGAAGCGGCGCTGCTGTCGCGCGGGGCGAGCCAGCTTTATATCTCGCTCGGTGATGACACGGCTAATGGTGCCGTTGCGGTGCGCATGTATCACAAGCCGCTGGTGCTGATGATCTGGTGGGGACCGGTGCTGATGGCGCTCGGCGGCGTGCTGTCGCTGTCCGATCGTCGGCTGCGCGTGGGTGCGCCGAAGCCAGCGAAATCCGCAGCGACGCTGCAGGCGGCGGAGTAGAGCCGATGCGGCGAATTGCGACCGGTGTTCTGGCTTTCGCGCTGCTTGCCGGCTCGCCCGCTCATGCAGTGCAGCCCGACGAGATCATGCAGGATCCTGCGAAGGAGGCGCGTGCGCGCCATCTCTCGAAGGAGCTGCGCTGCATGGTGTGCCAGAACCAGTCCATCGACGATTCCGATGCGCCGCTGGCGCGCGATCTGCGCCTGCTGGTGCGCGAGCGGATCGCCACCGGCGAGAGCGACAGGCAGGTGCTGGATTTCCTGGTCGCGCGTTATGGCGAGTTCGTGCTGCTGAAGCCGCGGCTCGAGGCGCGCACGCTGCTGCTCTGGCTGCTGACGCCATTGGTGCTGATCGCGGGCGCGCTGACCTTGTGGTGGCACAATCGTCGTCGCAATGCGCGAAGCGGCGGCGACGACACCGTCAGACTGTCCGCGGACGAGGAGGCGCGCATCGAGCGCCTGCTGCAGGCGCAAGACAAACCGAACTGAGTACGCACCGGATCGCGCGCTGCTTGCACGATCGCATTCGATGGCGTTGCGATGATGCTCGATTGACAAAAGTCAACTCATCTTGCGCGCGTGATTTTATCAGTTCTTGACGTTTCTTTGGGATAGTCGCGGCCGCATTCAATCGTCATCATGGCCGGTCCGATGTTTTCTGATAGCAACTTCACGATCCGCTTCCTGGTTATCTCGGTCGTTGCGGCCTTGCTGCTGCTGCTGGCCTTTGGCGGCGGGACCGGCTTCGTCGCGGTGCTCTATCTCAACAACGAGATCACGCGGCTGTCGTCGCAATTCGGCGCTCTGAGCGGCGAGAGCCGCGACCAGGCGATGCAGATCTATCAGCAGACGCAGGCCGCGTTCACTTATTTCCTGATGGCCTGCGCCGCGATCGGCGTGCTGGCATCGATCGTGTGCCTGACGACCTACTTCGTCGTTCGCAACGGGATCATGGGGCCGCTTGCCGCCATCGTGCATGCGATGCGCGAAGTGGCGAACCGGAAATACGACACGTTCATTCCCGGGTCGGGCAAGTCGAACGAGATCGGTCTGCTCGCTGCCGCGCTCGAGGTCTTCAAGACCAATGGCATCGAGCGCGAGCGGCTGACCGCGCAGGAATTGCGCGATGCCCAGCACAAGGGTGAGCGCGCCGTCTATCTGGATCAAACCATTCAACGCTTCAACGCGCAGGTGACCAATGTCGTGAACACGGTCGCGCTGTCCGCGACCCATCTGCAGGGCAATGCCGAAACCCTGTCACAGGCGGCCAACGACACCACATCGAAAGCGCATGCCGTCGCCGACGCCGCCAGCCAGGCGAGCAGCAGCGTGCAGACCGTGGCCAGCTCGACCGAGGAAATGACCACGTCGATCGGGACCATCAGTCGCCGCGTGACCGACGCGACGCATCGTGCCGAAGGTGTCGCCGCGCAGGCGCGCAAGAGCCGCGATACGATCCATACATTGTCGGAGGCGGCGGACAAGATCGGTGAAGTGGTTCAACTCGTGCAGGCGATCGCCTCGCAGACCAATCTTCTCGCGCTCAACGCGACCATCGAGGCCGCGCGGGCCGGCGAGGCCGGCAAGGGTTTTGCGGTGGTCGCGTCCGAGGTGAAGAGCCTCGCCGATCAGACCAGCAAGGCGACCGGCGAAATCTCCCAGCAGGTCGCCAATATCCAGGGCATCACCAGCGAGACCCGCGGCGCCATCGACGGCATTTCCAACACCATCGCCGAGATCAGCGAGATCATGACCGGGATCGAGGTCGATACGGCGCAGCAGCGCAATGCGACGCAGGACATCGCCCGCAGCGTTCAGGATGCGGCGCGCGGAACGCTGGATGTCTCGAACCATATCGTCCAGATCTCGTCCACCTCGTCCGAAACCGGCCGCATGGCCAGTGCCGCCCGCGACGCCGCCGTCGACCTGTCGCGGCAGGCGGAGATTTTGAAGCGCGAAGTGACGGGATTCATTGCGAGTGTGAAGGCGATGTGAGGGGGCGAATCTTGCAGAAGTTGCCGTAGTTTCGATGGCGGGACAGCAAGATCGGCATCATGGTTGAGGTTGGCCTTCGCCGAACTGTCCATTAAACTCCGAAAGCTGCGTCATTGCGCCTCGCTCCCGTTGCGGTTGGCCCTCAATCACCAGTCCGCTAAACTGTGAACGACATCGTGCGCGCGACGGGTCTCGTTGCGGTTGGCCCTCAATCACCAGTCCGCTAAACTGATGGATACGAGGGTTCGGCATCCGCCGCAGTTGCGGTTGGCCCTCAATCACCAGTCCGC
>JAEXHR010000093.1 GCA_023449855.1 Pseudomonadota bacterium | reverse complement strand
TTGCCATCATCGCGGTCGCCCGAAAGCTCCTCACCATCCTCAACGCCATCCTCCGGGACAAAACGCCATGGCAGCCCAAAAACGCTTGACCCGAAAGACAGTCGCTCCCCAGTCGCTTCGCTCCTGGGAGGGAGAAGCAAGGCGTTTATGCCGGCGTCAGGATCGCACGTCCCACCAGCTTGCCGTCCTTCAGATCGTTCAGCGCGGCATTGGCCTTGGCCAAAGGCAGCGGCGTGGTCGGGATCGGCGCCACCTTCTTGGTCCGCACCAGCTCCAGCAGCTCCTTGGTCTCCTTGAGATTGCCGACATAGCTGCCCTGGATGGTCAGCGCCTTCATGGCGATCAGCGGCAGCGCCCAGGTGGCTCCGCCACCGAACAGGCCGACCATGATCAGGCTGCCGCCCTTGGACAGCGCATCGAAGCCGAGCTGCGTGGTCTGCGCATTGCCGACGAGATCGATCACCGACAGGATTGGGCCGCCTGCCGCCTTCTGCAGTTGCGCCAGCGCGTCCGGCGCATTGCCGTCCACTGCGGCCAGCGCGCCAGCCTCGAGCGCCGCCTTGCGCTTGTTGGCATCGATATCGACCACGATGGCGCCCTTGCCGCCCATCGCCTTGAGCAGGCTCAACGCCATCAGGCCGAGGCCGCCGGCGCCGAAGATCACGATCGGATTGCCGAGATCCTTCTCGACCTTCTTGAGCGCGCTATAGGTGGTCACGCCAGAGCAGGCATAAGGCGCCGCGAGCACCGGATCCATGCCCTTCAGGTCGATCAGATATTTCGGATGCGGCACCAGCATGTAGTCGGCATAGCCACCGTCGCAATGCACACCGAGGCAGCGCGGCTGCAGGCAGAGATTTTCCTCGTCGGCGAGACAGACCGCGCATTTGCCGCAGCCGATCCACGGATAGGCCAGCGCGACATCGCCGATCTTGACGCCGTCCTTGGGCGCATCAGGACCGAATGCGACCACTTCGCCGACGGTCTCATGGCCCATCGTGTGCGGCAGATTGATACCACGCTCCTTCAGCGACAGCCGCTTGCGGCCGTGGCCGAGTTCATAGCCGCCTTCCCAGATGTGAAGATCGCTATGGCACACGCCCGCCGCCTTGACGCGGATCAGCACCTGCGTGCCGGTCGGCTGCGGCGTCTGATCGTCGACTTCCTTGAGCGGCTCGTTGAATTCGATGACCTTGAAGCTTTTCATCTTTTGTTTTCTCCCGGTTGAAACTGTTTTCGTAGGATGGGTAGAGCGTAACGAAACCCATCATTCCGTCGTTTCGGCAAGCTCGGCCGATGGGTTCCGCTCCGGCGCTATCGCGCCTGCGCTCTACCCATCCTACATCCGCGCATCACGCCGCCTTCGCGTTCCTGATCGCCTCCCACACCTTGATCGGTGACAGCGGCGTATTGAGCTGCGTAACGCCATAGGGCGCCAGCGCATCGAGCACACCGTTGACCACGCAAGGCGGCCCGCCGATGGCGCCGCTTTCGCCGCAGCCCTTGGCGCCGATCGGGTTGGTGACGCAGGGCGCCGAACCGTCGAGCGTGACGTTCAACAGCGGCATGTCGGTGGCGCGCGGGATGCAGTAGTCCTGATAGGTCGCCGTGATGAGCTGGCCATCCTCGTCGTAGTGGACATTCTCAAAGAGCGCCTGCCCGATCCCCTGCGCGACACCGCCATGGATCTGGCCGGTGACCAGCATCGGATTCACCGCGACACCGACATCGTCCACCGTGGTGTAGCGCACCACATTGGTGATGCCGGTTTCCGGATCGATCTCGACCTCGCAGATATGCGTGCCATTGGGCCAGCTCGGCGCATCCACCTCGCCGGTGGAATCGACGCTCAGGCCGGCGCCGCCTTCGGCCTTGGCGATCTCGAACAGGCTGACGCGCTTGTCGGTGCCGACCACGGTGAGGAAGCCGTCGACATATTCAATGTCCTCGACCGAGGCTTCCATCATGTTCGACGCCTTTTCGCGCGCCTTCTTGATCAGGTCCTGCGTCGAGACGACGGCTGCCGTACCACCGACGAATAGCGAGCGGGAGCCGACGCTGCCGAAGCCGAGCGCCTTGTCGGTGTCGCCCTGCACCACGTCGATGTTATTGATGTCGATGCCAAGCGACGTCGCCACCATCTGCGAGTAAGCCGTCTGCAGGCCCTGGCCCATGGCCATGGTGCCGGAATAGAGAATGACGCGTCCATTCGGCGTCGCGGTCAGCGTCACCTTCTCGGTGTGGTTACGCCCGCCCGTCCATTCGATGTAGCTGGTGAGGCCGCGGCCATAGAGCATGCCGCGCTTCTTCGCTTCCTTCTTGCGCGCAGCGAAGCCGTCCCAATCGGAGAGTTCGGACGCGCGTTCGAGCATGTGCGTGAAGGCACCGCTATCGTAAACCTGCCCGACCGCGTTGGTGTAGGGAAACTGCGCCGGCTTGATGTAATTCACCTTGCGGATCGCACGCGGATCCATCCCGATCTGGCGTGCCGCAGCATCGAGCAGACGTTCCATGATGAACACTGCTTCCGGGCGCCCCGCGCCGCGATAGGCGCCGACCGGAGCCGTGTTGGTCATCACGGCCTTGATCTCGTAATGCACGTTCGGCACGTCATAGACGCTGGTCTGCACGAACGGCCCAAGCACCAGCGGAATGATCACGCCGGTGCCGGATAGATACGCGCCGGTGCCGCCGAGCGAGGTCACACGATAGGCCAGGACGCGACCCTTGGCATCGAGCGCGAGCTCAGCCTTTGATGTGAGATCACGGCCATGGGTGCCACCGACGAAATCGTCGGTGCGATCGCCGCGCCAGCGGATCTTCTTGCCGAGCTTCACCGCGGCATAGGCGACGATACCGTCTTCCGGATACAGGCTGGTCTTCTGCCCGAAGCCACCGCCGATATCGCCGACAACGAGCCGAATGGAATCCTTCGGCCGCTTCAGGATGGCATCCGCGATGATGTCGCGTGTCGCCATCGGCGTCTGCGACTGCACGTAGACCGTGAGCCGCCCGGTCTTCTTGTCCACTTCCGCAATCGTGCTGCGCGGCTCCATCGCCGAGGGCACGAGGCGCTGGCTGACGATATCGAGCGACACCGTATGCTTGGCATCGGCGAAGATCGCGGCGATCTTGGCGGCATCGCCATAGCTCATGGAAGCCGCGATATTGTCCGGCGCCTGCTCCCACACCGCCGGCGCGCCGTCCGCGATGGCGGCCGCGGGATCGACCACCGCCGGCAGCACGTCGTAATCGACCTCGATCGCCTCGGCGGCGAGCTGCGCCTGAATGCGCGAGGTCGCGATCACAGCCGCGACGCCCTCGCCGGCGAAGCGCACCACCTCATGCGCCAGCAGGCGGCGCGGCGGAAACTGCATGGCCGACCCGTCCGGCCGCTTGAAGATGTTCAGCGTCGGCAGCGTGCCGACATCGTCGGCGACGAGGTCGGCACCGGTGAGGATCGCCTGCACGCCGGGCATCGCGCTGGCAGCCTCCGTATTCACCCCAGTGATTTTGGCATGGGCATGCGGTGAGCGCAGCACATGCAGCCACAGCGCGCCGTCTTCCGGCTTGTCGTCGATGAAATGGCCCTGCCCGGTGAGAAGTCGCTGGTCTTCGAGGCGCTTGGGAGACAGCCCCGCGCCGAAGCGCAGGTTCGCAGGCAGAATATTCATCGGGCGTCCTTGGATGGCGGGCCTTACGGGCGGGCAACGCGAACCTTGCCCGAAAAACCCATGCGCGCCAACCGCGTTGCGGCGGACCAGAACGGGCGGAATTGCATATCGAATATTGTTACAACGCGATTGCCGCAGCAGCCGTGAGGCGGATTAGTCGACTTCCGCCAGCACCTTCTCGATCACCTTGCGTTCATCGGCCGTCAACACCGGCTGCGGCGCCACGGGATCGCCGACCTCATAGCCCTGGATCGCCAGGCCGGTCTTGATGCAGGCCGCGAGATTGTAGCGGGCAAAAGCCTCATTGAGTCCCCACAGCCGCCGCTGCAACACCATCGCCTCGTCCCAGCGTTGCGCCTTGCAGAGATCGTAGAGGCGCACGCTCTGCCTCGGGATCACGCAGGCCGGGCCCGCCATCCAGCCGACGCCGCCGATCAGCATCACCGCAGCCGGAATATGTGCGGACGCAGCGAACACACTGAGCTTGTCGCCGCAACGATTGATGATCGACAGCAAACGCCCCGTATTGGTGGAGGCATCCTTGATATAATTTATGCGCGGATGCGCGGCGAGCCGCGCCACCACATCCAGCGTCAGATCCGAGCGCTGGAATTGCGGATTGGTGTAGATCACCACCGGGATGTCGACGGCATCGGCGATAGCGCGGAAATAGGATTCGATCTGCGCATCCTTGAGCGGGAAATAGGCTTCGAGAATGGCGAGAATGCCGTTGGCGCCGAGCTTCTGATAGGACTTCGCCTGCGCCACCGCATCCGCCGTCGAGGTCGAGGCTACACCGGCGACCACCGGCACGCGGCCCTGCGCAGCATCGATGGTGGCCTGCACCACGCTTCGGCGTTGCTCGCGATTGAGATAGGCGAATTCGCCGGTCGAGCCGAGCGGCGTCAGCCCGTGCACGCCGGCCTTGATGAGGTCGTCGCACAGCCGCCCGAGCACATCGGTGCGAATGCGGCCGTCATGATCGGTGGGCGACACGAGATAGGGAAACACGCCGTGAAAACCGGCCATGGGATTATGCTTTCGGTTTGAAATTCTCGATCACGCGCAACAAAACGCGCGCGCCCGCTTCGACATCGGCGGTCTCGACATGCTCCGCCGGATTGTGACTGATGCCGCCGCGGCAGCGCACGAATAGCATCGCGATGTCGGCGATGTCGATCATGGCCATGCCGTCATGTCCCGCGCCGCTCGGCAATTCGAAGACGCGATGGCCTTCCGCCGCGATCGCCGCACCCATCTGGTTTTGCAGCCAGGATGCACAGGGCGCGGTGCGGTTCTCGTGAGTGACGTTGATCTGCAGATCGAGCTGGCGCTGCTTCGCGATCGTCTCGATCTCGCGCACGATATCCGTCACCGCCATCTTGCGATAGCTGTCCTTCGGCGCGCGAATATCGAGCGTGAAGGACACCAGACCCGGAATGACATTGGTCGCCCCCGGCATCGCATTGATATAGCCGACGGTGCCGACCAGTCCGCCGCGATCGGAGCGGCAGAATTCCTCCACTGCAAGGATGCACTCCGCCGCCCCCGTCAGTGCGTCGCGCCGCATCGGCATCGGCACGGTGCCGGCATGGCCTGCCATGCCGTGCAGTTCCACCGCGAGCCGCGTCGCGCCTGCGATGGCGGTGACGACGCCCACCGGCAGATCCTGCGCCTCCAGCACCGGCCCCTGTTCGATATGCAGTTCGAGATAGGCCAGCAATTCGGCCGGCGCCCGCGCGGCGGCGCCGATATGATCGGGATCGAGGCCGAAGCGCTCCATCGCTTCGCGCATGGCGATGCCGTCGCGGTCGCGGCTGGCCAATGCACTTTCCACGAAGGTGCCGGCAACCGCCCGGCTGCCCAGCAGGGTCGAGGCGAAGCGCGTGCCCTCCTCATCCGCAAAGGCGACAATCTCGACGGCGAAGGGCAGCCTGATGCCGCGGCCGTTGAGATCGCCGACGCAGGCGATGGCCGTGATGACGCCGAGCGGTCCGTCCCATTTGCCGGCATCGCGCACCGTGTCGTAATGCGAGCCGAGCATCAGGCACGGCGCGCCGGGCGTGGTGCCCTCGTAACGTCCGCAGACATTGCCGATGGCATCGACACGCGCCAGCATCCCCGCCTGCTGCATCCAGCCGACCAGCAGCTCCGCCGCCGCTCGGTGCTCCTTCGACAGGAACACGCGCGTGAGATTGTCCGGCGTCTCGGAGAGCGCGGCGAGTTCGTCGATGCGCCTGACGATCTCCTCGCCGAGTCCTGGTTGCTTCGCCTGCACTAGCCGCGCCCCACCGTGCATTCGATCTGGCCGTGCGGCTCCTCGGTCGGCAGGAACACGTCGTTATGGTTGTCGAGCCCGAAGGCGGACAGATTCATCAGGATGAAATGCAGGTTCGGGCAGGCCATGCTGATCTCGGAAATCTCCGGCACTGCAGCCAGCGCCTTCTCGCCCATACGATACAGGCTGTTCTGGACGCTCGGACTATAGGTCGTCGCGAATTCGCGCAACAGTGTCTCCAGAATCTTCGCATTGGTCGCGGCATAGTCCGCCGGCGTACCCGACCACGTCCATGAGGCCACCATCGATGTCGCGCAGATGCGGTCGTCGGTCGGCTGAATGGTCGAATATTTGTCGGTGTAATAGTTCTCCCAGCCCGACTGGGTGGATTTCATGAACACGAAATTGTCGAGTCCCGAACTCATCGTCATGCCGTCGCGGGTCGCATGCAGCTCGACGAACGGCTTGCCGTTATCGTCGCGCACAAAGCTGTGCGGATGCGGCACGCCATCGATGGACAGCCGGCTCCATTTGGTCTCATGCGCGGTGATGGTCACCGACACCGCCTGCGGATAGAGATCGAGATAGCGCCTGGCCAGCACCTGGCAGAACGGCTCGGTCTGCAGGGCCGTGTTCTCCCGCGCCGTCACATTGACGATGTTCTTGATGGTATCCGTGGAGGTCGAAGTGGAGTTGTCGGCGTCCGTATAGGCGCGGCCGAAGTCGCCCTCCAGCATCACCTTGAGGCTGAGCTGGCTGACATCCTGCTTGTCACCGTCCCGATGCACCCGCATGATGCGGACACGGCCCTTGCCATAGCGGTTTGCGATGAGCGGCACGAACGACCTCCGTTGCTGACCGGCGATCCGGAATATCCGGCCGCCGCGGGTTCCGGCAGGTTATTTCGAGCAACCTTCGTGCCGCCGGTCAAGCCGAGCCTTTCGTGCCAGTCCTTTCGTGCCAATCCTGGCTCTGGCACGCCGTTTGTATCTGACGACCATAATGCCATCGTTTTTCATGACGTAAGCAAGGGGGCAGATCCATGACGACCACCACCCATCCCGGCGTCCATCCCGTCGATGAAGTCCTGCCGGCCCCGCGCCTTGTCGCGCTCGGCCTGCAGCATGTGCTGGTGATGTACGCCGGCGCCGTCGCCGTTCCCCTCATCATCGGCCGCGCGCTGAAGCTGCCGCCGCAGGATGTCGCCTTTCTGATCTCGGCCGACCTGTTCGCCTGCGGCATCGCCACGCTGGTGCAATGTCTCGGTTTTCCCGGGGTCGGCATCCGCCTGCCCGTGATGATGGGCGTCACCTTCGCCTCGGTCGGCCCCATGCTGTCCATGGCGGCGGCGCCGGAAATCGGCCTGCTGGGCATCTATGGTTCGGTCATCGCTGCCGGAATCTTCGGCATCATCGTCGCGCCTTTCATCAGCCGGCTGCTGCCGCTGTTTCCGCCCGTGGTCACCGGCACCATCATCATGGTGATCGGCATCTCGCTGATGCGGGTCGGCATCAACTGGGCGGGCGGCGGACTACCGACCCTGACCAGGGTGGTCGACGGCGTCCCCGGCGCCTTCCCCAATCCCGCTTATGGCCAGTTGCAAGGCCTCGGCATCGCGCTGTTCGTGTTGCTGGTGATCCTCGCGCTGATCAAGTGGGGCACCGGTTTTCTCGCCAATGTCTCGGTGCTGCTCGGAATCGTCGCCGGCGCCGTTCTCGCCAGCGTCCTCGGCGTCATGCATTTCGAGAAGGTGGCTGCAGCCCCGTGGGGCGACATCGTACTGCCGTTTCATTTCGGCATGCCGCAATTTCATCTCGTGCCCATCGTCACCATGTGCATCGTGATGGTGGTGGTCATGATCGAATCCCTCGGCATGTTCCTCGCGCTCGGCGAACTCACCGGCAAGAAGGTCGAGCGCGACGACCTGACCAAGGGCCTGCGCGCCGATGGCGTCGGCACCCTGGTCGGCGGCATTTTCAACACCTTCCCCTATACGTCGTTCTCGCAGAATGTCGGCCTTGTCGGCGTCACCGGCGTGCGCTCGCGCTGGGTCACGGTGGCCGGCGGCGTCATCATGCTGCTGCTCGGCCTGTTGCCGAAGATGGCGGCCTTGGTGGAAGCCGTGCCGCTGGTGGTGCTGGGCGGCGCCGGCCTCGTGATGTTCGGCATGGTGGCAGCCACCGGCGCGCGCATTCTCACGGCGGTGGATTTCAAGACCAACACCTACAATCTCTTCATCGTCGCCATCTCGGTCGGCTTCGGCATGATCCCGCTGGTGGCGCCGAATTTCTTCAAGGCCCTGCCCCACGACCTGCATCCGCTGCTGGAGTCCGGCATCCTGCTGTCGGCGCTGGTGGCGGTGGTGCTGAATGCGTTCTTCAACGGGCTGGGAAGCAAGGAGAAGGCGGAGGCCGAAGCCGCGGGCACCGCGGCCGCAGCGACGCATTGAGGCCTACGCGGCATACGTAGGGCGGATTAGCCGAAGGCGTAATCCGCCGTGGAGTCTCCGCCATGAACTCGGCCGGCGGATTACGCTACGCTAATCCGCCCTACGGCCACTTGCTTCTTCTCACTTCTCCCCGCAAGCGGGGAGAAGGCAACTAACTCCCCCGATACGTCCCATAACTCCACGGCGTCACCAGCAGCGGCACGTGGAGATGTCCTTCCGGCTCGTAGACCGAAAACCGCAATGGGATTTCGTCGAGAAACGGCGGGTCCGACATCGGCACCTTGCGCGCCGCAAAATAGGCGCCGACCTTGAAAGTCAGTTCATAACGCCCGATCGGCACCGGCCGCCCGCCGATCAGCGGCATTTCGGTGCGGCCATCGTGATTGGTGACGGTGCGCGCGATCACCCGGCTCGCGCCAAGCTGCGACAATTCCACCAGCTCCACCGCAATCCCTTCCGCCGGCCTGCCGCCATGCGTGTCGAGCACATGGGTCGAGAGCCGTCCATGCACCTTGAGCGGATCGTCGCCCTTCACGAGCTGATCGAGCCGCAGCGCCGCGATCCTGCAGATTTCTCCGATCGAGGCCGCCATCTCCGTCTTCGCATCGTGCGGCAGCCGCTTCTCGAAATCGGCGAGGATGGAATCCTTGGTGTGACGGCGAACGCAGACGATGTAGGGGAAATCGAACTTCTTGCGATAGGCCGAATTCGCCTGTTCGAACGCGTCGTATTCCGCATCCGACAGCCGGTCGAGGCCGACGCTGTTCTGCTCGGCATTGGATTCCGCGGTGAGCTGGTCGCCGCGCATGGTCTTGTCGGCCAGATCCGGATGCGCCTTGATCAGCGCCAGACGCTGCGCGGGCGACGCCACGGCCACCGCCTGACACATCATGGCATGCAGCCGGGAGACGCCGCTGAACGGCCGCTGGAAGAATGCCGCCTCGGCGATCCATGGCGAATATTCGAACACATTCGCAAGCGCCGCGACGAACTCATCCTGGCTGCATGAGTTGAGATAGTCGATCGTGGTCCCGGTCATGTCAGCCCCTGTCCAAATCAACCTCTATCCAAATCAGCCGATCGCGCGGGCATCCGCTGCGAGATGTTTCAGATTGGCGTGCCAGTGCTCGGCGATCGCGAGCCGCGTCGGCACCCAGACCTTGTCATGGCTCGTGATGTAATCGAGGAAGCGCATCAGCGATGCCGCGCGGCCGGGCCGGCCGACGAGGCGGCAATGCAGGCCCACCGTCATCATCTTCGGCGATGTCGCACCTTCCGCATAGAGTACGTCGAAGGCGTCCTTCAGATAGGAGAAGAACTGCTCGCCATTGCTGAACCCCTGCGCATTGGTGAAGCGCATGTCATTGGCATCGAGCGTATAGGGAATGATGAGCTGCGGCTCGCTTGGTCCCTTGACCCAGTACGGCAGATCGTCGGCATAGCTGTCGCTGAGATATCTGAAGCCGCCGGCCTCCATCAAAAGCCGCAGCGTGTTGATCGAACTGCGGCCGGTGTACCAGCCGGTCGGCCGCGCTCCCGTCGCCTCCGTATGCACGCGGATCGCCTCGGCAATCTCATGGCGCTCCTCGGGCTCGGACATGTCCTTGTGTTCGATCCACTTGAGACTGTGGCTGGCGATATCCCATGTCGCCTCTTGCATGGCGGCGACGATCTCGGGATTGCGCTGGAGCGCGGTGGCGACGCCGAACACCGTGGTCGGCAGGCCGCGCTCGGTGAATATCCGGAACAGCCGCCAGAAGCCGGCGCGCGAGCCATATTCGAACATGCTCTCGATATTGGCATGGCGCTGTCCCGGCCATGGCTGCGCGCCCAGCACGTCGGACAGGAACGCTTCCGAGGCGCGGTCGCCATGCAGGATGTTGTTCTCGCCGCCTTCCTCGAAATTGACGACGAACTGCACGGCCACGCGCGCCCCGCCCGGCCATTTTGGATCGGGCGGCGTGCGGCCATAGCCACGCAGATCGCGCGGATAGTCGCTCGTCATCCGACGAGCTCGATACGGACTTTCTGCGCACCCTTCCACAGCACCGTCTTGCCCATCTCCTTGAGCTTGTCGAGATTGGAGGTGATGGTGATGAAGTGGTTGCCGGCGAGCTGGCCCATCTTGCTGGCGAAATGCACGCCGCTATAGGCGAGAAGAATCTCGGTCTCGCTGATGCCACCGGGATACAGGATCATGTGGCCCGGCGCGGGAAAGCTGGTGTGGTTCTCATAGCCGACGCCGAAATCGAGATCGCCGAGTGGCATCCACACGCCCTCGCCGCTCCAGCGCACATGGATCGCCTGGCTGTCGAACGGCATCGCCTTCTTGAACGCGGCGACAGTCAACGGCGCATCCGCCTCCTCGAATTTCGCGTCGAAGGTGAAGTCGCCGATATGGACTTTGAGCTGGCTCATGCGGGCATGTCTCGCGGGTCGGAAGTGGATCGATGGCGCCAGTGTGCAGGTGCGCTGCGAAGAAGCAAGGGCAGAGCATATCTCCTTCGTAGGATGGGTAGAGCGCAGGCGCGACAGCGCCGAAGCGAAACCCATCGGCGGAGCTAGCCGCATCCGACGGACAGCATGGGTTTCGCTGCGCTCTACCCATCCTACGGCTCCAAATCCTTTGTTCTACTTTTGTTCTTGACAAAATTCCCATCATCGCCAATATCCCTCCCGTCTTGTTCGCGAGGGGCGTTCTCATGAGGCGTCTTTGAGCGGAGCAGGATGCGGCGCCTGCGGGCGGGGGAAGACGTACCCCTCGCACTCGGGTGGCTGGAGG
>JAEXHR010000388.1 GCA_023449855.1 Pseudomonadota bacterium | reverse complement strand
GCCTTGAGCGCCCACGAGTGACGGCGAGTGCCACAAGCTGGCCGTAGTTCACGACTACGCAGCCTCCATCGTCATTCCAGCAGGATGTGTGCTTCGATGGATTTCACCCAGGTCACAACGCCAGTTTGCTTTGTTTCCCGGGAGATGTTCATCCATGCCAGCACATATTGCTGTATCCGATCTGTCCATCGCGACGCCTGACGGCCGTTCGCTTTTCACCAAGCTCAATCTCGGCTTTGGTGCCGAACGCACCGGTCTCGTCGGCCGCAACGGCGTCGGCAAATCCACATTGCTCCATGTGATGTCCGGCAATCTTCTGCCCCAGCAGGGGAATGTCAGCGCGCACGGTCGGCTGGCCGTGCTGCGGCAGGCGCTGCAGGTCGATCCGGACGAGACGGTTGCCGACCTGTTCGGCGTCACCGCTGCGCTCGACCTTCTCGCCCGCGCCGAAGCGGGCATGGCGACGGCCGACGAACTGGCGCATGCCGATTGGGATCTGGAGACGCGGATCGCCAGGTCCCTCGGACAGCTCGGTCTGGACGCCAGCCACGATACGGCGTTGTCCGCGCTCTCCGGCGGTCAGCGCACGCGCGTCGCGCTGGCGGCTCTGATCTTCTCCGAACCCGACTTCCTGTTGCTGGACGAGCCCACCAACAATCTCGATCGGGACGGCAGGCGTGCGGTGATCGATCTTCTTTCCGGCTGGCATGCCGGAGCGATCGTCATCAGCCATGATCGCGAATTGCTCGACACGATGGATGTCATCGTCGAGCTGACCTCGCTCGGCGGCACGCGTTACGGCGGCAACTGGACGCATTATCGCGAGCGCAAGGCGCGCGAACTTGCAGCCGCGCAACATCAGTTGAACGATGCCGAGAAGAATGTGGATGCAATGGCGCGGCAGGCGCAGGCAACGGCGGAGCGTCAGGCGCATCGGGATCAGGCCGGGCGGCGAAAGGGCGCCAAAGGCGGGACGCCGCGGATTGCCCTTGGCGGTCTGAAGGACCGCAGCGAGGATACCGGCGGTGAGAATACTCGCTTGGCGCAGCGTCGGCAGGCGCAGGCGAAGGACGCGCTGATGGTCGCGCGGGAACGTATCGAAGTGCTGCAGCCGCTATCCGTCGCCATTCCCGCGACAGGACTCGCCGCCAGCCGGGCCGTCTTGCACGTGGACAGGATCAGCTTCGGCTATGCGCCGGATGCGCCGATCATCCGCGATCTGTCATTCTCTATCGCCGGGCCCGAGCGTATCGCCGTCGCCGGCCGCAATGGCTCCGGCAAGACGACGCTGCTCCGCCTGCTCACCGGCGCGATCAGGCCCGTCGACGGCGCGGTGCGGATGCTGGTGGATTACGCCATGCTCGACCAGCACGTCAGTCTGCTCGATCCCTCGCAGACGATCCGCGACAATTTTCGGCAACGTCATCCGCAGGCCGACGAGAATGCCTGTCGCGCGGCGCTGGCCCGCTTCATGTTTCGGGCCGATGCCGCGCTGCAGATCGTTGGCACCCTGAGTGGCGGGCAGATGCTGCGCGCCGGTCTTGCTTGCGTCATGGGCGGCGTCGCGCCGCCGCCGCTGCTGATACTCGATGAGCCGACCAATCATCTCGATGTCGATTCCATCGAGGCGGTGGAAGCCGGCCTGCGGGCCTATGACGGCGCACTCGTGGTCGTCAGCCACGACGAGACGTTCCTGCAGAATATCGCGATCACGCGGCGGCTCGAACTCTAGTTGCTGTCGCTATCGCTTCAGCAGTTCATACACGACGGGATCGTCCGCGCAGGCCTTGAAGCCGCATTCGAGCAGCGCGGATGCAAAGTTGCCGGCGGTGAGGGCGATGATGAGGCCGACGGCAACGGTCGCCAGGATGTGTGCCGTCACCGGTGCCGGCTGCGGCGCGAATTGGCGATCGAACAGCAGCACGAGCGAGATGAGCGCGATGGCAGCCACGAAGGCCATCAGCGCCAGCGTGTAGAAGTGATAGCCGAACAGCGCCGTGCCGTAGCCGGGATCTCCGGGTATGATGTGCAGCAGCACCTGCCGCGTCGAAACCACGGCGCCGACGATGGCTGCAAGCAGCGACAGCGCATAGTGGCTCGGGCGCGGGCCGTAGCGGATATTGAGGATCGGGCCGATGGCGAGCAGCGCGAACATGATCCGCTGCAACAGACATAGCGGGCAGGGCAGTTCGCCGAGCATGAATTGCGCGCCGAAGGCTGCGGCGAGAATGCCGGCCAGCGCGTACAGCGCGAGCACGTTCAGGGCGATTGCACGGACAGGTGTCATGGCGGCCTCAGAACGACAGCTTCAGCGTATCGGTGGCGTGATGCAGGAAGGTCGCGATACAGGCGACCAGCACCACGGCGAACAGCGACAGCGCGAGCAGCCGCGGCCCGCGCCATGCGACCAGCATGGTGACGGTGATGGCGAGAAAGAGCGCCGTGAACTCCATGACTGCATCCGCGCGTTGCTTCGCCGGAGCTAGATCAGATTCGGCGAAGTTCGCCCAGCAATGGACAGGCGCAAGCTGTCGTCAGCTTGCGTTGCCTGCCGTCTCGTCCGTCGTGTTGGTTGTGTAGTTGGTCACCGCATCTCGAAAGGCATGGACCTCGCTGTTCAAGGCGATCAGTCGCTCCGGCGTCATGCCTGCGGCGGCGAACAGCGTCTCGCCGAGGCAGCGGGCCTTTTCGCGCATCGCCGTGCCCTTCGATGTCAGCGAGACCACGACCTGACGCTCGTCTTCCGGATTGCGCTTGCGGATCACGAGATCGGCCTGTTCAAGCCGTTTGACCAGCGGCGTCACGGTGCTGGACTCCAGCGCCAGCCGGTCGGCGATGCCGCCGACGCTTTGCGGGCCGCCCTCCCATAGCGTGCTCAGCACCAGATATTGCGGATAGGTGATTTCCAGCCGATCAAGCAGCGGCTTGTAGGCACGGCCGATCGCCATGCTGGCGCTGTACAGCGAAAAGCAAAGCTGGTGATCCAGCGGGATGTCGACCGGGACCATGATGGGGTTCCTCAACTCAATATCACAATAATGTATATCGCGATAAATGTCTGGACAAGGCGGGTCTCGGGTGGCGATAAAGATATCGCGATAATAATTATCGTAATATTTAAATCGGCCAGGATCGCGAAGCCCAATGCGCTCCGTGGCCATTTTCGCGGAGAGAGGCATGACAAACGCAGACATCACGGGATTTCCGGCCGCCGGATCGGGCGATCTCGCACGCTATTACCTGATCCGCGGTCTGGTTGCGGCAGTGTGGGTCGCCGCGGCAGCCACGATCGGCCGCTCGAACAGCGGCGCGGCTGCCATCCTGCTGGTGAGCTACCCGGCCTGGGACGCGCTGGCGAACTGGTTCGACGCTCAAGGCAGCGGCGGTTTGCGTGCCAATCCGTCGCAGGCGCTTAACGTCGTGGTCAGTCTTGCCGCCGCAGTGGCGGTTGCCGGCGCGCTGCTGTCGGGGATGAACGCCGTGCTTGCTGTGTTCGGCATCTGGGCGATCGTGGCCGGCCTTGCGCAACTGATCACCGGCTTGCGCCGCTGGCGCGCATTCGGCGCGCAATGGGTGATGATCTTGAGCGGCGCGCAGTCGATGGCGGCCGGCATCTTTTTCGTGATCCAGTCCCGTGGGGAGAAGGTGCCGGGCATCGTCGATGTCGCGCCTTATGCCGCCTTCGGCGCATTCTACTTTCTGGTCTCGGCGGTGTGGCTGGCATTCACCAGACGTCGGCAAGGCGCGTGATCGCGCTGCCTGCTGTGGATGACGCCGGAATGGCGGCCAGCCAGCCGGTGTCATCTGCTAGTCAGGTCCGCAGACATCACTCATGGGTAATGCGGACATCTCATGGCGACCACGATCTACGGCATCAAGAACTGCGACACGATGAAGAAGGCACGTACCTGGCTCGACAGCCACGACGTCGCCTACGACTTTCACGACTACAAGGCATCCGGCATCGACAAGGCGCATCTTCAGCGCTGGTCGAAGGCGGTCGGCTGGGAGACGCTGCTCAACCGTGCCGGCACCACTTTTCGCAAGCTCGACGATGCTGCGAAGGAAGGGCTCACCGAAGTCAGGGCCATCGCGCTGATGCTGGAGCAGCCATCGATGATCAAGCGTCCGGTGCTCGAGAAGGGCAGCAAGATCCTCGTCGGCTTCAAGCCGGAGATCTACGCGAAGGAACTCGCGTAACTCAGTCGATCTCGATCAGCTCGCTCGCCGCGCTGCGGTTGGGCGTGCGATGGGCGAGGTTGCGGTCGAGCACCACGCTGAGCACCGGCTTCGGCACGCTGTGATGGCCGCGCATCAGATTGCGGATCTCGAAGCCGCCGTCCTCGCTGATCGTTTTCAGCGAGGCGAGGATATGCGTGACGTCGCTGCCGCTGTCGCAGAACGGCAGCAGCATACGCTCATAGGCGACGGTATGGCCGTTGACGTCGTCAATCATCGAAATCGTATAGGTCGGCAGTCGGTGCGCGATGCAGGCGTGATAGGCCGGCAGCACCACAGGGCCAAGGATCGGGCCGAGATAGTCGTCGAGATAGCGGCCTTTACCTGTCGAGCCGTAGGCGCTGGCCATCCGCGTGCCGTCGCTGTTGATGATGAAGCGCACTGGGGAAAAGCCGGGATCGACGGTGTAGTAGACGAGATCGGCACGCTCGTCTTCGAGCCGGTCGGGCTGATAGGCCACGAGACGTGGCAGCTTCTGCACTGGCGCATAAAGTCGCAGCCAGCAGTTCAGGAGGTCGCGCTGCCGTATGGATTTCACGACAGATGCGTCTGAGCTTTCGAAACTCACGGCCATCGTCCCACATTTGCGAATATGCGGGAAGCATGAGCTAGTCAGGCAAATAAAGCGTGAAGAGACGTGCTTGTTTACCCGTACAATTAACGGGCGATTTCGATTTCGTTCCATGCACTTTGCATATGCCTAGACTGTGAAAAGTTCTGTTTGCCGGAATGCGTCGCATCCTTTTTGTGCAGTGCACGGACGACGCAACCCTCTAATACTAATGGCGAAGTTGGTGCGGCGGGGCGTCCCCGGCAAAACGCCCGTACTGCACTTGCGTTAATTGATCGCTTGACGGCATAGTCCGTGCCGCGACAGGCAGCCGGGCAGGGCGACCGCTTTTTGTCGCTTGAGATCGCTGCGCAAAAAATCGGCCACCCGCGTGACACCGCGGCCAAGGTCGATTGGGGGAAATTTGCTTGACCGATGAGTTCATTCTCGAAACCCACGGGCTGACCAAACAATTTGCGGGATTCTACGCCGTTCGCGACGTCAATCTCCAGGTCCGCAAGGGTACCATTCACGCGTTGATCGGGCCGAACGGCGCCGGCAAGACGACGTGTTTCAACCTGCTCACCAAGTTTCTGCAGCCCTCCGAGGGCCAGATTCTCTACAAGGGCAAGGACATCAGCGCGATGGCGCCGGCAGACGTCGCACGTCTCGGCCTCGTGCGCTCGTTCCAGATTTCGGCGGTGTTTCCGCATCTGACGGCGCTGGAGAACGTCCGCGTCGCGCTGCAGCGCCAGCATGGATCGTCGTTCGACTTCTGGCGCTCCAAGAGCGTGCTCGACAAATATAATCAGCGCGCCGCCGAGCTGCTCGAAGATGTCGGCCTGTCAGAATTCGCCAACACCCCGGCGGTCGAGATGGCCTATGGCCGCAAGCGCGCGCTGGAGATCGCCACCACGCTGGCGCTCGATCCGGAAATGATGCTGCTCGACGAGCCCATGGCCGGCATGGGCCACGAGGACATCGACAAGATCGCCGCGCTGATCAAGCGCATCTCGGCGAAGTACACCATCCTCATGGTCGAACATAATCTCAGCGTCGTCTCGACGCTGTCGGACAAGATCACCGTTTTGACGCGCGGCAAGATCCTGGCGGAAGGCAACTATGCCGACCTCACCAAGGATGAACGCGTGAAGGAAGCTTACCTGGGAGCCGGACATGGCTGATACTTTGACGGCCGCTCCGGCATCATCTTCGACAAGCGCAAAAACCGTTCTCGAAGTCCGCGACCTGCAGGCGTGGTACGGCGAATCGCACATTCTTCACGGCGTCAATTTCGACGTGAAGCAGGGCGAGGTGGTGACGTTGCTCGGCCGCAACGGTGCCGGCAAGACCACCACGCTGAAGTCCATCATGGGCATCATCGGCAAGCGCACCGGCTCGGTGAAGTTCGAAGGCAACGAGATCATCAAGACCGCCTCGGACAAGATCGCCAAGCAGGGCATTGCCTTCTGTCCGGAAGAGCGCGGCATCTTCTCCAGCCTCGACGTACGCGAGAACCTGATGCTGCCGCCGACCATCCGTCCGGGTGGTCTCTCCGTTGAGCAGATCTTCGAACTGTTTCCGAATCTGAAGGAGCGCCTCAACAGCCAGGGCACCAAGCTCTCGGGTGGTGAACAGCAGATGCTGGCCATCGGCCGCATCCTGCGCACCGGCGCGCGCTTCCTGATGCTGGACGAGCCCACCGAAGGTCTGGCGCCTGTCATCATCCAGCAGATCGGTCACACCATCGCGCGGCTGAAGTCGGAAGGCTTCACCATCCTGCTCGTCGAGCAGAATTTCCGTTTCGCCTCTACCGTGGCCGATCGCTTCTACATCGTCGATCACGGCCAGGTCGTTGACGGATTCGCGAGTTCGGAGCTGTCCGCCAATATGGACAAGCTGCACACCTATCTCGGCGTCTAATTCATAAGAAGCTACGGAACGAGCCAACGGTCCGAGTGAAATCATGAATATCTCAGGGAGAGAGACACAATGCTGAACAGGAAGGTTACCTCATCGCTACTTGCAATCGCGGCAGTGTTTGCCGCGAACTCCGTAGCATCGGCGCAGGAC
>JAEXHR010000334.1 GCA_023449855.1 Pseudomonadota bacterium | reverse complement strand
GCCGAAGGCGGCGACATTGGTGACCGTGCCTTCCAGGATCATGCCGGGCTTGAGATCCGAGACCTTCTCGACGCCTTCCATGAACACCGCCGCCTTGAAGGCGGGACGCGGATCGCGGCCGGGCTTTTCGAGTTCCTTCAGAATGTCGGTGACGGTTGGCAGGCCGAACGTGTCGTCGACGAAGCTCTTGGGCTGCACCTTGCGCAGAACCTCGGCATTGCCGATCAGTGCATGAATGTCGCTCTTGGTGGCCTCGAGGATCTTGCGCACCAGAGGATAGGCTTCCGGATGTACGCCGGATTTGTCGAGCGGGTCCTCGCCGTCATTGATGCGCAGGAAGCCGGCGCATTGTTCGAACGCCTTCGGGCCGAGGCGCGGCACGTCCTTCAGCGCCTTGCGCGACTTGAACGGGCCGTTGGCGTCGCGATGCTGCACGATGCTCTGGGCGAGGCCGGTGCCGATGCCCGACACGCGGGCCAGCAGCGGCGCCGAAGCGGTGTTGAGATCGACGCCGACGCCGTTCACGCAGTCCTCCACCACGGCATCGAGCGAACGCGCGAGTTTGCTCTCGCCGAGATCGTGCTGGTACTGGCCGACGCCGATCGCCTTGGGATCGATCTTCACCAGCTCTGCCAGCGGATCCTGCAGGCGGCGCGCGATGGAGACGGCGCCGCGCAGCGTGACGTCGAGCTCGGGTAGTTCTTCCGACGCGAAGGCCGAAGCCGAGTAAACCGATGCGCCGGCTTCCGACACCACGATCTTGGTCATCTTCAGATCGGGCAGCAGCTTGAGCAGATCGCTTGCCAGCTTGTCGGTTTCGCGCGAAGCGGTGCCGTTGCCGATGGCTATCAGCTCGACCTTGTGCTGCACGGCGAGCTTGCCGAGGATCGCCAGGGACGCATCCCATGCGCGCTGCGGCTCATGCGGATAGATCGTCGTGGTTGCCACCACCTTGCCGGTGGCGTCGATGATCGCGGTCTTCACGCCCGAGCGATAGCCGGGGTCGAGGCCCATCGTGACACGCGTGCCGGCCGGCGCGGCAAGCAGCAGATCGCGCAGGTTGGAGGCGAACACGCGCACGCCTTCCTCTTCCGCCGCGGTCCACAGCCGCATGCGCAGGTCGATATTGAGATGCACCTGGATCTTGGTGCGCCAGGCCCAGCGCACGGTGTCGGTCAGCCACTTGTCGCCGGGGCGGCCTTTGTCCGACACGCCGACGCGTGACATGATCTTGAGTTCGTAAGAGCTCGGCGTGGTGGAGGGCACAGGCGTTGCCGGCACCGGCTCGGGCTGCATCGCGAGGTCGAGCACTTCTTCCTTCTCACCGCGGAACAGCGCCAGCACGCGATGCGACGGCAGCTTGTGCAGCGGCTCGGAGAAATCGAAATAGTCCTTGAACTTCTCGCCCTCGGCCTTCTTGCCATCGCGCACCTTCGAGGCCATCAGGCCGTTCGACCACATCTGCTCGCGCAGTGCGCCGATCAGATCGGCGTCTTCGGCGAAGCGCTCGACGAGAATGGCGCGTGCACCATCGAGGGCTGCGGTGACGTCGGCGACCTGCTTGTCGGCATTGACGTAGGATTCGGCGACCACCTTCGGATCGTTCTGCGGCTCGGCGAGCAGGATGTCCGCGAGCGGCAGCAGGCCGGCTTCCTTGGCGATCTCCGCTTTGGTGCGGCGCTTCGGTTTGAACGGCAGATAGATGTCTTCGAGACGGCCCTTGGTGTCGGCGGTCATGATCGCCGCCTCAACGGTGGCGTCGAGCTTGCCCTGCTCGCGCACCGATTCGAGAATGACCTTACGGCGGTCTTCCAGCTCGCGCAGATAGGTCAGGCGCTCTTCCAGCGTACGCAGCTGCGCGTCGTCGAGACCGCCAGTGATTTCCTTGCGGTAGCGCGCGACGAACGGCACGGTTGCACCCCCGTCGAGCAGTTCCACCGTCGCCGCGACCTGCTGTTCGCGCACGCCAAGTTCGTCTGCGATCTTCTGATTGATGTTTGCCACGCGTAGCTATTCCTTCGAAATTCCATGGCGGTCATCCCGCCGTCTTAATCCGCTTATGGACCGGCATTCGGCGATTCATCAACCCTGATCGCGGCGACAGATTGTTCTGTGGATCGCCCGTTCCGCTTTGAAAACGCTTCCGGATTTCCGGATGATTGCGCGCGTTGCAGCCATGCGGCTGTGCAAAAATATAGTGCTGGATCGCTCGCTCCGAACTGTGTAGACGGACCGTCCTTTTGGAGCGGTCATGTCGATTTGCGGTCTGGATTTTGGAACGTCGAACACGACGCTCGGTACTTTCATTAATGACCTCCCGGTGCTAGCCGCGCTGGAGGATGCGCATGTCACGATTCCGAGCGCGATCTTCTACAAGGCCGATGCCGGCGTTTTCATCGGCCGCAAGGCGATGGAAGCCTATGTGGAAGGCGTCTCCGGCCGCCTGATGCGCAGCCTGAAATCGGTGCTCGGCACCTCGCTGATCGACGAGACGACCCGCGTCGGCCGCGAGCGGATCGGGTTTCGCAATGTCATCGGCAATTATATCGGCGCCGTGAAACGCCGTGCCGAAGCCGCAACAGGACACGAATTGCGCAAGGTCGTGCACGGGCGTCCTGTCTTCTTCGTCGATGATAATCCCGTCGGCGACCGCAAAGCCGAGGATGTCTTGCTCGGCATCGCGAAAGATATCGGCTTCACCGATGTCTCTTTCCAGTTCGAGCCGATCGCTGCTGCGCTCGACTACGAACGCCATATCAATTCGGAAGAGATTGCGCTGATCGCCGATATCGGCGGCGGCACGTCGGACTTCTCCATCGTGCGCCTGTCGCCGGAGCGGCATCGGCATGCCGAGCGCAAGGACGATATTCTGGCCAATGACGGCGTGCGCATCGGTGGCACCGATTTCGATCGCCATCTGAGCCTCGGCGTGGTGATGCCGCTGCTTGGCTATCGCTCGGCGATGAAGCGCGCCGGGCTCGATGTGCCGTCAGGCTATTTCCACGATCTTGCGACCTGGTCGAGCATCAACCGGATGTACGATTCCAAGGTGATGAACGAGGTTCGGCAGGTGCGCTACGAAGCGCAGCAGCCCGAATTGCTCGACCGGCTCGTGCGCGTGCTGGAAGAGCAGCGCGGCCACACGCTGGCGATGGAGGTGGAGGGCGCCAAGATCGGCCTGTCCGACAAGCCGAAGTCGAGCATCGCACAGGACTGGCTGGAGCCGGGCCTGACTGCCGGCATGGCGCGCAAGGAACTCGTGAGCCACACCCAGACGCTGGCCGACCGCATCCATGCGAGGATCGCCATTTGCCTGTCGCAAGCGGAGTTGAAGCCGGAGGACATCGATGCGGTGTTCCTCACCGGCGGCTCGGTGCAGCTCGCTCATGTCCGCAAGGCCATCCTCGGTGCGCTGCCGGCGGCCCGCGCCATCGATGGCGATACCTTCGGCGCGGTGGGCAAAGGCCTCACCATCGAAGCCAATCGGCGCTACGGCCACGCCTGATCGACTTAGCCGTCATTGCGAGCGGAGCGAAGCAATCCAGCCTTTGCCTTGGGCTTCTGGATTGCTTCGTGGCCCTGCGGGCGCCTCGCAATGACGACCTTTGACATATTGCCGCACCCCCGCAGTTTCGCTAAACCCCGGCCAAGTCGTAGCCGTCCGGTTGCGCAGAAGAAGCTTACGGGAGCGAACAAAATGAGCCAGGCCACCGTCGGTACACGCGCGGAGCAGAGCGCGAAGACCGATCTCGAAACGTCGACCATCCGTGCCATTTCCTGGCGGTTGATCCCGTTTCTGATCCTGGCTTATTTCCTCGCTTATCTCGACCGCGTCAATCTCGGCTTCGCCGCGCTGACCATGAATGCCGATCTGAACTTCTCGCCCACGGTGTTCGCCTGGGGCGCCGGCATCTTCTTCATCGGCTATTTCATTTTCGAAGTCCCCAGCAACATCGCGCTGGAAAAATTCGGCGCCAGCCGCTGGATCGCGCGCATCATGGTGAGCTGGGGCATCATCTCCGCGCTGATGGCGGTGGTTAGCGGCCAGACCAGCTTCTATGTGCTGCGCTTCCTGCTCGGCGTTGCCGAGGCCGGCTTCTTTCCCGGCATCATCCTGTATCTGACCTACTGGTATCCTGCTGCATATCGCGCACGCTTCCTTGCGGCCTTCGCCATCGCCGTGCCGGTCTCCACCGTCATCGGCGCGCCGATTTCCGGCATGCTGCTCGGGCTCGACGGCATGATGGGTCTCAAGGGGTGGCAGTGGCTGTTCATCATCGAGGGCATTCCCTCTGTGCTGCTCGGTATCGTCACCTGGTTCTATCTCACCGACAAGCCGTCGAAAGCCGACTGGCTGACGCCGGATCAGAAGATGTGGCTCGCCGACAGGCTCGAAAGCGAGCGCACGGTCAAGGAAAGCGCCCATGGCATGTCGCTCGGCCAGGCGCTGACCTCGCCAAAAGTACTGATGCTGAGCGTGATTTATTTCGGCTTCGTCGCGGCGCTCTATGGCATGCAGTTCTGGCTGCCGCAGATCGTCAAGGCGTTCGGTCTCACCAACACGCAGACCGGTTTCGTCACCGCGATCCCTTATGCGTTCGGCTCCATCGCCATGATCCTGTGGGCACGGCATTCGGACCGCACCCACGAGCGCGTCTGGCATGTCGGCCTGCCGCTGCTGCTGATCGCGGTGGCGCTCGCGGTATCCGGCGTCGTCAGCAATCCCACCGTGACCATGGTCGCGCTGACCGTGGCTGCCGTCGGCGTGTTCTGCACCTTTGCGCTGTTCTGGACGCTGCCGACCGCATGGCTGAGCGGCGCCGCGGCCGCCCGCGCCCTCGCCATGATCAACTCGATCGGCAATCTCGCCGGCTTCGGCGGGCCGTACCTGATCGGCTGGGTCAAGGAAACCACTGGCAGCGCTTCGACCGGCCTTCTGGTGCTGGCCGTGATGCCGTTGATCGCAGGCATTCTGGTGCTTGCCGGCAATCACGGCACGGCCACGGAATTCTCCGCCAGCAAGGCGCCGCTGCCGGGCAAGTAGGCCCGCACCACGTTGCCAAACCACCGCGAAGCGCCGGGGCATCCGCCCCGGCGCTTTTTCATTGCGTGATCCTTCAGAAATGATGGCGGATTCGTGATTAGTGACGAATATTGACAATCGTCAGTGGTCAGGACTAGTCTGCTCCAACCTCACGAAGGAAGTACGACCATGCCCCGCGGTTCCCTGTTCGCCACTATCCGCAAGCCCGCCATCGCCGCATTGTTGCTGATCCCGGCCGTCGGTCTGGCCGGCTGCGGGAAGAAGGCCGAGGCCGAGTCGAAGCCATCGCGGCCCGTTCTGGTCTCCACCGTTCACTACCAGCCGGAATCGCCGTCGCGCAGTTTCGTCGGCACCATCCGCCCGCGCATCGAGACCGACATCGGTTTCCGGGTTGCCGGCAAGGTCGCCAAGCGCGTGGTCGAAGTCGGGCAGACCGTGCAGGTCGGTCAGACACTCGGGACGCTCGACGAGGTCGATCTGAAGCTCCAGGCCGAGCAGGCCGCGGCTGAATTGAGCGCTGCCACCGGCGTGCTCGCCAATGCCAGCGCCGCCGAAGGCCGTGCCATCGAGTTGCGGAGCAAGGGCTGGGCGACCCAGGCCCAGCTCGACCAGGCCAAGGCGTCCGGCGACGAAGCCCGCGCCCGCCTCAACCGCGCCGAACGCCAAGTCGAACTCACAAAGAACAGCCTCTCTTATGCGACCCTCGTTGCCGACACGGCCGGGGTCGTTACCGCCACGCTGATCGATCCCGGTCAGGTCGTTGCCGCCGGTCAGGCAGCGATCCGCGTCGCCCGCTTTGCCGAGAAGGAAGCGGTTGTCGCCATCCCGGAAACGCTGATCGGCCGCGCCAAGGATGGCGCCGCCAGCGTCAGCCTGTGGTCGGAGCCCGGCAAGACCTATCAGGCCAAGCTGCGCGAGATCGCGCCGAATGCCGATACGGCGACGCGCACCTATCTCGCAAAATTCTCGCTGCCCGATGCCGACGACAAGGTGGCGCTCGGCATGACTGCGACGCTGACTCTGTCGGATCCGAAGACCGAGCGGATCGCCCGCGTTCCCCTGTCGGCGCTGTTCAGCCAGGGCAACCAGTCATCGCTCTACACCGTGAACGACGCCGGCGAGATCACGCTGCGGCCGGTCAAGGTGAAGACCTATGAAAGCACCGATGCGATCATCACCGG
The DNA here is from genome assembly GCA_023449855.1 of Pseudomonadota bacterium. Lineage (GTDB taxonomy): Bacteria > Pseudomonadota > Alphaproteobacteria > Rhizobiales > Xanthobacteraceae > Tardiphaga. Next base: position 20,739 of record JAEXHR010000334.1, on the reverse strand, counting down.
GGGTGTCGATGACGGCGCCAAGGTGGTCACGCTCGGCGTGCAGAAGCTCGACCCCGCGCAGAAGGTGCGCGTCGTTTCCGCTCTGTCGTTCTAAGCCGGAACAGAAGGACGAAGTCGATGCATCGCTTCAATCTCTCTGCCTGGGCCGTCGCTCACCCGACGCTGATCCTGTTCATGATCATCGCACTCGGCGTCGCCGGCTTCTTCTCCTATGAGCGTCTCGGCCGCGCCGAAGATCCGTTCTTCACCGTGAAGGTGGTGAACGTCACCGCGATCTGGCCCGGCGCCACTGCCAAGGAGATGCAGGAGCAGGTCGCCGATCCCATCGAAAAGAAGATGCAGGAGCTGCCTTACTTCGACAAGGTGCAGACCTATTCGAAGCCGTCCTTCACCGCGCTGCAGATCTCGTTCAAGGACAACGCGCCGCCGAAGGATGTGCCGTATCTTTTCTATCTGTTGCGCAAGAAGCTCGCCGACGTGCAGGGCAGCCTGCCCACGGGCCTGATCGGGCCGACCGTCAATGACGAGTTCAGCGATGTCGACTCCATCCTCTATATGATGACCGGGGACGGCGCCGATTATGCACAGATGAAGAAGGTCGCCGAAGGCCTGCGCCAGCGCCTGCTCAAGGTCGATGGCGTCACCAAGGTCAATCTTTACGGCACGCAGGACGAGCGCATCTTCGTCGAATTCTCCCATGCCAAACTGGCGACGCTGGGCATCACGACCCAGGCGCTGTTCGACTCTCTCGCCAAGCAGAACGCGATCACCCCGGCGGGCACCGTCGAGACCTCGTCGCAGCGCGTGCCGCTGCGCGTCACCGGAGCGCTCGATGGCGTGCAGGCGGTAGCCTCGACGCCGGTGGAGAGCAACGGCCGCACCTTCCGCCTTGGCGACATCGCCAATGTCACCCACGGCTTCGTCGATCCGCCAGATTTCCAGATCGAGCAAAAGGGCAAACCCGCCCTCGGCATTGGCGTCGTCACTGCCAAGGGCGCCAATATTCTCGAACTCGGCGAGAACGTGAAGAAGGCCGCGAACAGCTTCATGGCCGCGGTGCCGCAGGGCATCGAGATCGAGCAGATCGCCGATCAGCCGCATGTGGTCGAGGAAGCCGTCGGCGAATTCACACGCTCATTCGTCGAAGCGCTGGCGATCGTGCTTTTCGTGAGTTTTCTGGCACTCGGCTGGCGTACGGGCATCGTTGTTGCGCTGTCAGTGCCGCTGGTGCTCGGCATCGTCTTCATGGTGATGAATGCGATCTCGCTCGATCTGCATCGTATCTCGCTCGGCGCCCTGATCATTTCGCTCGGCCTGCTCGTCGATGACGCCATCATCGCTGTCGAGATGATGGTGGTGAAGATGGAGCAGGGCTGGGACCGCGTGCGTGCGGCATCCTTCGCCTGGGAATCAACCGCCTTTCCGATGCTCACCGGCACGCTGGTGACGGCCGCGGGCTTCCTGCCCATCGGCTTCGCCAATTCGGCCGTCGGCGAATATGCCGGCAGCATCTTCTGGGTCGTCGCCATCGCGCTGGTGGCATCCTGGTTCGTGGCGGTGATCTTCACGCCCTATATCGGCGTCAAGCTGTTGCCGAACATGGCCGCCCATGGCGCGGCCCATCACGATCCGCACGCGATCTATGAGACACGTATCTATCGCATCCTGCGCAGTGTTGTGCAGTGGTGCGTCAACCATCGCATCAAGGTGGTGATCGCCACCGTCGGCATTTTCTTTGCCTCCGTGGTCGGCTTCGGCCATGTCCAGCAGCAGTTCTTCCCGCTGTCCGAACGTCCCGAACTGTTCTTCCAGCTCCGTCTGCCCGAAGGCACCGCTTTTGATGTCACCAAGAAATCGGTGCAAAAGGCGGAGACGCTGCTCAAGGATGACAAGGACATCGCTACCTATACGTCCTATGTCGGCCGCGGTTCGCCGCGCTTCTGGCTTGGCCTGAATCCGCAACTGCCGAATGAAGCTTTTGCCGAGATCGTCATCGTCTCGAAGAATGTCGAAGCGCGCGAGCGCATCAAGGCGAAGATCGAAAAGGCTGTCGCTGACGGCCAGCTCAGCGAAGCGCGCGTGCGCGTCGACCGCTTCAATTTCGGTCCGCCGGTCGGCTTCCCGGTCCAGTTTCGCGTCATCGGTCCGGACACCGCCAAGGTGCGCGACGTCGCCTACAAGGTCCGCGACGTGATGCGCGCAAACAAGAACATCGTCGAGGCGCAGCTCGACTGGAACGAGCAGTCGCCTTATCTCAAGCTCGTCGTCGACCAGGATCGCGCACGCGCGCTGGGCCTGACGCCGCAGGATGTCTCGCAGTCGCTCGCTTTGCTGATCTCCGGCACCACGGTGACCACTATCCGCGACGGCATCGAGAAAGTCGGCGTGGTGGCCCGCGCTGTGCCGTCCGAACGTCTCGATCTCGGCAAGGTCGGTGAGCTCACGATCATCGCCCGCAACGGCGTCGCGGTGCCGCTCTCGCAGGTCGCCAATATCGAATACTCCCATGAGGAGCCGATCCTGTGGCGTCGTAACCGCGACATGGCCATCACCGTGCGCAGCGACGTGGTCGATGGCGTGCAGCCGCCGGACGTCACCAACCAGATCTGGCCGCAGCTGCAGTCGATCCGTGACAGTCTCGAACCGGCCTATCGCATCGAGATCGGCGGCGCGGTGGAGGAGAGCAACAAAGGCAATGCCTCGATCGCGCTGCTCTTCCCGTTGATGATCATCGTCATGCTGACGCTGCTGATGATCCAGCTGCAGAGCTTTTCGCGGCTCACTCTGGTGTTCCTCACGGCGCCGCTCGGCATCATCGGCGCGTCGCTGGCGCTCAATGTGGCCGGCATGCCGTTTGGCTTCGTGGCGCTGCTCGGCCTGATCGCGCTTGCCGGCATGATCATGCGTAATGCCGTGATCCTGGTCGATCAGATCGAGACGGACGTCGCACACGGCCTGACCCGCAAGGAGGCGATTGTCGAGGCCACGGTCCGCCGTGCCCGCCCGGTGGTGCTGACGGCGCTGGCGGCGATCCTGGCGATGATCCCGCTGTCGCGTTCGGCCTTCTGGGGCCCGATGGCGGTGACCATCATGGGTGGCCTGTTCGTCGCCACCTTCCTGACGCTGCTCTATCTGCCCGGCCTCTATGCGCTGTGGTTCAGGAAGAGCCTCGACGAACGCGGGCCGGGCGAGGACACCGAACATCACGCACCGCAACATCACGACAAGCAACTTGCCTTTCCGCTTGCCGCTGCTGCCGAATAAGAAGATAGCTTGCTGACAATGACCCTCGTTTCCGACCAGACCGAAACCGACGACATGCGCACCCGGATCGTGGTGACCGCAGAAAAGCTGTTTCGCGAGCTCGGCTATCAGAAGACTACCGTCGCCGACATCGCAAAACTGCTGCGGATGTCGCCGGCGAATGTCTATCGCTTCTTCGATTCGAAGAAGTCGATCATTTCGGCTGTGGCCAAGCGGCTGATGGGCGAGGTCGAGGTTGCGGCGCAGGCCATCGTGGTGACGCCCCAGCCGGCGTCCAGGCGGTTGCGGGAGCTTCTGGTGACCATCCACCAGATGAATTCCGAGCGCTATGTCGGCGACGCCAAGCTGCACGAAATGGTGTCGATCGCCATGGAGGAAAGCTGGGACGTCTGCCTCGCCCATATGGAATGTGTGACCGGTTCCATCGGTCAGGTGATCGCCGATGGTGCTGCGTCCGGCGAATTCCATGCGCCCGATGTGCCGCTGGCCGCTCACTGTGTCTGCACGGCGATGATCCGCTATTTCCACCCGCAAATGATCGTCGAGGCCATGGACAAGCCGGGTCCGGAGATCGACCAGATGATCGACTTCGTCCTTGCCGGGTTGGCACCGCGCCGGTAGAGATTCCCATTGTCGTGTACCGGACGCGGCGCAACGCATCTTGAGCTGCGCTGCAGAGCCGGGACAATTGAAGGAATGCTATCGTGAGCGCTTTCGAATTCCACAGCTACGAGCCCCGCAACGGACATGGTCTGAGGCACGATCCCTTCAATGCGATTGTCGCGCCGCGGCCGATCGGCTGGGTGTCGACAAAGGGGGCCGATGGTAAGGTCAATCTTGCGCCCTATAGCTTTTTCAACGGCTTCAACTACACGCCGCCGTTGATCGGCTTCTCCAGCATCGGCATCAAGCACTCTACCCGCAATGCCCAGGAGACCGGCGAATTCGTCTGGAATCTGGCCACCATCGATCTGGCCCAGCAGATGAACGCCACCGCCGCCCATGTCGGCCGTGACGTCAATGAGTTCGACGTCGCCGGCCTGACCCCGGTGCCTAGCACGCTGGTCAGCGTCCCCCGCGTCGGCGAGGCCCGCGTTGCCTTCGAATGCAAGGTCACCGAGATCATCGAATTGAAGCGCGCCGATGGCGGCTCCGCCAACGCCTTCCTCACCATGGGCGAGGTCGTGGCCGTTCACATCGACAAGAGTCTGATCGTCGACGGTGTCTACCGGACGGCACTAGCCAGCCCGATCATGCGCGCCGGCCGCAAGGGCGACTACTTCACCGTCAAGCACGAAGACATGTTCGAGATGATCCGGCCGGACTAATTCTCACCTGTATGTTGGGGTGGGTAGGGCTTGCGATCTCTAGGTTCCATTAACAGGTAACCTGGAGGGCGCCAGTCATGCGTCCGAGAACAGGAGAAGTAGATGAAAGACTTGACGTTCGAACAACTAACGAAACTCATTGATTTGAGTTTACTTCAATACAAGCTGACGGGGCGCGGGTATCCTCACGACCTCATCAGACGCGCAATGGCGCTGCGGCCCCGGTAAAAAAAAGACGGGTCCAATAACAATAAAAACCATATGCATCTAATTTGAAAATCATTCTGCTGCCATTTCCGATTGCAATGCATTGCCAAACTTGGGCGCGGGTATTCATCCGCGCCCTTTTTGCGTTTCAGGCGCGCGACCTCCTGCCACGCGGTCTCGCATCGCCATGATGGAACCGATACGGTATCGTTGCCGTTATCGATGGCTCAATGCCGACCAATTTCGCTTAAATTTCAATGCGAAAGCTAAGCTGAAACCAACGCCGTCCCGCTAGAGCGAATACCCTTGAGTGGCTCGTCTTCCGCTCGGAAGCCCGGCCGCGCCGATGAAGAGGAATTCCCCATGAGCTCCCCAAGCCTGCGCAAGGATTATCTCACCAAACCGATCTTCGGCTGGGCCAAGGGCGTGCTGCCGAAGATGTCGGACACCGAGCGTGAGGCGCTGGAGGCGGGCGACGTCTGGTGGGATGCGGATCTGTTCACCGGCAATCCCGATTGGGCCAAGCTGCTCAAGGTCGCGCCCGCGACGCTGACCGAGGAAGAACAGGCCTTCATGACGGGGCCGGTCGATCGCCTCTGCGAGATGATCGACGACTGGAAGATCAACTGGGAGCTGCGCGACCTGCCGCCGGAAGTCTGGGACTTCATCAAGCGCGAAAAATTCTTCGGCATGATCATCCCGAAAGAGTATGGCGGTCTCGGCTTCTCGCCTTATGCCCATTCGGAAGTGGTGCGCAAGATTTCGTCGCGTTCGGTGGTCGCAGCCGTCACCGTGATGGTGCCGAACTCCCTCGGCCCCGGCGAACTGCTGATGAAGTTCGGCACCGATGAGCAGCGCCAGCGCTGGTTGCCGCGTCTTGCCGATGGCCGCGATATTCCCTGTTTCGGCCTCACCAGCCCCGAAGCCGGCTCCGACGCCGCGTCGATGATCGACAGCGGCATCATCTGCAAGGGTACGTTCGAGGGTAAAGAAGTGCTCGGCCTGCGCCTCAACTGGCACAAGCGCTACATCACGCTGGGTCCCGTCGCGACGCTGATCGGCCTTGCCTTCAAGGCCTACGATCCCGACCATCTCGTCGGCGATCAGGACGAGCTCGGCATCACCGTCGCGCTGATCCCCCACGATTTGCCGGGCGTCGAGATCGGCAAGCGCCATCTGCCGTCGATGCAAGTGTTCCAGAACGGTCCGAACTGGGGCCGCGATGTCTTCATTCCGCTCGATTATATCATCGGCGGTCAGGAGCGATTGGGACAGGGCTGGAAGATGCTGATGTCCGCGCTCGCCGCCGGCCGCGGCATCTCTCTGCCGTCGCTGTCGGCGGCCGGTGCTGCCTATGTGGCGCGCACCACCGGCGCCTATGCGCGCATCCGCGAGCAGTTCAACATCTCGATCAGCAAGTTTGAAGGCATCGAGGAGCCGCTCGCACGCATCGCCGGTACGGCCTATCTGCTCGACGCCGCCAGGCGATTGACGTCAGCAGCACTCAATCAGGGCCATCATCCCGCGGTCATCTCCGGCATCATGAAGCTGCATGCCACCGAGCGCATGCGGCTCGTCATCGATGACGCGATGGACATTCATGGCGGCAAGGCGGTCATCGACGGCCCACAGAACTATATGGGCAATCTCTATCGCGCGGTGCCGGTCGGCATCACCGTGGAGGGCGCCAATATCCTGACGCGCAATCTCATCGTGTTCGGGCAGGGCGCCATCCGCGCGCATCCCTATCTGCTCGATGAGATGAACGCGCTGAGTGATCCCGACAAGAAGAAGGGCCTTGATGCGTTCGACGCTGCGTTCTGGAAACATGTCGGCCACAGCGTCACCACGCTGTTCCGCGCCTGGGGCCGCAGCTGGACCGGCGGGGCGTTCGCGCCCGCCCCGGATGCCGGAGATGCCACGCACTTCTATCGTCAGCTCTCGCGCTACTCCTCGGCTTTTGCGCTCTGCGCCGACATGGCGCTGCTCACGCTCGGCGGCGCGCTGAAGCGCAAGGAAATGCTGTCGGCCCGCTTCGGCGACATTCTTTCCGAACTCTATCTGCTCTCCGCAGCGCTCAAGCGCTGGGAAGACGAAGGCCGCCAGCAGGACGACCTGCCGGCACTCGAATGGTGCATGGCGACCGGCTTCAGGACCATCGAGAACCGTTTTGCCGAAATCCTCGCCAATCTGCCGAACCGCTTCGTCGCGGCGATCCTGAAATTCGTCGTGCAGCCTTTCGGCGCCAATGTGCTCGGCCCGTCGGACCGCGTCGTGCATCAATGCGCCCAGATGATCCTGGAGCCATCGGCCACGCGCGATCGGTTGACGCCCGATCTGTCCCGTGTGGACGATGACGGCGGGCTGGCGCGGCTGGAAAGGGCGTTCAAACTGGTGACATCCACGGACGATATTGCCAAGCGCATCCGAACCGCGAAGCTGAAGGACTGGAAACAGGCTGTGGCACAGGGCGTGATCACCCAGGCAGAGGGCGAGCGGCTGCAGGCGGCCCGCGAAGCCGTGAAGCTGGTGATCGAGGTCGACGATTTCGCGCCGGAAGAGCTGTCGCCGCTCGCACGGAAGTCCGATAACGTGCATCAATTCTTCCAGGACCTTGGTGAGCAACGAGCAGCATCCTGATGGCAAGACCAGTCTATATCGTCGACGGCAGCCGTACGCCGTTCCTGAAGGCGCGCAGTGGCCCCGGCCCGTTCACGCCAGTCGATCTCGCCGTCCAATGCGGTCGTCCGCTGCTGGCGCGGCAGCCCTTTGCACCGGATGCCTTCAATCAGGTGATCCTCGGCTGCGTCAATGTCATCGCTGATGAAATGAACCCAGCCCGTGTCGCGGCGCTGCGGCTCGGCATGGGCGAGCGCATGGTGGCCTTCACCGTGCAGATCAATTGCGGCTCCGGCATGCAGTCGATCGATACCGGTTATCGGTATATCCGCGAAGGCAATGCGGACCTCATTCTGGCGGGCGGTGCCGAAGCGCTCAGCCACGCGCCGCTGGTCTGGCCGCAGAACGGCGTCCGCTGGTTCGCCGGCCTCGCGATGGCGAAGGGACCGGTCGCCAAGCTGGCAGCGCTGGCGAAAGCGCGCCCGGCTTTCTTCAAGCCGGTGATCGGCCTCGAACGCGGCCTCACCGATCCCATCACCGATCTCAACATGGGCCAGACCGCCGAGAAGGTCGGCCATCTGTTCGGCATCACCCGCCAGCAGGCCGATGCCTATGCCAGCGAGAGCCACAAGCGCCTCGCGCGGGCGCAGGAGAATGGCTGGCTGAAGGGCGAGGTCGAGACCGCCTTCGATCGCAAGGGAAATTTCTACGATCACGATGACGGCGTTCGGCCGGATTCCTCGCCCGACAAGCTGGCGATGCTGAAGCCGGTGTTCGAGCGGCCATGGGGACAGGTCACCGCCGGCAATTCCTCGCAGATCACAGATGGCGCGTCCTGGGTGATCCTCGCATCCGAACAAGCTGTCGTGAAACACAAGCTGACGCCGAAGGCGGTCATCCTCGACAGCCAGTGGTCGGCGCTCGACCCCTCCATCATGGGCCTCGGTCCGGTGCTCTCGTCGCATGATCTGCTCAAGCGTAACGACATGACCATCCACGATATCGAGACCTGGGAGCTGAACGAGGCCTTCGCTACGCAGGTGCTCGGTTGCCTTGCCGCGTGGAAGGATGAAGAATTCTGCCGCGAAGTGCTCGGCCTCGACGGTGCGGCCGGCGAGATCGATCATGCGAAGCTGAATGTCGATGGCGGTGCCATCAGCCTCGGTCATCCCGTCGGCACATCCGGCAACCGCATCGTGCTGCATCTCGTCAATGCAATGAAGCGGCTCGGCACCCGGCGCGGCATTGCCACCGAATGTATCGGCGGCGGGCTCGGCGGTGCGATGTTGATCGAGACGGTGTGAGGCGCGTCATGGAAAGCAGAATTTTGGACGCTCTCAAGGACCGCGCGCTCGAACTCGGGCCGGCTCCGGATATGTCGGGCACCTATCGCAATTTCAAGCTGACACGCGACGCCGACGGCGTTGCATGGGTGCTGTTCGACCGCGCCGATGCCAGCGCCAATACGCTGTCGGAAGAGGTGTTGCTGGAATTCGACATGGTGCTGACGGCGCTGGAGACCCAGCGCCCGACCGGCATCGTCATTCGCTCGGCGAAGGCATCGGGTTTCATCGCCGGCGCCGATATCAATGAATTCCGTGGCAGCGATCCCGCGGCCATCGAAGCGCAGATCGCGCGCGCCCATGCGGTGGTCGATCGCTTCGAGGCGCTGAAGATTCCGACGGTCGCCGTCATTCACGGCTTCTGCCTGGGTGGCGGTCTCGAAATCGCGCTGGCCTGCCAGATGCGTATCGCCATCGATGGCGCGCGCTTCGGCTTCCCGGAAGTGATGCTCGGCCTGCATCCTGGTCTCGGCGGCACCGCACGCTTCACGCATCTGGTCTCGCCGCTGCAGGCGATGCCGATGATGCTCACCGGCAAGACCATCGATGCCCGCAAGGCGAAAGCCATCGGTCTCGTCGATGCCGTCACCGAAGAGCGCCACGTTCGCAACGCAGTGAAGGAAGCTGTGTTCGGTCGCCTGAAGCGCGCCAAGCCGTCGCCCTTGATCCCGCTGCTCAACTTCTCTCCTGTGCGCGGTTTTCTCGCCTCGCGCATGGTGGCGGAAGCGAGCAAGGCTGCGCCGCGCGAGCACTATCCGGCGCCCTATGCGCTGATCGATCTGTGGGAGAAACATGGCGGCGACCGCGCCGCAATGCTCAAGGCCGAGCAACGTTCCTTTGCCCAGTTGATGGTGACGCCGACGGCGCAGAACCTTATCCGTGTGTTCTTCCTGCGCGAGGCGATGAAAAAGCTCGCGGGTGACGGCAACGGGGGCATCAAGCATGTCCATCTGATCGGCGCCGGCGCCATGGGCGGCGACATCGCGGCATGGTGCGCGCATCAGGGCATGCGTGTCACGCTCGCCGACATGAAGCCGGAGCCACTGGCCGGCGCGGTAAAGCGCGCTGCCGATCTCTACGCAAAGATCATCCGCAAGCGCACCGACCAGCGCGATACGCTGGATCGCCTGATCCCCGATCTCGACGGCGAGGGCGTCAGCAATGCCGATCTCATCATCGAGGCAGTGCCGGAGAAGCTCGATCTCAAGCAGAAGGTCTATGCCGGCCTCGAACCGCGCATGAAACCGGATGCGATCCTCGCCACCAATACGTCGAGCATCCCGCTGCAGGATCTGCGCACGTCGCTGGCGCGGCCGGAGCGGCTGCTGGGGCTGCACTTCTTCAATCCTGTCTCGCGGCTGCAGCTTGTCGAAGTCGTCAGCCATGATGGCGTCGATCAGGACATGCTGAAACGCGCCACCGCATTCGTCGGCGCCATCGACCGCCTGCCGTTGCCGGTGAAGTCGTCGCCCGGTTTCCTCGTCAACCGCGCGCTTACGCCCTATATGCTGGAAGCGATGATGCTGCTCGACGAGAAGGTCGAGAAAGAGACCATCGACGCCGCGGCCGAGCAGTTCGGCATGCCCATGGGCCCGATCGAACTCGCCGATCAGGTCGGCCTCGATATCTGCATGGCCGTCGGCGACATGCTGCGCTCCAAGTTCGGCGATCTGTTGCCGCCGACGCCTGCGTGGTTGCGGGAAAAGGTCAACCGCGGCGAACTCGGCAAGAAGACCGGCAAGGGTTTCTATGTCTGGAAGGATGGCAAGGCCGAGAAGAGTTCCGCCGCTGCCGCCACCGCGCGACCGTCGCAGGAAATGATCGACCGGCTGGTGCTGCCGATTTCCAATGTCTGCGTCGCCTGCCTGCGCGAGGGCATCGTGGATGATCCCGATGTGGTGGATGGCGCGATGATCTTCGGCACCGGCTATGCCCCGTTCCGCGGCGGCCCGCTGAACTATGCCCGTTCGCGCGGCCCCGACAACGTCGCCGCGACATTGCGCGCGCTGGCGGATAAATTTGGCGACCGCTTCGCGCCGGATGCCGGCTGGGAGACTTTTACCTAATGACTCAACTTCAGGCACGCCCTGCCCATGACTGATCCAACGAATCGATCTGGAACCGGACTTGGCGTCGAACCGACCGGCGACCTCACCATCCGCACGGTAGCGATGCCGGCGGACACCAATGCCAATGGCGACATCTTCGGCGGCTGGCTGCTGAGCCAGATGGACCTCGGCGGCGGTATCGCTGCAGCCAAGGTGGCGAAGACGCGAACCGTCACTGTCGCCATCGAGGCGATGACCTTTCGCAAGGCCGTGCATGTGGGCGACGTGGTCTCCGTGCACGCAAATCTGGTGCGGATGGGCCGTACATCGCTCACCTTGCATATCGAGGCGTGGGTGCTTCGTCGCAACGAAAGCGCGCCAATTCTGGTCACCGACGGCAATTTCACCTTCGTTTCCATCGATGAGCAAGGCCGGCCGCAGGCCATCAAGCGCCCCGATGAAACGCTCCAGGCTTAAAACGTTTTAATCTGGCGGCCGGAACGAAATACCCCCTTCGCAGTTGATGGCCCGGAATATGCATTGCCTACCGCGAAAGGGGCCGCCATGTCAGACACATACATCATCGAAGTCTCGTCACAGGCAGCCGGCATCGTGGTCCGCGATCCCGGTGGTTTTCGCTTTTTTGCCGCGTCCCACCGTTTCAATGCGATGGATGGCCAGATTTTCCGCAATGCCCGCGAGGCCGAGCGGGCTGCCTTCCAGTTCGCGCAGGGAACCGGGACTGCAGTCACCGCGGCTTGAGGCGTGACCGAGCGATGACGGCGCCTGTGAAGGTGGTCCGTTTACGTTGACCTGTGCGGTCAACATCAGCACCATGGAATCTTCCATGAGGTGCTGACGTGACTGCTGGGCTTCCCCATCGCCAATCCGAAATTCTCAATCACGCGCGCGCTTTCGGCCGCGTGATGGTCGATGATCTGGTCCGTCGCTTCGAGGTCTCGGCGCAGACCATCCGCAAGGACCTCAACGATCTCTGCGATCAGCGCCTGCTCACGCGCATCCATGGCGGCGCCATCGTCGCGTCGGGGGTGGAGAATCTCGCTTACGAAGCCCGCCGTTTCGTTGCCGCAGACGAGAAGAAAGCGATCGGTGCTGCCGCGGCTGCCGAGATTCCCAACGGCTCGTCGCTCTTCATCAATATCGGCACCACCACCGAAGAAGTCGCTGCGGCGCTGACGGATCACGAGAATCTGCTCGTCATCACCAACAATCTCAATGTGGCGATGATGCTGTATCGCCATCCGCATATCGAGGTGGTGGTTGCTGGCGGCACGGTGCGCAGGGCCGATGGCGCGGTGACGGGCTCCACGGCGATCAAGCTGATCGGCCAGTTCAAGGTCGATTACGCCATCATCGGCGCCTCGGCGATCGACGAGGAAGGCGCGTTGCTCGATTTCGACTATCGCGAGGTGCAGGCGGCGCAGGCGATCATCGCCAATGCCCGCAGCGTCATGCTGGTCTGCGACAGCACCAAGCTGCGCCGCAGCGCCGCGGTGCGCATCGCCCATCTCAGCCAGATCCATACTTTCGTGACCGACACGGCGCTGCCGCCGGCCTTGCAGGAGATCTGCAGGAGCCGTGGGGTGAAGGTGATCGAGGCCCTGCCGGGAGCGGATGACGAGGCGGAGGAGGGGTAGAAGCGCAGATCTATTGCGCGCGCCCACTAAAAAAGCCCCAGCTCGGAAGCTGAGGCTCTTTTGTGGGGCCAGCATGAACCCCAATGCGATTGGAGTGTCAGCTGGACCCTCAGGTCCCCGAAGGGATGTACAACCAGTATAGTTGTTTTTCCGGTTGGTTCAATCGCCGTGCAACACGAAGCCAAGCGCATGGCGTAAGCCGATTTCGATCCTTTGGCAGTCTTCTTCGTCGAGCGTCTCATCCGAGTAGCGGCCGTTTCCGACATAAACCCGATCCAATCTGGCATGAGACACTGTGGCGACGGAGCTGCAATTTGCCCAAGTATCTTTACTGAGCGCGCGATATTGACCGTTGGCAAAGAATACATCCGCCGGTCGCAGGATCGCGGGACGGGTTACCGAGAACGGCACGATGATGCATCTCCCGGCACCAGCGCCATGCCGCTCGTTGTAGGAGCGCGGTGAGACCACCACGACGCGGCGGATCTTGCTGTTTTCAGGGTGAACGCGCGCACGATCGAAATCACAGATCAGCAGGCGGCCTCGTTCTGGCACGAAGTTGATAGGCACACCCGGAACCTCCCCCAATCCTAGCTATAGGGCGATACCTATGATGAATACAATTTTAAGATGTTATTTGTGCGGGAATGAAGCGAAATTTGTCGATTGCTTTCGTTTTCACTTGTGATTTAATGGAAAACGAAAGCCAAATCGCAAAAAGCGAAGATGGCGCGTCCAGTCAGAGGCGCCAGACAATTGGCGCAGAGGGGAAGCCGGGTGGGTCAGGTTTACGACCTTGCAATCATTGGTGGCGGCGTGAACGGCTGCGGGATCGCCCGCGATGCGGTCGGCCGCGGCAATTCCGTGTTTCTCTGCGAGATGAAGGATCTGGCGTCAGGCACATCGTCTTGGTCCACCAAGCTGATCCATGGCGGCCTGCGCTATCTCGAATATTACGACTTCAAGCTGGTCCGCCACGCGCTGCTGGAGCGTGAGGTGCTGTGGGCGATCGCTCCGCATATCATTCGCCCGCTGCGCTTCGTGCTGCCGCACCACGCCGGGCTGCGGCCGGCCTGGCTGCTGCGCCTCGGCTTGTTCCTCTACGACCATATCGGCGGCCGCAAACTGCTGCCGGCGACCCGCACGCTCGATCTCGACAAGGACGAGACCGGCAAGCCGTTGACCCCCGGTCGCTTCCACCGCGGCTTCGAATATTCCGACTGTTTCGTTGACGATGCCCGCCTCGTCGTTCTCACCGCGCGCGATGCGGCCGATCGCGGCGCCGATATCCGCACGCGGACGCGCGCGGTCGAGATCCGCCAGAGCGAGGGCGTCTGGCAGGTGACGGTCGAGAATGTGCTGACGCATCAGCGCGAGACCATCAGCGCGCGCACGCTGGTCAATGCCGGCGGTCCGTGGGTGGAGAATGTGCTGGCCGCCGGCGCTGGCGTGAATGCCAAGGCGAAGGTGCGGCTGGTGCAGGGCTCGCATATCGTCGTGCCGAAGCTCTATGCGCATGACCGCGCCTATATCTTCCAGAATGCCGACGGTCGCATCGTCTTCGCCATTCCCTATCAGAACGACTTCACCCTGATCGGCACCACCGATGTCGACTATCAAGGCGATCCCGCCGACGTGAAGATCACGCCGGATGAGATCGCCTATCTCTGCCGCTCGGTCAGCGAATATTTCGCCAGGCCCGTCCTCGCCGAGGATGTGGTCTGGACCTATTCCGGCGTCCGCCCGCTCTATGACGATGGTGCCAGCGACGCCAAGGCGGCGACGCGCGACTATGTGTTCGAGCTCGATCTGCCCGGTGGCGCACCGCTGCTGTCGATCTATGGCGGCAAGATCACCACCTATCGTCGCCTCGCCGAAGAAGCGCTGCAGAAACTCGCGCCTTACCTCAAGGGTGACAAGGCGAGGGAAGGCTGGACCGCCCATGCGTCGCTACCCGGCGGCGATGTCGATGTCTCGTCGGTGGATGCGCTGGTCGCCGAAATACGCCGCGACTATCCGTTTCTCACCGCTGCGCATGCGAGCCGTCTCGTCCATGCCTATGGCACCCGCACTGCAAAACTTCTCGCATCGGCGAAATCCGCCGCCGATCTCGGCCGCGACTTCGGTGCCACATTGACCGAGCGCGAGGTGCGCTATCTGATGGCGAATGAATGGGCCGTAAGCGCCGAGGATATCGTCTGGAGGCGCTCCAAACTCGGCCTGCGTTTGTCAGGGGAGGAGATCGTGGCGCTCGACGAATGGCTCGTCGCTCATCGCGACGCATCTGCCGTAGCGGGAGCGCGCGCATGAGCGTCTCGCTCGATCACGTCTCGCAGATGGTCGATGGCGTCACGACCATCCGCGACGTCTCGCTGACCTTGGAACGCGGCAGTCTCAGCGTGCTGCTCGGCCCGACACTGGCCGGCAAGACCTCGATCATGCGTTTGCTTGCCGGCCTCGACAAACCGGCGCAAGGCCGCGTGCTGGTGGACGGCAAGGACGTCACCGGCATCGACATCCGCAAGCGTTCGGTGGCGATGGTCTATCAGCAGTTCATCAACTATCCCTCGCTGACGGTCTATGAAAACATCGCCTCGCCGCTGCGCGTGCAGGGCAAGCCGAAGGCCGAGATCGAGACGCGCGTGCGCGAGGCTGCGGCGCTGCTCAAGCTCGAACCGTATCTCAAGCGTACGCCGCTGCAGCTTTCCGGCGGCCAGCAGCAGCGCACGGCGATTGCGCGCGCGCTGGTGAAGAGCGCCGATCTCGTGCTGCTCGACGAGCCGCTCGCCAATCTCGATTACAAGCTGCGCGAGGAGCTGCGCACCGAATTGCCGAAGATCTTCGAAGCATCCGGTGCGATCTTCGTCTATGCCACGACCGAGCCCTCCGAGGCACTGCTGCTCGGCGGCAGCACAGTGTGCCTTTGGGAAGGAAAGGTATTGCAGCATGGAGTGACGTCGAAAGTCTATCGCCATCCGGAGACCCTCAAGACGGCCGAGGTGTTTTCCGACCCGCCGCTCAATCTGGTCGCCATCGAGAAGAAGGACGGCATGGTGCACTATGCCGGCGGCGCCAATGCGCCGGCGTCCGGTCTCTATGCGGCGCTCCCTGATGGCGCCTATCGTGTCGGCTTCCGCGCGCATCAGCTTGAAGTCGCCAGTGGCATTGCCGGCCGTCACGCATTTCCGGCCGAAGTCACTGTCACCGAAATCACCGGGTCGGAGAGCTTCGTCCATCTCAAGCGCGATGCGTCGAACTGGGTGGCGGTGCTGCAAGGCGTGCATGAATTCCAGCCGGGCCACATGCTCGATGCCGTGCTCGATCCCGCCAACCTGTTTGTCTTCGACGGCAGCGACCGGTTGGTCGCCGCTCCCGATATCGCAAAGGGAGTGTAATCATGGCCCGCATCGATCTCGTCGATCTCGCGCAATCCTACAGTGGCAATGATGCCGATCCGGAATCATTCGCGCTGAAGCCGATCTCCATGACCTGGCGGCAGGGCGGCGCCTATGCGCTGCTGGGGCCATCCGGTTGCGGCAAGACCACGCTGCTCAACATGATCTCCGGCATCGTCACGCCGACGCGCGGCCAGATCCTGTTCGACGGCAACGACGTCACGCCGCTGCCGACCCAGAAGCGCAACATTGCGCAGGTGTTCCAGTTTCCGGTGATCTACGACACCATGACGGTCGGCGAGAACCTGGCTTTCCCGCTCAAGAATCGCGGCATGCCGAAGCCGCAGATCGATGCACGTGTCGCCGAGATCGGCGAACTGCTCGATCTCACGCCGTATCTGAACCGCAAGGCGACACGGCTGACGCCGGACGCCAAGCAGAAGATCTCGCTCGGCCGCGGTCTCGTGCGCAGCGATGTGGCCGCCGTATTGTTCGACGAGCCGCTGACGGTGATCGATCCCGCGCTGAAATGGGAGCTGCGCTCCAAGCTGAAGGCGCTGCATCGTGCGCTGGATCTCACCATGATTTATGTGACCCATGACCAGACCGAGGCACTGACCTTCGCCGATACGGTGGTGGTGATGCATGACGGCCGCGTCGTGCAGTCCGGCACGCCGCAGGAACTGTTCGACAAACCCGCGCATACCTTCGTTGGCTATTTCATCGGCTCGCCCGGCATGAATATCGTTCCTGCGGAGGTGAGCGGTCGGCAGGCGCGCATCGGCGGCCATGTCGTCGGACTGAACAGCAGCTATGATGCGCTACCGCCTGGTGCGAAGATCGAGATCGGTATCCGCCCCGAATTCGTCCATGTGGCGACGCCGGCGCCGGAGCTGCTCACCGCCCAGGTGGAGCGTATCGACGATCTCGGCCGCATCCGTTTCGCCCGCGTCCGCATCGGCGGCGTGAAATTTGCGGCGCGCGTGCCGGACGGACTTTCCATTGGCGGCGACGAGGTCGGGCTGGTGTTCGATCCCGCACGGGTGCACGTTTATGCGGACAGCCGTCTCATCGAGGGGGCGCAGTGATGGACAAGACCGTCAACAACAAAGCCTGGTTCCTCGTCCTGCCAGTGTTCCTCATCGTCGCTTTCTCGGCGGTGCTGCCGCTGATGACGGTGGTGAATTATTCGGTGCAGGACACCTTCGGCAACAACCAGTTCTTCTGGAACGGCGTCGGCTGGTTCAAGGAACTGCTCGACCCTTCCAGTGATCTCGGCGGGCGTTTTCTGGCCTCGCTGGCGCGTAACCTCGCTTTCTCCGCGATTATCCTGGCCATCGAAGTGCCGCTCGGCATCGTCGTCGCGCTGTCGATGCCGCGTGAGGGCTGGCGTGTCGCCGCCTGCCTCGTGATCCTGGCGCTGCCACTGCTCATTCCATGGAATGTGGTCGGCACCATCTGGCAGATTTTCGGCCGCCCCGATATCGGCCTGCTCGGCTATACGCTCAATTCACTCGGTTTCGACTACAATTACGTGTCGAATGAATTCGACGCCTGGGCCACGGTCATCGTGATGGATGTCTGGCACTGGACCAGCCTCGTCGCGCTGCTCTGTTACGCCGGCCTGAAATCCATCCCCGATGCCTATTACCAGGCGGCACAGATCGACGGCGCCTCACGCTGGGCGGTGTTCCGCGCCATCCAGTTGCCGAAGCTCAACCGCGTTCTTTTGATCGGCGTGTTGCTGCGCTTCATGGACAGTTTCATGATCTATACCGAGCCCTTCGTCGTCACCGGCGGCGGTCCCGGCAATTCGACCACTTTCGTCTCCATCGAGCTCGTCAAGATCGCGCTCGGCCAGTTCGATCTCGGCAAGGCGGCGGCGCTGTCGCTGGTCTATAACCTCATCGTGCTGATCGTCTGCTGGGTGTTCTATACGGTCATGACCAATGCCGGCAGCGATCGCACCAAGACGGAGGGCGCGGCATGAACAATTCCATCCCCGGCCGTCGCATCATCCTGACGCTGTTTCTGATCTTCCTGCTGCTGCCGATTTACTGGCTCGTCAATATGAGCTTCAAGGAGAATGGCGAGATCGTCTCGACCATGACCCTGTGGCCGCACAAGCCGACGCTCGAGAACTATATCCGCATCTTCACCGATGAGAGCTGGTATTCCGGCTACATCAATTCGCTGAAATACGTTGTCATCAACACCGTGCTGTCGATCAGTTTCGCGCTGCCAGCAGCCTATGCCTTCTCACGTTATCGCTTTCTCGGCGACAAGCATCTGTTCTTCTGGCTGCTGTCGAACCGCATGGCGCCACCGGCGGTGTTCGCGTTGCCATTCTTCAATCTCTATTCCGCCGTCGGCCTGTTCGATACGCCATGGGCTGTGGCGCTGGCGCATTGCCTGTTCAATGTGCCGCTTGCAGTCTGGATCCTCGAAGGGTTCGTCTCGGGCGTGCCGCGCGAGATCGACGAGACGGCATTTCTCGACGGCTATTCGTTTCCGAAATTCTTCGTGAAGATCCTGATGCCGCTGATCGCCTCCGGCATTGGTGTCGCCGCCTTCTTTTGCTTCATGTTCTCCTGGGTCGAGCTGCTGCTGGCGCGCACGCTCACTTCGGTCAATGCCAAGCCGATCTCGGCGATCATGACGCGCACGGTGTCGGCCTCCGGCATGGACTGGGGTCTGCTGGCCGCGGCGGGCGTCCTCACCATCATCCCCGGAGCGCTCGTCATCTGGTTCGTCCGCAACTACATCGCGCGCGGTTTCGCGCTGGGGCGGGTGTGATGATGAAGCTCGAACCTCTCAGCCGTCATTGCGAGGAGCGGAGCGACGAAGCAATCCAGTCTTCGCTCTTGGCTTCTGGATTGCTTCGCTTCGCTCGCAATGACGGCCATATGCAGGGGAGCGTCTGACCATGGATCACATCGCATGGATGGCCTGGACGCCGCCGACCGCGATCTTCTTCGCGGCGATTGCGATCATGCTCGCAACCATGACCGTTCTCGCCGTCCGTTATCCTGAAGCCGAGCGCATCGGCATCCTGCGTATTCCGACCACGCGCGGCGATCGTCTGTTCCTGTCGTTGATCCTGGCCGCGGTGATCCATCTCTTGTGGATCGCTTTCGTCGGAAGTGACCCGATCGCAACGCTGCCGATCGGCGAGGAAGGCTTTGAAATTTCGAATCTCTGGTTCGCCACTCTGATTTCACTGGTCGCGGCGGTGGGGATTTTCCGCACCGTCTGACCGGTCTGGACTGCAGGCACGGGATAATCCCGGCCTGAACAAATGGGAGGAAGTAATGAGGCATCTGACCACTCAGGCCCGTCGCCCGACGCGCCACATCATGATGACCAGCGCCTGTGCGCTGATCGCGGCGACCGCGCTGCTGGCCGCGCCGGCCAGGGCGGATGACGCCACCATCCAGAAATGGATCGACAACGAATTCCAGCCTTCGACCTTGTCGAAAGCCGATCAGCTCAAGGAGCTGCAGTGGTTCGAGAAAGCCGCTGCGCCGTTCAAGGGCATGGAGATCAACGTCGTCTCCGAAACCATCACCACGCATGAATATGAATCGCGCACGCTGGCCAAGGCGTTCTCGGAAATCACCGGCATCAAGCTGAAGCACGACCTGATCCAGGAAGGCGACGTGGTCGAGAAGCTGCAGACCCAGATGCAGTCGGGCAAGAATGTCTATGACGGCTGGATCAACGACAGCGATCTGATCGGCACGCATTTCCGCTACGGCCAGACCATCTCGCTCACCGACTTCATGAGTGGCGAAGGCAAGGACGTCACCAGCCCGACCCTCGACATCAAGGACTTTATCGGCACGTCCTTCACGACGGGACCGGACAAAAAAATGTATCAGCTGCCCGACCAGCAATTCGCGAACGTCTACTGGTTCCGCTACGACTGGTTCACCAATCCGGACTACAAGGCCAAGTTCAAGGCCAAGTATGGCTATGATCTCGGCGTGCCCGTGAACTGGTCGGCCTATGAGGACATCGCCGATTTCTTCACCAACGACATCAAGGAAATCAACGGCACCAAGGTCTATGGCCATATGGACTATGGCAAGAAGGACCCGTCGCTCGGCTGGCGCTTCACCGACGCCTGGCTGTCCATGGCCGGCAATGGCGACAAGGGCCTGCCGAATGGCCTGCCCGTCGATGAATGGGGCATCCGCATGGAAGGTTGCCGTCCGGTGGGCTCATCCATCGAGCGCGGCGGCGATACCAACGGCCCGGCTGCGGTCTATTCGATCGTAAAATATCTCGACTGGATGAAGAAATATGCCCCGCCGCAGGCACAGGGCATGACCTTCTCGGAGTCCGGTCCGGTGCCGGCGCAGGGCAATGTCGCGCAGCAGATGTTCTGGTACACCGCCTTCACCGCCGACATGGTGAAGCCCGGTCTGCCAGTGATGAATGCCGATGGCACGCCGAAGTGGCGCATGGCTCCGTCGCCGAAGGGCGCCTATTGGAAGGAAGGCATGAAGCTCGGCTATCAGGATGTGGGCTCGGGCACGCTGCTCAAGTCGACGCCGCCGGATCGCCGCAAGGCCGCCTGGCTCTATCTGCAATTCATCACCTCGAAGTCGGTATCGCTGAAGAAGAGCCATGTCGGTCTCACCTTCATCCGCGAGAGCGACATCTGGGATAAATCCTTCACCGAACGTGCGCCGAAGCTCGGCGGGTTGATCGAGTTCTATCGCTCGCCGGCTCGCGTGCAGTGGTCGCCCACGGGCAACAACATCCCGGATTATCCGAAGCTGGCGCAGCTGTGGTGGCAGAACATCGGCGATGCATCGTCCGGTGCGAAGACGCCGCAGGCGGCGATGGACTCGCTGGCTGCAGCGCAGGAC
>JAEXHR010000294.1 GCA_023449855.1 Pseudomonadota bacterium | reverse complement strand
GATATGCCCCCGCATATCGGCCGACCGCTTCCTCAATTCATTCGCACATGTCGCGATCGAACATCGCCAAGGACAACGCCATGCCACTCCATGAACCGGACTACGATCACCTCCTGCGCTCGAACATCGAGCGCGTCTTCAGCGAACGCGACGCTGCGAAACGCGACAAGGTGATCGCGGAGATCTACGCAGCCGAACCGTTGCTGCTGGAGCCGACCGACATCGTGCAAGGACGGGACAACATCTCGAAGACGGTCGATAAACTGCTCGAACGGTTCGGACCCGATTTTGCTTTCGTGCCGATCGGAAAAGCCAACGGCCATCACGGCCTGGCGCATCTGGCCTGGCATGCCGGGCCGAAGAATGGCCCCGTCGCGGTCACCGGCGCCGATGTTGCCGAGATCGTCGATGGCAGGATCGCACGCCTGTGGGTGCTGCTGGATGCTTCGGAGTGAACGAGGCCTGCGCTCAACTCACCCTGAAATCTGAAGGTCATTCACACGATTAACGCCACAGGCTCGTCATTGCGAGGAGCCCTTGCGACGAAGCAATCCAGTTCTTTCTTTACGCGGTCTCTGGATTGCGTCGTCGCTGCGCTCCTCGCAATGACGGCTGAGAAAGCTACCCCTTCACCATCGCGATCGAGACCTGGCGGATATCGCCTTCCGAGGTGATAGAGACCGACTGCTTGTTGCCGGTGGTCGTCAGCGTGATATTCGCGGTGAAGACCGGCGAGTCGGCCACAACATTGATGCGGCCGCCGCTGGCGCGGCCCTGCAGGCTGCCGCTGATGCCGCGCGAGGTCTCGCTCCAGGAGCCAGATACCCGACCGCCCTCGCTCACCACGTCGCTGCTCAGTTCGAACTTGTAGCTGTCGCTGGCGCAACGCAGCGATTGCTGCAGCGCGCTGTCACCCGCCGAGACTCGATAGCTGGCGCGGCAGCGCAGCCGTTCCTTCGATCCGTCGGAAAGAGAGATCGTGCCCGAGCCCGACCAGGCGCCGTGCATGCCCGCGAATGCCGATTGAGCGGATGCCGGTGTGGCCGCCGCGAGATAGCACGCCGCCAGACCGGCGACTGCCACAAAAGCCTTGTGTGAAGTCATCATGGGATATGTCCTTTCGAACGACGCCGGTCGCGTCGCTTCATTTGTGCCGGCACCGTGCCGGATGGTTCATCGGGCGGCCTGTCGTCGGGCGGATGAGCGAAGCGTAATCCGCCCTACAGCCCCCCTTGAAACAACTTGTCCGGCGTGAGCGGCAGCTCGCGGACACGCTTGCCGGTGGCGTTGAACACCGCATTGGCGATGGCGGCGGCGACGCCAGCGATGCCGATCTCGCCGATGCCGCGTGCGCCCATCGGGGTACGCGGATCCGGAATATCGGTCCACAGGACATCGATGTCAGGCACGTCCATGTGAACCGGCACGTGATAGTCGGCCATGGATGCGCTCATGATGCGGCCGCTGCGCGGATCGAGCAGCGTCTCCTCGGTGAGCGCCATGCCGATGCCCATGATCATGCCGCCCTTGAACTGGCTCGTCGCCGTCTTGGGATTGAGGATGCGGCCGCAATCGAAGGCGCCGACCAGACGGTTGATCCGGATTTCACCGGTCACATCGCTAACCCGCAATTCGCAGAAGATCGCCGAGCGGCTATGCATGGAGAATTTCAGCATTTCCAGCGGCGCCCCGCTCTCGCCTATCGCACTGATCTCGCTGCGTGCCGCGCGCTTGAGGATCGACACGAAGCTTTCGTAGCGCGACGGCTCGCCGATTTTTCGCAAGCCATGATCGGCGAATTCGACTTCGCTCGCCCGCAGACCCGCGAGCGGTGTGTCGTTGCCGGCAAGGCGCAGCAGGTCGCCGGCGAGCTTCGTGCTGGCTGCGTTGATCGCCGCGCCGAGCGAGGCCGTCTGCGACGAGCCGCCGGCAAAGCTCGCGAATGGCAGGCTGGTGTCACCGATCCTGACCGACACGTGGTCCAGCGGCAGGCCGAGGCGGTCCGCAGCGTGCTGTCGCTGCACCGTGGTGGTGCCCATGCCCATCTCATGCGCGGCGCTGGCCACCGTCGCGTGCCCATTGCTGTCGATAGTGATTTTTGCCGACATGCCGGGCATGCGCGCGTAAGGAAAAGAGCCGGTGGCGCAGCCCATGCCGATCAGCCATTCACCGTCCTGACGCGATCGCGGCTTCGCCACGCGGCGCTCCCAGCCGAAACGCTTGGCACCGAGTTCATAGGCCAGCATGAGATCGCTCTGCGAATGCGGCGCGCCGCTGGCCGGATCGCTCCCGCCGATGTTCCGTCGGCGCAAGGCGATCGGATCGATACCAAGTTCATGCGCCAGCTCATCCATCGCGCTCTCGATAGCGAAAGTGCCCACGGCTTCGCCGGGCGCGCGCATAAATGTATTGGCGAGGATATCGAGATCGAGCGTGTGCTGCACGATGTCGTGGCTTTCAGAGGCATAGAGCGAGCGGCTGGCCAGCGTAAAGGCTTCGTCGCAGGCGCTGTGCGGCTGCTTGACGGAATAGCCGTGATGGAGGATCGCCGTCAGCTTGCCATCGGCTGCGGCGGCGAGTGCCACGCGTTGCTCGGTCTGCGAGCGGCCACCGATCAGGCGATGCATGCTCGCGCGTGACAGTGCGATCCGCACCGGGCGACGGGCGAGCTTTGCCGCTGCGGCGCCGAGGATCTGGTGATCCCACAGCGCCTTGCCGCCGAATGCGCCGCCGACATAGGGCGAGCTGACATGGATCTGGGTTTCCTTGATACCGAACACCTTTGCGAGCGACCCGGCAGTGCCGTTAATCCCCTGTGTCGCGTCATGAACGATCAGGCGGTCGCCATCCCAGGCGATGGTGGCCGCATTGGGCTCGATCGGATTGTGATTGTGCCAGGGCGTGCGATAGACCGCATCGACACGGCCCGCCGCTGCCGTGAACGCCGCATCGCCGTTGCCGCGCTTGAGCCGGTTGGGCTCGATCATCAGCGAGTCCGGCGTCTGCGCATGCGCCTTCGCCTCATCGAAGCGCGTACGGGGAATGGCACGCTCATATTGCACTGATATCAACGAGGCGGCGTGATCGGCCTGTTCCTGCGTCTCGGCCAGCACGACGGCGACCGTCTGGCCGTTCCAGCGGATTTCCGCATCCTGCATCACCGGCAGAATATTGTTGCCGGCGGCCTTGAGATTGGTGAGGCCGATCGGCGGCGGCAATGCGAGCTTCGGCGCATTGCGATGGGTCATGATCAGCACGACGCCGGGCGCGGCTTCGGCCGCCGACAGATCGAGCTGGGCGATCTTTCCGCGCGCGATGGTTGAGTGCACGAAAGCCGCATAAGTGAGCCGATCCATCGGCACTTCGGCGGCGAAGCGCGCGGCGCCCCGCACCTTGTCGGGACCGTCGATACGCGACTGCTGTGTGCCGAGCGCCACGCGCTTGTCGATCAAGGGATCGGGCGTGCCGCCCGGCAGCCAGCTCGATGGCACATAGCCCATGGCCGTACGGACACCGCCGACGATCGCATTCTGCAACTTGCTCATGCGTGTTCTCCTGCCAGTTCGCCGAGAACGGCGACGATGGTTCGCTTGGCGAGTTCGACCTTGAAAGTGTTGGCTTCGGTGGGCTTTGCCGCAGCGAGTTCGGCTTCGGCCGCGCGGAGGAAGTTGTCACGCGTGGGAGCCTCGCCGCGCATAACGTCCTCGGCGCGGAAAGCGCGCCATGGTTTTGCAGCGACGCCGCCGAGCGCAATCCTGACGTCGCGAATACGGCCATCAGCGACATCAAGCCCTGCGGCGACGGAGACGAGCGCGAAAGCATAGCTCGAGCGATCACGCACCTTGCGATAGCGCGAATGCGCGGCGGCGGCGCTCGGCGCGATGGTGATGGCGGTGATCAGTTCGCCCGGACGCAGCACCGTCTCGATATCCGGTGTGGTGCCGGGCAGTTGATGGAAATCCACCAGCGGAATGTGCCGCGTGCCGGCGGCGCTGGCGAGATGCACCGTCGCATCCAGCGCGGCGAGCGCGACGCACATGTCGGAGGGATGCGTCGCGATGCAGTGTTCGGATGCACCGAGGATCGCGTGATTGCGACTGAAGCCTTCAATGGCATCGCAACCGGCGCCGGGCTGACGCTTGTTACAGCGCGATCCGGCCGCATCGTAGAAGTAGGCGCAGCGCGTCCGCTGCAGCACATTGCCGCCGACCGTGGCCATGTTGCGGATTTGCCCGGAGGCGCCCGCCAGCAAGGCGCGGGACAGCATGGGATAGCGCGCGCGCACGACAGGATGCGCCGCCAATGCGCTGTTGCGGACCGCCGCGCCGATCACGAGGCCGCCATTGCCCTCTTCCTCGATGGAGGCCGGCATGCGGCTGACATCCACCAGCGCGGCGGGCGCTTCGATATTCTGCCGCATCAGGTCGACGAGATTGGTGCCACCGCCGAGGAAACGGCATTGGCCGGCATCGGCGAGTGCGAGGGCTTCGGCCGCGTCCGTCACGCGATGATAGTGGAACGGCGTCATGCGGCGGCTCCGATCAACTGGCCTTCGATGGCTTCAACGATTCCGTTATGCGCGCCGCAACGACACAGATTGCCGCTCATGCGCTCGCGAATTTCCTCACGGAGCGTGCCGTCAGGTCCTGCTGCGAGATCGGAGGTGACGTAGCTGGGATCGCCGCGGCGCAACTCGTCCATCATGGCGATGGCCGAGCAGATCTGGCCGGGGGTGCAATAACCGCATTGCAGGCCGTCATGGGTGATGAAGGCCTGCTGCAACGGATGCAGCGCGCTCTCATCGCCAAGACCTTCAATCGTGGTGACGGATCGACCGTCGGCCTGCACGGCCAGCGTCAGGCAGGACAACACCCGCTGGCCGTCGATTATGACGGTGCAGGCCCCGCAGGCGCCCTGATTGCAGCCGAGCTTGGTGCCGGCGAGGCCGACACGCTCGCGCAGATGATCGAGGAGGGAAACCCGGGGATCGTCGGGCAGCGGGTAGTCCGTACCGTTGATGGCGATGGCCATGAGCGCCTCCGTCAGGAGCCAGCCTTACGGGCCGGCGGCACGCTCAAGATAATACGAACTTCGTAATGTTCAAGATTCGTTGTCAGCAATTTTTTCTGTGAGCCGGATCAACTCGTTACGCTCGGGCGGGTCGAGGGAGCGCAGCATCATCTGGCAGGCGGCGCGGTAGCCGGCGGCCAGATCCTCGACCGCCCCCCGCCCCTTGTCGGTGGCGGTGAGCGCCACGGAACGGCGGTTGTCCTCGGGGCGGCGACGCTCGACGAGCGCCTTCTTCACCAGACGGTCGATGGCAGAGGACATGGTGGTCATGGCGACATTGAGATAGCGCGCGACGTCGCCCATCAGGCAGCCTGGATGTTCCTCGACATAGACCAGCGTCTGCGCATCCAGGGCATTGAGCGCATTGTCGGCGGCTGCGGCGGCTTCGGCCACTTTGAATTTTCGCGTGAACCGCTCGAAGGCGCGCGTGAGCTGCTCGATCTGTTGCGGGGTCGGCTCAGTCGCCGGCTTGGTGGTCGTCTTGGTCATGGCGCCAACAAAAGCATGTTCGCCGTGCCAGTTCCAGCGATCGCAATTCGCTCTGCGGAATGTCTGCGATGTGGATTTGTCCATGCATGGGGCCATGCCCGGACGCGGTAGACATTGCCGCGTGCCCCCGGCATCCTCCGCCGCGAACAAGCTCCCAGGACAAGAACAAGAGGAAACGAAACACCATGATCAAGACACGCTTCACCGAACTCGTCGGCGTCGAGCACCCGATCGTCCAGGGCGGCATGCAGTGGGTCGGCCGCGCCGAGCTCGTTGCAGGCGTCGCCAATGCCGGCGCGCTGGGCCTGATCACCGCCCTCACCCAGCCGACGCCGGAAGATCTGACCAAGGAAATCGCGCGCACCCGCGACATGACCGACAAGCCGTTCGGCGTGAACCTGACCATCCTGCCGACCATCAAGCCGCCGCCCTATGCCGAATATCGCCAGGCCATCATCGAGGCCGGGATCAAGGTGGTGGAGACCGCCGGCAACAAGCCGCAGGAGCATGTGGACGAATTCCGCAAGCACGGCGTCAAGGTGATCCACAAATGCACCAGCGTGCGCCACGCGCTCTCCGCCGAGCGCATGGGCGTCGACGCCATCTCCATCGACGGTTTCGAATGCGCGGGCCATCCCGGCGAGGACGATACCCCCGGCCTGATCCTGATCCCGGCCGCCGCCAACAAGATCAAGATCCCGATGATCGCCTCGGGCGGTTTCGGCGATGGCCGCGGGCTTGTGGCCGCACTCGCGCTCGGTGCCGAGGGCATCAATATGGGCACGCGCTTCATGTGCACGAAGGAGAGCCCGATCCATCAGCTGGTGAAGGAGCGCATCGTCGCCAATGACGAACGCGCCACCGATCTCATTTTCCGCACCATGCGCAACACCTCGCGCGTCGCCAAGAATGCGGTGAGCCAGCAGGTGGTGGCCATGGAGAAAGAAGGCGCGACCTTCGAGCAGATCAAGGATCTCGTGGCCGGCGCCCGCGGCAAGCTGGTCTATTCCACCGGTGACAGCGAGGATGGCATCTGGTCGGCCGGCCAGGTGCAGGGCCTGATCGACGACATCCCGTCGTGCCAGGAGCTGGTGTCGCGCATCATGCGTGAGGCCGAGACCATCATCCGCGGTCGCCTCGACGCGATGCTGTCGGGCGGCCAGCGTCAGGCCGCGGAGTGATCGCACCATGAAAGCTTACGTCTTTACGGACAAGGGCGCTGCCATCACCGACATCGCTGCGCCAAAACCCACGGGCACGCAGGTGCTGGTCAAGGTCAAGGCCTGCGGTCTCAACCGCGCCGATCTCGGCATGACCAAGGGCCATGTGCATGGCGCGGCCGGCGGCGTCGGCACCGTGCTCGGCATGGAATGGGCCGGCGAGATCGCGGAGCTTGGACCGGAGGCAAAAGGCTTCACGGTTGGCGAGCGCGTGATGGGTTCGGGCGGCGCAGCCTTTGCGGAATATACGGTGACCGATCATGGTCGCCTGTTCCACATCCCGCCCGGCATGGGCTTCGAGATTGCGAGTACCCTGCCCATCGCTCTGACGACGATGCACAATGCGCTCGTCACCGTCGGCGGATTACAGGCCGGACAATCCGTGCTGATCCAGGGCGCCAGCTCCGGCGTCGGCCTGATGGCACTGCAGATCGCCAAGCTTAAGGGCGCAAAACCGGTGATCGGCTCATCGACCCACGCGGCACGCCGCGGCCGTCTCGGCGAATTCGGCGCCGATCTCGCCGTGGATTCGAAAGAGGCTGGCTGGGTCGATGAGGTGCTCAAGGCCACGGGTGGCGACGGCGTCGATCTGATCGTCGACCAGATCTCCGGCCCCGTCGCCAACCAGAACCTGAAGGCGACCAGGGTGCGCGGCCGCATCGTCAATGTCGGCCGCCTCGGCGGCACCCATGGCGATTTCAATTTCGATCTGCATGCGGCACGGCGCATCAGCTATATCGGCGTCACCTTTCGCACGCGATCGATGCAGGAGATTCGCGACATCTTCAGCGCGGTGCGCGCCGACATCTGGCCGGCCGTCGAGAGCGGCAGGCTGAAGCTCCCGATCGACAAGGTTTATCCGTTCGCCGAGATCGCAACGGCCTTCGATCACATGGAAGCCAACAAGCATCTCGGCAAGATCGTGGTGACGCTGTAACGCGCGCACAACGAGGCATCACCATCAGCCGTCATTGCGAGCCCTGACGAATTGCGTAGCAATTCGTTTGGGCGAAGCAATCCAGCTCTTTGGCCAAGAACTGGATTGCTTCGTCGCTTCGCTCCTCGCAATGACGAGAGGCGTTCGCGTTTCGGACTCGTTTTTGAGTCCGAACGCGCACTGAGTTTCCATTGGATAGCATTTATTTCACGTTAACGTTTCGTTGACTCTCGACAGTGCTCGGAAAGTGGATTCATATTGGGTTGTCGATTCGAAGTGGCGGGGCGTTTGGGGTTCGATCGACACTGCACATTTTCCGAGGGGGCAAAGTATGTCGCGTGCGCATGCGGACAACGCATGCGTCCAATCCGATTCGATCAAAGGATTGGCGCAATCGATGGCGAAGCCGGCTTATCACCGGCTGCTCATTGCAGAGCCCGCACTCCGTCGCGCCGTCCCCACGCTGATCATCGCCTTCCTCATCACCATCTTCTTCGGCGCCTTCGTGCAGGTCGTCGATCAGAGCCGACAGAAGCAGGCCTCGCTCAAGCGTGACCTTGCCGCCCTCGGCGACATGGTCGCCGAACGCCTCGATCGCAACGGCGCCGTCCGGCAGGATCGGCCCGCAGCGATCGAAAAGCTGCAAGCCCTGCTGCCAAGCCTGATCCCTGCCTGGGGCATCGCACCTAGCCGCCATGTGATCGTGCTCGGCTCCGATCAAAGCGTCATCGCCCGTGTGCCGACCGATGTGCCCGACGACGACAACAGGCACATCCTCGATATCCTCAGCGCCGTGCAGAACATGTCGGCGCAGAGCCAGCGGACCGATGTGTTCGACGTTGCTCTCGCCGACGGCAGTCACGCCCTCGCCACCC
The DNA here is from genome assembly GCA_023449855.1 of Pseudomonadota bacterium. Classification (GTDB taxonomy): domain Bacteria; phylum Pseudomonadota; class Alphaproteobacteria; order Rhizobiales; family Xanthobacteraceae; genus Tardiphaga. The sequence continues at coordinate 1,936 of JAEXHR010000294.1, read as the reverse complement.
GCCGCGTCGTGCGCGCTTTGCCCGGCCAGATCGTCGTGCTGCAGGAGAACAACGATTCGATCTGGCGATCGGAATCGGCGCTGTCGATCACCCTCTCCGCCACCACCGGCTTCGTGGTGCTGATCCTCGGCTTCGCCTTCCACTGGCAATCGACCCGCGCCCGCGAAGGCGACGCCATCAACGATGCGGTGCGTGGCCGCATCGACACCGCACTCAATCGCGGCCGCTGCGGATTGTGGGACTGGGATCTCTCACGCGGGCGGATTTTCTGGTCGCAGTCGATGTTCACCATGCTCGGCCTCGACAGCCGCAGCGACCTTCTGACCTTCGGTGAAGTCAACGCGCTGGTGCGTCCGGAAGACATCAACCTGTTCGAGATTGCCGATCAACTGGTCTCGCAGCAGATCGATTACATCGACCAGACCTTCCGCATGCAGCATAGCGACGGCCACTGGATCTGGCTGCAACTGCGCTGCGAACTCGTGGCCGGCCAGAGCGACGGCAGCCAGCATCTGATCGGCATCGCCATCGACGTGACCGAGCAGAAGAGCCTTGCGCAGAAGAGCGTCGAAGCCGATGTGCGCCTGCGCGACGCCATCGAGACGATCCCGGAAGCCTTCGTGCTGTGGGATGCCGACGACCGCCTCGTGCTGTGCAATTCGCACTTCCAGCGCCTGCACAAGCTGCCGGATTCCGCGGTTAAGCCGGGCACGCCCTACGAGACCGTGCTCGAAGTCGGCAGCATGCCCGAAGTGCGCTCCCGCCTTGCGGACGCCGCCGGCGCTGCGCAGGGCGCCCGCACCTTCGAGGCACAGCTCGAAAACGGCACCTGGCTGCATATCAGCGAGCGCCGCACCAAGGACGGCGGCTACGTTTCGGTGGGCACCGACATCACCCGCATCAAGGAACACGAGCAGAAGCTGGTCGACAACGATCTGCGCCTGCGCGCCTCGGTGATCGATCTCAAGCACTCGCAGGCGGCGCTCGAGAAACAGGCGCTCGAACTCGCCGATCTCGCGCAAAAATATTCCGACGAAAAGACCCGCGCCGAAGAAGCCAACGCCACCAAGTCGAAATTCCTCGCCAATATGAGCCACGAGCTGCGCACGCCGCTCAACGCCATCATCGGCTTCTCCGAGATCATGGGCAGCGGCATGTTCGGCCATCTCGGCTCGGAGAAATATTCGGAATACTGCCACGACATTCTGACCAGCGGTCACTACCTGCTGGAGGTAATCAACGACATTCTCGACATGTCGAAGATCGAGGCCGGCCGCATGAAGCTCGATCTCGAGCCGCTCGATCTCGGCCAGATCCTGTCGGAATCGCTGCGCGTCGTCTCCGGCCGCGCCGAAGCCAAGAACCTCACGCTCGGCGCCGATATCGCCGCCGATGTACCGGTGGTGGCCGACCGGCGCGCCATCAAGCAGATCCTCGTCAATCTTCTGTCCAACGCCGTGAAGTTCACGCCCGACGGTGGACGCGTCACCGTGCGCAGCCGCGTGATGAAGAATTCGGTCGCGCTGATCATCGCCGACAGCGGCATCGGCATCGCGCCGCATGCGCTCAAGCGATTGGGACGTCCGTTCGAGCAGGTCGAGAGCCAGCTCACCAAGACCTATCACGGATCCGGCCTCGGCCTCGCCATCGCCAAGTCGCTGACCGGCCTGCATGGCGGCGCGATGAAACTGCGCTCCAAGCCCGATGTCGGCACGGTGGTGTGCATCTCACTGCCGCTGGAAGGCAAGCGCCGCGCGCTCTACGTGCCGAGGGCGGCGTAACGCTTCTTTCCCTCCCCCAAGCGGCGCATGCCGCGCCGTGGGGAGGGCAGGCGCGTTTGAGAGCGCAGCGAACAAACGGGACGGGTGGGGCTGCCCCACACCCCGATGTCACGCGGGGCACCCCACCCGACCTTCGCTTCGCTCAGGTCCCCCTC
>JAEXHR010000287.1 GCA_023449855.1 Pseudomonadota bacterium | reverse complement strand
CCCCGGTGGGGAGAGGTGAAGGAAAGGCCGGAGTTACCCCGGCCGATATGCGCCAGTCACAGGATCGCGGCGGAGCGTCCTGGCTTCGGGGGCGGCCGGTTCGGCGGCCATGCGGGCCTGACGGGCTTCATCCAGCTCTTTGTTCACGCGCTTCACGGTGCGATAGGCCCAGCGAACCACGGCGGCGCTTCCGAGCGCTCCAGCAATGGCGACCAGCGGCGGCATTTTATTGTCCTTGCTCATGACGAGCCCCCTTCCCGGCAATTTCGCTCAACTGCTGACGCGGAACAATGGCGATTTGCGGGACGGCCATAAACTCCGTCCTCATCCTGAGGAGCGCGCAACGCGCGCGTCTCGAAGGATGGCAACACGCGCCGGCGCCAGGCCAGCTCATGGTTCGAGACGCGCGCCGAGGGGCGCGCTCCTCACCATGAGGAGCGGAGTGGGCTCAAAACCCGTAGCGCGACCACAGCGCTCGGGTTTCCAGCGTCGACACAATCTGGTCCGGCAGATCCGCGAAAGCGCCGAGCTCCAGATGCGCGCCGCTGGAGGATTTGCGGCCGAGCAGGTTCGACAGCATGCCCGTGGGCTGCGCGATCACCGGCATCTTCACCTCGTCGCCGTAGCGCGAGCGCAGCACCGAGCGGAGATCGCCGATGGCATCGACGAGACCATATTCGACAGACCTTTCGCCGGCCCAGTAGGCGCCCGAGAACAGCTCGTCCTCCGGCCCTTTCAGACGCGCACCGCGACTCTCCTTCACGAGACCGATGAAGATCGCGTGGATTTCCCGCTGGAGCGATTTCAGCCGGGCGACATCGTCGGGATTTTCCGGGAGGAACGGATCCAGCGTCGCCTTGTGTTCGCCCGCCGTATAGAGGCGGCGCTCGACGCCGATCTTCTTGATCATGTCCTGGAAGCCGAAGGTGCCACCGACCACGCCGATGGAGCCGGTGATGGATGACGGATCGACGAAAATCTCATCGCCCGCGCAGGCGATCATGTAGCCGCCGGATGCGGCGACATCCTCGACGAAGACGAACACCGGCAGCTTCTTTTCGGCCGCGAGCTGGCGGATGCGCAGATAAATTTGCCGTGATTGCACCGGCGAGCCTCCGGGCGAATTCACCACCAATGCAACAGCTTTCGCGTTCTTCGTCGCAAAGGCTTTATCCAGCAATTTGCCGATGCCCGCCAACGACATGCCGGGCCGCAGCGGCGTCACTGCGCCGATGGTGCCGGACAGACGGACCACCGGGACAACCGATGTCGCGCGACGGAAACGCGCGGGCAGCAGCCTTGAGATCGCCGCTTTCAGACTCGATTCGCTCATACGTCGTTACCTCGACATTAACCCTACGTTATCACGCGCGTGTCATTGAACCGGCAGAGACTTTCAGCGTTTGCAAACCATAATGCCAAACGCGCAGCGGGAGTGGACATGAAGATTTATCTGCTGATGCTGATCTTCGGCGCGCTGCTCACGGCGATCCACTTCACGTCGTCGCCGCAGAAGCATTCCGAAACGGCTCCTCAATAACAGACACCGGACAAACAGACACCGGCGCATCGCTCACAGCGAAGCCTCTAAAGTCCTGCCCATGGCAGCACTGCCTGCCCCGCCAGAATTTGCTGGATATGGGCATCGGGCGCTCCCTTCGCATCCCGTAACGCGATGCCGGGGTGAATTGCCGCAGGCGCCCTCCCCCCTTTCACTGCACGCACGAGTATCCTGATCGCCGGCGCCGATGCATCGCCATGCACGGGCATCAGCGCGAGCGAGCCGAAACCGCGATCGAGAGCGTTGAGCACATCCGCGATCCCGTCGGCGCGCCAGATCATGGTCAGCACGCCACTCGATCTGAGTACGCGGCGTGCGGCATGAATCCAGCTCGCAAGCGTATTGTCGGTCGCGACATGCGCGACTTCGCGCGTCTTGTCCGGCGAGGCGCGATGACGCGCGGGATCGTTGAAGGGCGGATTCATCAGGATGACATCGGCGCTGTCGGGCGGCAGGCCGGCGACGGAGAAAGTCTCGGCACTGGCCGCAAGGTCGAGCGTGATCACATCGGCGGCCAGGCCATTGGCCTCGGCATTGTGGCGCGCGAGATCGGCGAAGTGCGGATTGATCTCGATCAGGGCGAGCGAGAGGCCCGCCACACGTTTGGCGACAGAAAGTCCCGCCGTGCCGACGCCGGCACCGAAATCCACAACCCGCTGGCCCGGCCGCGCCGAGGTCGCCGCCGCCAGCAGGATCGCATCGTGGCCGGCGCGATGACCGGAGGCCGGCTGCCGCAGCAGCAACGTGCCGCCCAGCACCCGGTCGTCGGTGGTTGCGACAGCCTCCCGCATCACTCGCCCTCTGCGCGCAATTCATGCGCGAGCCCGGCTTCGGTCAGCAGCGCACGGGCCTGCCTCGCATCGTCCTCATGCACGAGAATCCGGCGCGGAATGACCCCGAGCGAGCCTTCCAGAACGCTCATATTCTGGTCCAGCACCAGGTGATGGATATTGGCGCCGTCCAGCAGCGCTCCCACCGCCGAGACCAATACCATGTCATTTGTCCGCAAAATTTCGCGCAATTGACCACCATTCCCCGTTTCACGCCCGGTATATCCGGATTTGATCCAGTTCCCCTAGCCCTTGCCGCGTCCCTGCGCAGTTCCTATTCTGCGGACATATTGTCTAATCGGCCTGTCTGCGCATGAATTTACATGATTTCCGCGCGAATTCGGCCTATCAGGGCGTGCGCGCCGGCCGGCCACGGCCGTCAGCGCGAAGATTCTGCAATTCGGAGACTACAGCGTGGCGGTCATTGTTCCTTTCGAGAGTCACGCAACGGCGTCGATCGACCAGCTCGTCAGCCTCGTCGCTCCTGACATGGAGCGCGTGAACGCGACCATCCTGTCGCGCACCGGCTCCGACGTCACCATGATCCCCGAAGTCGCCAACCACCTGATCTCCTCGGGCGGCAAGCGCCTGCGCCCGATGCTGACCCTGGCGATGGCCAATCTCACCGGCTACACCGGCGACGGCCACATCAAGCTCGCCGCCGCCGTCGAATTCATGCACACCGCCACGCTGCTGCATGACGACGTGGTCGACCAGAGCGAACTGCGCCGCGGCAAGCTGTCCGCCCGCATGCTGTGGGGCAACGAGGCCTCGGTGCTGGTGGGTGACTTCCTGCTCGGCCAGGCCTTCCGCATGATGGTCGAGGTCGGCTCGCTGCGCGCGCTGGACATCCTGTCGTCGGCTGCGGCGACCATCGCCGAAGGCGAGGTGATGCAGCTCGCCGCCGCCAAGAACACCGCGACCACCGAAGACGAATATCTCGCCGTGATCCGTGGCAAGACGGCTGAGCTGTTCGCCGCCGCCTGCGAGGTCGGCCCTGTCATCGCGAACCGTCCGAAGGCGGAGCAGACCGCGTGTCGCTCGGTCGGCATGAATCTCGGCATCGCCTTCCAGCTCATCGACGACGTGCTCGATTACGGCGGCAAGGCCGCCAAGCTCGGCAAGAATGTCGGCGACGATTTCCGCGAGGGCAAGATCACGCTGCCCGTCGTGCTCGCCTTCCGCCGCGGCAACGATGCCGAGCGCGAGTTCTGGATCAAGTCGCTGGAACGCGGCGAGATCGGCGACGGCGATCTCGATCACGCCATCGGCCTGATGACCAAGCACCGCGCGCTGGAAGACACGATCAGCCGCGCGCAGCATTACGGCGCCATGGCCGTGGATGCGCTGGCGCTGTTCCCGCCCTCGCCGATGAAGACGGCGCTGGAGCAGGTGGTGGCGTTCTGTCTGGCACGGACGCACTAAGCCAAACACGGGTTGAGCCCTACACTCTGCCCTCATGGTGAGGAGCGCGCCAAGGG
>JAEXHR010000256.1 GCA_023449855.1 Pseudomonadota bacterium | reverse complement strand
GCCTTGGCGGCTTCCGCCTCTTCCTTTTCACGAGCGATGCGAGCGATTTGGGCGGCGGCTTCTTCGGCTGCACGGGCCTTTTCAGCAGCTTTTTCAGCCTCTCGAGCGGCCTTTTTCTCAGCCTGGGCAGTCGCTTGGGCGGCGCGCTCGGCCATACGTGCCTTCACTTCGGGATCGTCGAGGCCCGGCGCTGCCTTGAACTTGGCCACAATGTTCTTGCGTGCGTCCTGAGCGGCTTTCTGACGATCGGCGAAGCTGGGTGATTTGAATCCGCTCATGAACGAGCCTTGTCGCTTTCTATCTCGGGGTTGGCTGAATGAGCTTGGCCGCACGCCTAGCGGTTACCGGACGGGCCGAAGCACCGCAGCGGTTTACAGCGCGTTGCCCGCGCATGCATCAACAAATTGCGAAAATCAGCAATGCATGGCGGTGCTGTGGGACGCCGGGGCCGGCGCCGGGATATCGCGGGATATAGGCCGGGCTTTCGCCGTCATAAGCTCGGCGCGCGATCGTCAGTAATTTGCCATGAACGAGGGGGCTTTATCGGTTGGGGAAGCCGCAGCGGCAGGATTTTATGCTGCGGTGCGACGTTGAACCTCAGCGACCAGATCGGCGACGGATTGGAACCATCCCAAAGTCGATGGGTTTGCAATAGCTACCGGGAGTTCTTCATGCAGGCAGCTATCGACCGCATTCTTCGCAGTTTCTCGTCCAAGGTCGTGGCAGCGCATACGGCGGACCGGCCAGCCGAGATGTCGCGCGATGACGCCTTTTCATTGGCTGCGCACCTGCTGGACAATTACAAGGCCCAGTTGGCGCTGCGCGCGAAACCGCATTGATCGGTCTTGCATCCTCGCGGGCTCACGAGGCATAGCTTCAGTCTCGCTCACCCAGCATGCAGGACACACCATGAGAAGCCTTTCCCGCGCCATCGCCGTCTCGGCCATTGCTCTCGGCGCGATCACGACTTCCGCCCTCTCCGATGTGTCGCAATCCCCAGCTATGGCGCAAGCCGCAGGAAAGACCATGACCACAGCTTCAGGCCTCAAGATCGAAGACACCAAGGTTGGCACCGGCGCGACGCCGGCCCGCGGCCAGACCTGCGTGATGCACTATACGGGCTGGCTATATGAGAACGGCCAGAAGACCAAGAAATTTGACTCCTCGGTCGATCGCAATGAGCCGTTCGAATTCCCGATCGGCGCCGGTCGCGTGATCAGGGGCTGGGACGAAGGTGTCGCCACCATGAAGGTCGGTGGCAAGCGCACGCTGATCATCCCGCCGGATCTCGGCTATGGCGCTCGCGGCGCCGGCGGCGTCATTCCGCCGAACGCAACGCTGATCTTCGAAGTCGAACTGCTTGGCGTAAAGTAAACCGTCAGGCCTGCGCGATCCTGCGCAGCAAGAGACGCGATGCATCCTCGCCGGCATAGATGTCGGCGAGGGGCGCAGCCTTTGCAATGAAGGGCGTCTTGTCCGGGCGGACGAAAGTCACGCCCATCTGCTGGACCTCAGCGCGGGCTTTCATCTCGAAGGCTTCCCACAGACCGTTCATGTGATGATACGACGCCGTTGCAGCCTCGCGCAGGATGTCACGCTGGCGCGGCGTGAACGCGTTCATCCGTTCGGTCCCCACGAGCAGCACGTCGGGAATCATCGTGTGCTCATCGAACGAATAGTGCGTCGCCACTTCGCCATGCCGGCCGACGATCAACGCTACGACGCTGTTCTCGGCGCCATCCACCACACCTGACTTGAGTGCCACATAGACATTGCTCCAGGCCAGTTCGACGCCTTCCGCGCCGAACAGCTGCAGCAGTTTCGTCATGGTTTCCGACGGTTGAATACGAATCTTCATGCCCCTGAGATCATCGGGGTGATTGATCGGTTTCTTGCCATAGAAGCTGCGCGCGCCGGCATCGTAATAGGTCAATCCGACAAGACCGGCGGGGGTGGTCGTCGCGAGGATGTCGCGGCCGACATCGGCACTCGTCACCCGCAGCCAGTGTTCGCGATCGCGCAAGGTGAAGGGCAGGTTGAGTACCTTGTATGCGGGATGAAAACGCTCGAGCAGGCTGGCGCTGACCTTCAGGAAATCGAGCTTGCCAGCCTGGACCTGAGAGATCAGGTCACTTTCCTGACCGAGTTGACCGTCGGCGAACAGGGCGATGTCGAGTTCGCCTTGCGAGCGTTCGCGGGCGAGATCCGCGAAATGCTGCATGGCCGGATGCACTGGATGGGTCGCTGGCAATCCATGGGCGAGCCGTAATTTCAGAGGCGTGGCGCGCAGCACTGCCGGGCAGGCGACCACTAGGCCTGCGGTCAGGAGAAGGCGGCGCCGAGACAACATTGATCAATCCGCAGGACTGTCCGGAGATGGCGAGAGAACGCGATGCAGCGTGCACAATGACGCTTCCGCGATAATACGCCCTATCGGCCGGCGTTTAAAGTCTGGCGCCTGCCACTTTCGGTCGCTGCGTCTGCAGCAGGCCGACATAGCGGTGCTTCCCGTCAGGCGGAATCGCTTTGCGGGTTGCAAGATGATGGATGCAGTTCAAGGCGAGGTCGAACGATCCGTAGCAATAATGCGCGATCAGCGCGAGATGCTTGAGCTGTTCGCTGTCCATCGTCTCTGCATCGACGAAATTGCGGACATAGACCACGTCGGCTTCGACCAGCTGATTGATCGCAGCCGCCGGATCGGGGCCGAGCATCGGTGCGATCATCTTCCTGTTGATGGCGGCGAATGTGTGCGGAACGAAGCCGAGGCTGCGCAGCTCGAGATCGATATCGCCGAATACCGGCTGATTCTCGTAGAGCGGAACGAACGATACCTCGGTCTGGATCGCCACGGCCCTCGCAAGCTTGCTGCGGCCGTGCTGGAACACTGCGAGTTCGCCGCCCTGGATATCGATCTTCAGGAGATCGATGGCGGCGATCTCCGCGACCTCGTCGAGGCGCCGGGTCTTTTGCGGGATTCGTTCGATGACGCGACCGAGCTCGGTGAAGTTTGGAAAATGCGTCAGAGTCTTCGCATCTGGCTGTAGCAGACTGGCGAAACCGATGCCGCGGCAGATATTGAGCTCGTGCGCGCCTCCATCGCCGACCGCATAGGGCAGGTAGGTCTCCTGCGGCCCCTTGCGTTTGGCGAGCTCGGCGATCGCAGCCGGATGTGGATCGAACCCGGTAACGCGGCAAAGCTTCTGCAGCATCATCCGCTTGTATGGGGGATCGCCGTCGATGGGGTTGGCGCCGATATCGACGACCTCGGTCAGCCGCGCCGGACGCAGCAGAGCCGATAGCCCGTCATTGCCGGGGCTTGGTCCGATCTCTGTGATGGCACGCTGATTCATCCGCCGGACATTGGACGCGCGGGGGTAGCCATGCGCCGTGTCATGTCGTCGCGGTCACGCGCGCGGGAACGATGGCTTCACTCCGGACTTAACTGCTGACGTTCCTGAAAACCGGGAGGTTCCCATGCGACTTCGACAGATCATGCTGGCCGGTTCGACGGCAATCGCACTCGGGGGCGCCATACCTGCCTGGGCGGATCAGACGCTAAGCGGCCTTGTGACGGTGGTTGATCGGACCACCGGAGAAATTATCGTCAAACGCGATGAAGGCGGTACCGTCGGATCGAACGCAGCGGCGCCGACTGAAAAATTCAAGCTCCGCGACGGTATCCCGGAATCCCTGCATGCCGGTGAGAAGGTGACGATTACCTATACCGAGAGCGGCGGCGTAAAGACCGCGATCAAGGTCGACGAGACAAAGAACTGAGGTTGTGAAAAGGGCGGCCAGGCAATGGCCTTGCCGCCCTTTGATGTCGCGATAGTCTTGCGCGTGCGCGGAGCGATCAGCTCGTCACTGAACCCTGACGGTAACAAACGTCGCGGGCTTAAAGTCCTTGACGGTATCGATAGCGGCACCGGCCGGGGCTGTGCCTGCCAGATCTGCCGACGGTGAAATACCCTTCAGCTTGGCATCATAGAAGCCTGCGAAATTGCCGATTTCACCGGTCGCGGAATCCAGCGTCAATGCGACGACCTTGCCGCTGACCGGATCGTTGGCGAGGACCGACTTGCCATCCGGCGAAAGTCCCGTCGCCAGCAGCCATTGCCCGGGACCGCCGCCGATGATGACTGCGCCAGCCTTGAGCAATTCGGCGATGTTGGTCTTGCCGGGCTCGATAGCGGCGCTGTTCGAGAGTGTCACCTTGCCATCCAGCGGATTCTTGCCGCCGGTGCCGTTAAGATCCGGAGCCTTGCCGTTCCAGAACGTGTCGATCATCAGCGTCGCGGCCTGATCCGGTAACGCGACACGTCCAATCATCGTGAAGATCGCCGCCTCGCTCGCCTGACCCGCGTAGTCCGGCAACTTGAATTGCGAATACTGGTTGGCGTCGAAGACGCTGATCGGCTCGTAGGTCCTTCCGCCAGCCGTGCCGTTCTTGTCCGGCAGCGATGCCGGCGCAATGTCGCGGGTCGTGTTCGAGGCAACGACGCGCGGTGTCGTTGTCACCGAAATCGGCTGTGTCGCCGCTGCCGGAGCGGGTTGGAAGCTCACATTGACACTGCCGCTCGATGAGCCGGCATTGCTGTTCGGCGGACCGAACTGGCTACCCGGGATGGTTGGCGGCGTGGAGATCGTCAGCGCTGTCGTGTTCGACGGCGCCTGCACGAAGAAGTAGTTCGCAGCCGTCAGGCCGGATCCGTCGATGGCATAGGCGCCGATGATGCTGTCCTGCTTGGCGTCTGTCGTGAACTGGAGCCTGCCACTGGTGGCGCCCGCGAGCGTGTCGCCGTTGACGAAGCCCGTCACCGTGCCGGCGAAATCGGGGTTGGCGTCGCCGAAATATCGCTGCGTCGGTGTCGCCACATACATCAGTTGCGCCTGGGTAATCGCCCAGATCGCAGTCGTCGTTCCCGTGACCCGATAGTTCGGATTGGTCAGCAGGCCGGCCACACTAAGCGTGTGGTTGCCGGCGTTGCTGAAATTGGTGATGCCGAAACTGTTCGACAGCCCGGTCAGCACCGATACGTTCTCGCCGTTCTTGAGGCCTGTCGCCGTGAGGCCTGGATTGAGCGGCGACGTGCCATAGACCGAAGTGCCGCCAAGTGCGCCGACGACAATGTTGGCCGGCGTCACATAGAGACCGCCATTGACATAGGTCACGTTGTAATTGGCGATGTCGAACGTTCCGCCGCGGGCGTTGCCCGGCGTAATGGCATACGGACCGCCAGCGACGCCAGCGGTGCTCGCCTGGCCCTGGCTGGTCAGCGTGACAAGTCCGATGCTTTCGCCGTTCTGAAGGCCTGCCGACGAGAATTCGGTGCCTGCGAAGACATGCGTATCGCCGTAGATCTTGCTGTGGTCCGTAGCTGTGATGGTCAGCGATGCCGGTGTCACCGCCCATATGCCGGTCGAACGGCCGGTGACGGTGTAATTGCGGTTGGTCAGGTCGCCGGCGACGCTCAGCGTGTGATTGCCGGAGCGCGAGAAGCGGTCGATGCCGAACGTGTTGAACAGGCCAGTCAGTACACTGACATCCTGGCCGTTCTGGAGACCGACGGCGGAGAAGCCGGGATCGCTCGGTGAGCCGCCATAGACCGAGGTGCCGCCGGTCGCGGTGACGGTGATCTCCGCCGGATTGACGGTCCAGGTCCCGGTCCTGCGATCCGTGATCGTATAGTTGCCGTTGCCGAGCGTGCCGATGACGCTGAGCGTATAGGCATTGGCATCGCTCAGATTGGTGATGCCGAAGCTGTTGGACAGGCCGGAGAGCACGCCCACCGTCTGGCCGTTCTGCAGGCCGCTGGCGGTGAAGCCGGGATTGGCTGGTGACTGGCCGTAGATCGACGAACCGCCCGTTGCCGTGACGACGATCTCCGCCGGGGTGACCGCCCAACTGCCGGTCGATCGGTTGGTGATCGTATAATTGCTGTTTCCAAGCGTGCCGATCACGCCGAGCGTATAGGTTCTGGCGTCGCTGTCGTTGGTGATGCCAAAGCTGTTCGACAGGCCTGTGAGCACGCCAACCGTCTGGCCGTTCTGCAAACCGGTGGCGGTGAAGCCGGGATTGGCCGGGGACTGGCCGTAGATCGACGAGCCGCCCGTCGCGGTGACGGTGATCTCAGCCGGATTGACGGTCCAGGTGCCGGTCGATCGGTTCGTGATCGTATAGTTGCCGTTGCCGAGCGTGCCGATGACGCTCAGCGTATAGGCCCGTGCATCGCTCTCATTGGTGATGCCGAAGCTGTTGGCGAGGCCCGTGAGGACGCCGACGCCCTGACCGTTCTGCAAACCGCTGGCGGTGAAGCCGGGGTTGATCGGGGATTGGCCGTAGATCGACGAGCCACCGGTTGCCGTGACCGTGATCTCGGCCGGGTTTACGGTCCAGGTTCCGGTCCTGCGGTCGGTGATCGTGTAGTTGCCGTTGGTCAAACCTCCCTGAACGCTCAGCGTGTGGTCGCCGGCGTCCGTCAGACTATTGATGCCAAAGCTGTTCGACAGGCCGGTGAGGACGCTGACGCCCTGACCGTTCTGCAAGCCGCTGGCTGTGAAGCCGGGATTGATCGGGGATTGGCCGTAGATCGACGAGCCACCGGTTGCGGTGACAATGATCTCCGCCGGATTGACGGTCCAGGTTCCGGTCCTGCGGTCGGTGATCGTGTAGTTGCCGTTGGTCAGCGCGCCCTGAACGCTGAGCGTGTAGTCGCCGGCATTTGTTAGATGACCAATGCCAAAGCTGTTGGTGAGACCGGTGAGCACGCCGACACCCTGGCCGTTCTGCAGGCCGGTGGCGGTGAAGCCGGGATTGCCTGGCGACTGACCGTAGATCGATGAACCGCCGGTTGCCGTGACGATGATTTCGGCCGGACTGACGGTCCAGGTGCCGGTCCTGCGGTCGGTGATCGTGTAGTTGCCGTTGGTCAGCGTACCAAGGACGCTCAGCGTGTAGTTGCCGGCATTGGTCAGATTGTCGATACCGAAGCTGTTGGTGAGGCCGGTGAGGGCGCCGACGCCCTGGCCGTTCTGCAGGCCGGTGGCGGTGAAGCCGGGATTGCCTGGCGACTGACCGTAGCGCGAGGAACCGCCGGTTGCGGTGACGATGATCTCAGCCGGATTGACGGTCCAGGTACCGGTGCCGAGATTGGTGATCGTATAGTTGCCATTGGTCAGCGTGCCGAGAACGCTCAGCGTGTAGCTGCCGGCATTGGTCTGGCCGTCGATGCCGAAGCTGTTGGAGAGACCCGTGAGCACCGCCACCGTCTCGCCGTTCTTGAGGCCGGTCGCTGTCAGGCCCGGATCGGTGGACGATGAACCATAGCTCGACGAACCGCCTGCAGCGCTCACCGTGATGGCGGCGCGTGCGATCGAACCAGTACCGGTGATGGTGAGGGAGCCGATGGAGTAATTGCCGTTGCCGAGCGTCAATCCGGAGAAGCCAGAGACAGTGCGAGATCCGGCATTGGCGCTGTCGTAGACGCCGGCCAGTGCGCTCAGGGTGGAGCTGTCCGAGCCGATGAAGCCGTAGGCAGAGCCGGACATCGAGGTCGAACCGCCGCCGGAGGCAGTGGTGCCGTCATAGGTCTTGTTGATGCCGCCGAGATTGACGGTGCCGGACAATGCCTTCGGCGTGATGGTGCCGATCGCACCGGTCGCCGTGGTGGATGCAAGGATGTAGTTGCGGGCCAGTCCGGGATTGTTGGACGTGATGCCGACGCCGGTCACGGTGACGGCAATGCCGGTGCCCGCATTGGCGCTGCCGTAGGTGGCCGCGCCGGCGCCCGTGATGGCCGCGGTGATGGCGTTGTAGTCGGGGGTACCAGGATAGAGATTGGACACCCGGAAATTGGCGGAGGTGAGGTTCGCGCCATCCGTCGTGCCGTCATAGGTCTTCGTCGTCGAGCCGATCAGCTGCACCGTCACCTGACGTTGCGTGACCGCCATCGAGCCGTTGACGTAGGTGATCGTGTAGTTGAGCGCAGAGCCGGACGTGAAGAACGCGTTCGACGTGGTGTAGGCATAGGAGTAGCCCGCATCCGCATCGGCGCCGCCGTTATTTGCGTTGTTCGCTGCGCCTGGGCCGTTGGAGATGCCGACATAGCCGATCGCATCGCCGCTCGCCAGACCGGAACCGCCGACGCCGACCGACGAGGTGCCGGTGGGGTTGGCGTCGCCATATTCACGGGAAATATTACCGCCTTGCACCGTGATGGCGCGCGGCGTGATTGCGATCGAGCCCGGCAGATAGACGAAATTGACCGATCCGCCATTGCTCAGCGAACCGCCATTGCCGATCACCCGCGTGCCGTCGGCGCTCATATTGATGCCGCTGACATTCTGATAGGCCAGCTTGCCAAATGCCGTATAGGACAGCGACGAGGGGCTGGAGCCGTATGTCGCGCTGGTATTGTTGCCGACGATCAGCACCGTCTGGTTTCGCAGCACGGGGAAGCTGCTCGAAGCCGCGCTCATCATCCAGGTCGAACCGAAGTCGAAACCCGAATAGGAGTTCGACGCATGCGACGTGAGTTCGCTGATGTTGTAGAACGCGCCGCCATTGCCGCCGCCCGGCACCACATATCCGACCGCGGAACTGGTCAGGGTCCGTTCCCCGACATAATAGTTATAGAGATTGTTGCTGCCGAGATTGTTGTTGACCACCCATCCGACTACGCCGCCGGTGCTGCCATTCGGGCCATGCACATCGCCGATCGCATAGGTGCGGGCGAAACTGGCAGAGTTCTGCAGGGCTCCGATCAGACCGCCGGTGGGGCCGCTACCCCAGACGCTGCCGGTGGCATAGGCGTCGGAGATGGTCGCGGTTTCCCAGCTGAGGACGGTCTCGCTGACACCCGGCGCCCCGTGCTGACCGACCAGGCCGCCGGTAAATGTACCGCAATTGCTGCAGTTGTTCGAGACGGTGCCGGTCGCCCAGGAGCGTGCGATGCCGCCGCCGTTGAAGCCGACGAGGCCGCCAACGCCGTACAGCGCCAGATTGTTCGGCAACTGGCTGCTGCCGACCCGCGTGACATTGCCTGAGGCCGACGAGCCGGTGATCGAGCCGGCATTGTAACCGACGAGACCGCCCAGCGACATGCCTGCCGCGGTGACGTTGCCTGTTGCGTAGGACGATGAGACATAGCCGCCGATCTGGCGCTTGCCACTCTGGTAGTAATTGAAGTTGTCGCCGAGATTGCCGTTCTGGCCGATCAGGCCGCCGACGAACCAGCCGCCGCCGCCGCCACCCATTGTTGGCAGCCCGCTGCCATAGGCGATCACGTTTGCCGACGACACCGAGTTCGATACCGACGCGTTGCTATTGATATTTGTGTTGGTGGATTGCAGCCAGCCGATCAGACCGCCGGTATTGGCGGAGTTGCGGCCCTGGCTCGTGACCGTACCCATCGCATAGCTGTTCGACACGGACACCGTCGTGACGCCGACGAGGCCGCCGACATTCGAGCCGCCAGTGCCACCATCGATGATGCCCTGATAGACGCCACCGCCAAGGTCGATGAAGCTCGGCGTGCCGGCGAATACGCTGCCGCTGAATCCGGCCATGTAGAAGCCGGAGATGTTGCTGCCTTCGCCGGCGAATGCACTGCCCGCGATGCCGCCGACCTGATTGCCGGTGCCGGTGATGTTGCCGGTCACGACGACATTGCGGACGCCCGCGCCGATCGATCCCGCCAGGCCGCCGACATTGCTGTTGCCGGACACGGTGACATTGGTGAGGGTCAGGTTGGAGATGAGCGACGTGCGGCCGTTGATATAGCCGAACAGGCCGACATTGTCCGCATTGGGACGGTTGATCGTTAGATTGTTGATGTTGTGGTTCCGGCCATCGAGGCTGCCGGTGAACTGCTGGCCGGCACTACCGATCGGAACGAAGCCGGCGCCGCCATTCCAGTTTGCCGTGATGCCCGCCTGAATATCGGCGCCCAGCACGAAATTCTGGTTGAAGAGAGATGATGTGGTGACCAGCCCTTGCAGTCCATAGATGTCGACGATGCTGTACGGATTGGCGAAGCTGCCGTCGCCGCCTGCAAAGCGCGAGAAGGTTGTTCCGCTGCCAAGAACGAAGTTGACCGCATAAAACGGCGCGAGATTGCCTGCGATCTGGCGCCAGTTGCCGGAATTCAGCTGGAACGACTGCACGCCGACCGCGCCGTAGACATTGATCGTGGGCGCACCGACAAACCAGTTGCTGCCCATGCCGTCCACATGGCCATTGATGGTGAGCGTATTGCCCGCACTGGTCCACATGTCGCCATTGGCCCAGGTGAGGCCGCCCAGCGTCACATTGGTGCCGCTGATCCCGCCGCCGGCGCCGCTGCCACCGCCGACCACGGTGCCGCCGACATAGACGTCCCCGGCAGACGCCGAGATGTTACCCGCGCCATTGGCGTATTGGACCGATCCACTGATCGAGACGCTGCGACCCGTGATGGTCGCGAAAGCACCGCTGCCGCTGCCGAGCAGCGATCCCGTGACGTTCACGGCGCCGGCGGAGGCGGCGAGGGTGAGCCCGCCATTTTGCCAGCTCGCCGAACGCATGGTGATGTTCTGGCCAGCGATATTGAGCGCGGCGCCCGGGCCCCAGCCGTTCAGGTCGCCGTTGAGCGTGACATTGCCAGCCGTCGCCTGGAGCTTCATCAGGCCGGCCTGCCAGCCGATGGTCGAATTCGCGGTGATGCTGGCGCCGGTGATGGTCGCGCCGGCGCCGGGACCGGCTCCGCTGAGCAGACCGTTCAGATTGACGGCGCCGCTCGATGTGACGGTGAGCGCGCCGTTGGCCCAATAGAGCGGGCCCAGCGCGACCGATGAACCGGTGACCGTGATCGCCCCATTGGCGACGATGGATGCCGTCGCATTGAAGGCAGCAGTGGCGTTGAAGCTGGCAGCGCTATTGGAGGTCATCGCTGCAGCGATCGTCAGGTTTCTGCCGCTCAGCGTTGCGCCATTCGACGTCACGGTGGCGTTGATCGCGATGTCACGGCCGACGAGGGTCAGCACGCCGCCGCTCGCGATGTTGCTGTTGATGCCAATGTCACGGCCGGTGAGGGTCAGCGCACCGACGCTGGTGATGTTGGCATTGATGGCGACGTCGGTGTTGTTCACACCGTTCAGTGTGACCGCGCCGCCGGCCGTGACGGCACCATTCAAGGTGATGCCGTTGGCATTGATAATGAGGCCGCCCGTCACCCCGAGTGCGTTGCCGATCACATACGGGCCGGAACTTGTCGATGTGATCGCAAGGCCCGTGAGGCCGCTCACGAAAGCCTGTACCGACGAATTGCTGCCGATGGCGGATGCAAGCTCGGTGCTATAGCCGGAGCTGGTGTAGCTGGACGTCGATGTCGTCCATTGCACATAGCCGCCGGCATAGATGTTGTTGTTTCTCGCCGATCCTGACGAGCTCTGGATGGCCGCGCCACCGCCCGTGCCAAGGCTCGGCGTATAGACCAATAGCGCGCTTCCTGCGCCGACGGTGCCTTGCGGCAGCAGGATTTGATAGAAGCCAAAGGCATCGGCAAAGCCGCTGCCGATGGACACGCCATTGACGATCGCGTTGAGCGGCACATTGGCGAGCGCGCCCCCGGTCGGTCCGTTGAAGACCTGGCCGGTGATTGCCTGCGGTGTGGTGCCGGCCGGGAATTGCCAGAGCAGATACGGATAGCTGTAACCGGGAACGATGCCCCAGATGGACGAGGAGAAACCGGACGGCAGTCCGGTTGTCCCGTATTTCACTGCGTAAGCGTCGAGGCCGCCTTCGAGCGCGATATTGGTCGTGCCGGCATTGCGGCCGGCAAAGCCACCGGCGCCGCCCGCCGCCAGCGAATAGCTGTCGGTGATGGTGCCGGCCCATGAGGAGCGGTGGAACCCGTTGTTATCTGCCCAGAACGTGTCGCCGGAATTGGCACCGGCGAAGCCCGCTGCATAGTACCCGCCACCGACCCGCGAATTTGCATAGGACTCGGAAATGACACCGCCGGTGCCATTGCCACCGACAAATCCGCCGACAGCGCCGTGTCCGGACACGTTGACCTGGCTTGTGAAGGATTTTGTGATGGTGCCGAAATTGAAGCCGACGAGGCCGCCGACGAAATCGATGCCGCTGATATTGCCGCCGATCACGCCGACATTGCTGATGGTTCCGGCGTTGCTGCCGAAGATGCCCACGGCATGGCGGCCGGCTGAAATGAAGATGTTGTTGATCGTATAGCCGCGGCCGTCGAACGTGCCCTTGAACGAGCCCGACGTATCGGCGGCACCATGATTACCGGTGCCGAGGATCAGGCCGCCGCCTTCATAGCGCGTTTCCTGATCGCCGCTGCCGATCGGGACGAAGCCGGCGCCGTTGTTCCAACCGGCTGTGGCCGATGCATCGATATTGTTGGCAAGAACGAAGCTCTTGTTCATCAACTGCGGCGTGATGATGCCCTGCAGACCATAGACGTCGGTCAGTTGATAGGGAGACGCCGATGTTCCGTCGCCACCGAGCGCGCGGATGAACGCGCCGGAGGTGAAGGTCATCGTGCTGGCGGAGAACCAGGGCAACGCCGAATTGATCTGCGACCACACGCCGTCGAGCGTGAAACTGTTGACGCTGAAGCTGTTGTTGGCGGTGATGTAACCACCGGCCTTGAGCGTGAAATTATTGGTGCCGGAGACGGCGCCGTTGAAGATGATGTTGTTGGCGGCGGTGAAGGAGAGATTGCCGCTGCCGGAAAGTGCACCGTTGACCAGGATATCGCGCGACGATCCGAGCAGGATCATGTTGCTGTTGGCGAAGCTGACATCGCCCACGATGATGTCGTTGGCACCGCTTGTGGTGATATAGACCTTGCCGCCGCTCGTGTCGGGTGCAGCGTCGACCGTGAAGGATCCAGTGCTGCCGAGGCGCACGCCGGTCAGGCTGTTGAGGAAGCTCGTGCCGATCGTCGCGGCTGAGGTCCATGCCGAAGCGATTGCGGGATTGGCCGTGGACACCAGGCCGCCCGGTGCTGGAACGGTCAGATAGCCACCCCAGATGTCGGGCATCGTGACCGAGCCCGTCGCCTGATAGGCAAAGCTCGCGGAATTGACCAGGCCCTGCGACGAATTGGCCGTGTAATAGGCGACGACATTCGAGCCGCCGGCACTGATCGAGCCGTTCGGGATCAGAACGATGTAGAGACCATTGAAATAGGTGACGCCGCGTCCGACCGTGACGCCATCCACCATGGTGTTGATCAGGCCGCCATTGATGACGGTGACACCGTTGTCCTTATAGGCCATGCCGGTGACGACTTGCGGCGTGCCGCCCGGGAATTGCCACTGCAGATACGGGAAGCTCTTGCCGGCGACGAGGCCCCAGGTCGCGGTGGAGAAGTTGCTGGGAAGGGCGGCCTGCATCGCCGCCGATGTCAGGCCGGTTGCGCCTGTATCGCCGCTCCCCGATGCGCTGTTTGCCTGGGCTGAAGTTTCCGTATTCCAGTAAGATGAGGTGCTGGCCGCGCCTGTCGCTGCGAGCTGGCCACCGAAGCCGCCGAACAGGCTGTTCGCGGTGACTTTGCCTGTCGAGTAGGACGTCGCAATCGCAAGCTGCGAGTCGCTGTAACCGTAGAAGCCACCGACAATCGAGCTGCCGGTCACGCTGCCTTGCGCGTAACTGTCGAGGATCCGGCCATCGGCCGTCGCCGTGTGGCGATTGTAGCCGACCAGGCCGCCGATACGGGAGCTGCCGCTGACGCTGCTGGTGGAGTAGGACTGCGAGATCGTGCCGGTGTTGGTGCCGACGAGGCCGCCGATATTGGTAGAGCCCGAGACCGGCGATGCGCCGAACGAACGCTCGATGATGCCGCCTTCGAGATTGTTGCCTGCCAGTGCGCCGACATTGTTTCTGCCGGCGATACGTCCATTGGCGACGCCGACATTGACAATGCGGCCGGCATTGCTGCCGAACAGGCCGATATCGTCGGTGCCGCCGCGATTGATGGTCAGGCCGTCGATCACATGGCCCTGGCCGTCGAATGAGCCCGTAAAAGCCGTGGCCGAGGTCTGGCCATTGCCGATGGCTATGAAGCCCGCGCCGCCATTCCACGTGGCTGTCGCCCCCGCGCTGATGTCGTTCATCAGCTTGTAGTTCAGCGACAATGCGCGACCGACTGCCTGCAGACCATAGACATCCGCGATCTGATAGGCGTTGCCGGCGGTGCCATCCCCGCCGAGGGCGCGGATGAAGGTGCCGCCGTTCAGCCGGAAGTCATTGGCGCTGAAGGCGGCGAGGGTGCCAAGCTGGCGCCAGGTGCCGTTCTGCAGGATGTAGGTGCCGACATTCACCGCCGCATTCGCGGCGATGTTGTTGACGGCATTCAGTTGGAGCGTGTTGGTACCCGTCAGCGCGGCATTGAGGGCGATGTCGGTGGCGTTCAGGGTCAGGTTGTTGAAGCCGAGTGCCTGATCGATGGCGATGTTGCGGCCGGCCGTCGCGACGAGGTCGCTGGCGGTAAAGGCGAACTGCATCTTGATATCGCGATTGGCGATGGCGGCGCCACTGATCCAGGCATTGACATAGATATCGCGGCCCGCGGCCATCAGGCCACCGACGGAACTGTTGATCGTCAAATCGCCCTGGGCCGCAACGGCTGAATACCAGCCTGCATCAGCGTCGACCGTGAAATTGCCCCTCGCATTCAGCATCCGGCCGTTGAGGGTCGCATACATGTATGGCGTGCCGAGCGTGCCATATTGCAGATAATAGGTCTGATAGGTCTGCGGCCGCAGGTCATTGGTGACCAGTGTCACGGCGTTAGCCCAGCCAGTACCGATGGACGAATCTGACATCGTGGTGGCGGACGTCAGCAGGGAAAGGGAATTGTTCAGCAG
The DNA here is from genome assembly GCA_023449855.1 of Pseudomonadota bacterium. GTDB lineage: Bacteria > Pseudomonadota > Alphaproteobacteria > Rhizobiales > Xanthobacteraceae > Tardiphaga. The sequence goes on along the minus strand of JAEXHR010000256.1, from coordinate 38,973 downwards.
ATTGAGATTGGCGACCTGTCCGGTCGCATTCAGCGCGACGGACGCCGCTGCGTACGGTCGGCTGTAGTTCCCCGCATTGACGATATAGGCGACGATGTTCGAGCCGCCGGCCAAGAACATGTTTTCCGGCAGCTGGAGATAATAGTAGCCATTATTCGCCGTGCGGACTGCCTGGTAATAGCTATAGGTATCGAACTCGATATTGATGATCGCGTTCTGATAGACGCCGCCCGACGTGTTCGAATAGGCGGTGCCGGAAATGATCTGCGGCGCGCTCGTGAAGGCCGAGCGCAGATAGGGATAAGTCGTTCCGGTCGAGATGGCCCAGGTGCCGCTGTCGAAGCCGGTCGGCAGCGCGCTCTGCAACTGGAAGGTCGTCAGGCCCGTGCCATAAGGCGACGTGGAACCTCTGGTCGAAAGATCGTAATAGGCGTTGGTGAAAGTGGTGTTCGACGCGGAATTCGCGAGGCCGCCGGTGCCGTTGGTGAATACATTGATGACGGTGCTGTTCGACACCGAGCCGAGCAGCGAACCCGTTCCGGTAATCGCATAGGCATTGCGCAACGTCGCGCCGGTCATGGAGCCGGCGATGGCGGCCTGGCCGGCATTGAGTGCGCCGGACACATAGACATTGCTGATGAGACCGCCGGTCACATTGCCGATCAGCGCGGCTTCGCTGTTGAACGTGCCGGTGAGATAGATATTGGCGACGGTGCCCGCGCTGTTGATCGCGAGCGCCGATCGTGGCGTGCCCACGATCGAATAGAGCATGGAGCTCTGGGTATACATGTAGATCGACTGTGCGTTGATCTTGATGTCGCGGACAGTCGCGCCGGCGGCGATCGTATGGGCGAAGTAGTTATTGTAGCCGGTGTTGAGCTGGTTTCCGAGGCCCGTCAGAGTACCCGTGAACGTGCCGAGGAAATAACCCCAATTGTTCGGGAGACTGATGTCGCGGGCGAGGGCGAGGTTGCCCGAAGAGCCGGCGCCTCGAATGTCGCCTTCGGTGAACAGCAACGTATAGGCGGCGCCGTTGATGGTGAGCCGGCCGGTCGGATTGACGGCGCTGCTGAAGGTCAGCGCGCCCGCCGACGAATAGTTGATCAGTGCGAGATTGGTGTAGGTCGGATCGAAACCGGAGTTCAGAACGACCTTGCCGCTGGAGCCGGGGCTGATCTGCGCATTGATGTTGATTGCATGATAGGCGGTGAGCGTCAGCGTGTTGGCGCTGTTCCACGAGATATTGGCATTGATGTTGATGTCGCCGAGGCCGCTGCTCTGGTTGCCGGGGCCGCTTGCGCCATTGGCCGTGGTCAGAAGCGTGACGTTGTTGCTGGCGAGATTGCTCGAGATCGTTGCTGCCGCGGCGGCATCGACCGTGAGGTCGGTGGGGTCGAGCAGCCAGTTGCCGGTTGCCCCATAGGCGGCCGACGTATCGACGCGGATGCCGTTGATCGACAGCGCGGCGCCCGATGTTTCGATCATCCCGCCATTGCCGCCATGGGCGCCGCCGCGGGCGGAGAAGGTGCCGTAGGCGCTGGTGCTGCCGTCCGACCAGACGGCGATCGTGCCGCCATTTCCTGTTTCGATCGCGTCTGCGCGCACAGTGCTGGTCGAGTCGATCGAGACATTCAGCGCATGCGTCAGCGGTCCGCCGCCCTGGATCCCACCGCCGATCTGAATGGTGCCGCCGCCCTTTGCGCCGGATGCGTCGATCAGCGCGCCGACGATGGTCACATTGGCCGCGGTGAGGTCGATGCTGCCGCCTTTGTCCGCCGTCGATGTCGCATCGATCTTGCCGGAGGCCTGGAGCGACTCGGTCGCTGTGATCGCCACTGCGCCGCCTTTGGCGCCGCTGGCCGAGATGACGCCGCTGAGATCGACCTTCGCGCCCTTGACCGATACGGAGCCGGCATGGGCAGCGTTCTTGCCGTTCGCGATCAGGCGACCGCTGACGCGTACCGTTCCGCCGGCACCGCCATTGATGACGATACGGCCGCCGCGCGAGCCCACGGTGTTGGTGCGCACCGTGCCGGGAATGTTGACGGCATTGCGCAGCACGTTCTGCGCGGTGGCGGCGCTGAGATAGACCACGCCGCCATCGGCTTCGATACGGCCCTTGTTGCTGACCAGCGCGCGATTGGGCTTGACCAGCTTGCCGAGCTCGCTCGACGGCACAGTGACCGACAGGAAGCCGTCGCCCGCGAGATCGAGCGTGGCTTGTTCGCCGGCACCGAGGCCGACCTTGCCGAGACGCGCCGAGATGACGCCGTTATTGGCGACCTGACCGCCGAGCAGGGCGACGAAGCCGCCGTCGGAGACATTGATGCGGCCGTTGTTGATCACCCCGGCCGATCCGCCATTGCCGTCGAACCTGTAGTTTCCGGCGAGGAAGTCGGAATCCTTGATGTTGAGCGTCGAGGCGGCGAAGGAGCCGGTGTTGATCACGCCGGTTCGGGTGATCGCGATGCCGTTCGGATTGACCAGCAGCACCGTGCCCGGCGCGTTGATGTTGCCGGCGATGCTCGACGGCGTCGCCCCGGTGACGCGGTTCAGCGTCGCCGACGAGGCGCCGGGCTGATTGAAATTGACGGTGCCGCCGGTGCCGACCGAGAAAGACTGCCAGTTGATGATCGCGCGGTCGCTGCCCTGATTGATGTTCAGCGTGCTCGCATTCGGCTGAACGATCGCCGCGCTGCCTGCGCTCACCGATCCGCCGGTCGGCAGCTGCTGGGCGAGAGCAGGGGCTGCAAACATCAGCAGGGCGGTGGCGGAGACCGTCGAGCGCAGCAGCGCGCGCAGGCGCGGCGTGATCGGCCGCAATCCCGTTTCGAGCAGCAGTGTCAAAGCCAGACGGCGCTGTGTCATACGGTCCTGTTATCGGTCGTTTTTTGTTGTAGCGATGCGGCCGTTGACGGCCGCATGAGGTCGTGGTGGTCCGAGACAAGGCGCCTGTGGTGGGGCGCGTCCGCCTAGAACTTGCCCTTCTCGATCTTGGCGATGTCCGGGTTTTCCCGGTCGGCGATGTAATTGATGATCAGCTTCGGCGGGCCTTTCGGCTCCGGCGAGGTGGTCTGGTTGCCATCGCGCTGCATCTGGTAGCGCACGCCGTCGGCGATGAGGCGCACAGCGCCTTTCTTGTCGTCTTCGCCCGAGAACAGGACGACCGTATTCTCGCCGACCGGAATGCCTGCGCGTGCGGCATCCTTGCGCCAGGTGAAACCGGCGAAATAGCGCTCGAGGCGGCTGCCGGCGGTGATCAGCGCGTCGGGGGCGGCGGGATCCTTGGAATTGTCGTCGCCCCAGATCACGTTGACCTGGATGAGCTTCTTGGTGGCGTAGCCGAAGATGTAGGCGATCTGCGCCGGACTGGAGACGGGGTCCAGGGCGGCAACGCGCGCCGTCAACACCGTCGTGCCTTCAACCGGGTTGGTGCTGCCTGCGATATCCCCGGGTTTGACGCCCAGCGACTTGGTGATGACAGCGCGAACGTCCTGCTCGGTCATGCCGAAGCGGGCATCACGAAAGCCGGTCACCTCGTATCTGGGCAACTCCGGCTGAGTCGTCTTGGCCGGCTGCTGCGCGGACGCGGTGACAGGGGATGCGAACAGCACGCTCAGGCTTGCCGCCGCAGCCAGAAGCACATTCCTTGGAGGACAATCAGGGAGAAGTTTCCTAATGACGTTCATGCGCATTTTGTTTGTGTCTCGCTGTCTCATCCTCATCTTTTTAGCTCGCAGTCGGACCATTCTCGAATCCGGAGCCTCATCACTGTTAATGGGCGCTCGTTGATTTCGTTGATGAAAACTACCCTTCAGAAAAATCTCAGAATAATTTCACGGCAAAATCGAATGAGTTTGAGAGCATTTGGGAGTTAACTAAAGTACTTAACTATCAGGACTTTTCAGCGCTTCGCGCCGAGCTGACGGGATCGAGGAGTGCGGCGACGAACCGGTCGGCTTCGTGCGGGTGCCGACAGAATCGGCTGCTACGATCTCGCGAAAGACTGTGTCGCCAAGGCCACGCTTGGGCGGCAAGGTGTGAGGACAATGTCTCCGGACGACCGAGCGGCTGTCGTTTTCGATGCGAGCCGGTTAGGACGATACAAATGGAATGCGACCGGCGGCTGATGGCTGGTTGAGGGAAATCGGTAGCGGTGGGGCGTCTACGGTTCACAAAGCTTGGCGTAGTGGTTGCGGCATCTTTGATGAATGCTGCCGCTTGGGCGCAGAATGTGCCTGCGCCGAGCCAGGTTGCGCCGCCGCAGATCGTGCCGCCATCCTCCACAGCCCGTATCGCGATTCCCCAGGTGCCAGCCGGCGCTGCCATTCCCGCCGAGGCCAAGCGTCTGAGCTTTCGGTTGACCGGCGTCCACATCAAAGGCGAATTCCCTGAACTCGCCGGCGAACGTAAGACGCTCTCGGATCCACTTGTCGGCCGTCGTGTCACCGTCGCCGACATCTTCGAATTTGCTGACAAGATTCAGCAGATCTATGTCCGCGCCGGTTATCCACTGGTCCGGATCGTGATCCAGCCGCAGGAGATCGAGGGTAGCGCGCGAATCGAACTGCGCGTCATCGACGGTTTCGTCGAGCGGCTCGATCTCGATGCACTCGATGCCCGGCTTCGCGACTATGTTGGCGCCGTGCTGGCGCCGCTGGTCGGGCAGACGCATCTGAAGCAGGCGGAGCTCGAGCGTCGTCTCCTGATCGCCGGCGATGCGGCAGGGCTGACGCTCAACGCAACCTTCTCGGCCGGCAAGAAAGAGGGCGGTTCGGTCCTCATCCTGACAGGGCGTTACAAGCCGGTTTCGGTGAGCGTCTATACCGACAACGCGATGCCGCGGGTGTTCGGCAACTATCAGCTCGTCACCGCCGTCAGCGCCAACAGTGTGCTTGGCTTTGGCGAGCAGATCACCGTGTCGGCCGCTGGTTTGCCGAATGACTCTTTCCCCAACAGCGATCCGGTTCGGCGCTATCTGTCTGGCAGGGCCATATTCCCGATCGGAATCGATGGCCTGAAATTCGAGGTCGGGGTTACCAACGGTGTTACGACACCGCGGGTGGATCGAAGTGCTGCAACTCAGGGCCTGCTCAATCAGGCCTATGCGCGACTGTCCTACGACATCATCAAGTCACGCGACGGAGAACTGACGGCCTTCGGTCGGTTCGATGCGACCAATGAAGAGCTCGACACCTTGTTGTTCGCGCCGCCGCTTCCGCTCAGTCTCGACCGCGTGCGCGCATTGCGCGGGGGCCTGGAAGGCGTATGGCGCCTGCGCGATACCGGTACGACCGTCAATTTTGACACGACATTCTCGCGTGGCCTTGACGCATTTGGAGCGCGCTCCGCGGCGGACGCGACCTTCCTGTTACCGCTGTCGCGCCAGGGCGCCGATGCGGAGTTCTATAAGTGGAATGGTCGTGTCGAGATCACGCAGGCACTTCCTGAGGGATTTTCCGCCACGGCGATTCTTGCTGGTCAGACCTCGTTCAACAAGCCGCTGCTGAATTCGGAACAGTATGTGATCGATGGTTCGCGCTTCCTGTCGGGCTTTACGGCTGGCTCGCTGGCGGGCGATACGGCCTGGGTTGCCCGCGCTGAACTGGGTCGGGCTGTGGCCGTTCCGTTCGAGGCCGCGGGGGTGACGCTCACGCCTTATCTGTTTGGCGCCACCGGCGAACGGAAATACGTTGCTCCGACCTTCCTCGAAATCGGCAATCTGCAGGCAACGAATTACGGTGCTGGCTTGCGCGTCAATCTCGTGTCGCCGAATACGACCATGCCGTCCGCCTATGGTTTCGTCGAATGGAGCCGCCGCACCAGCAACGATCGATCACGCGAAGGCGATCGCGTCTTCACCGGCCTTGCGCTGCAGTACTGAGTTGGCTGCCTAGAGGGCTGGGGACATCATTGGCCAGGCGGCAACGACGTAGACGGGAAGAGGTCGCGCAACTGCCGGGCTCCAGGGCGTGTCTTCCGGCTTCAGCGATGATGCGATGATCTTGTGCACACCGGCGCTGCCGATCGTGAACAGCGGATCGAGTGTCTGACTGGTCGTGTCGTCCTTGATCTCGAGCGTCTTGTTGTCGAGTACCAGCCAGCGGCCGTCGTGGCGCACGGTCAGGACTGCATGAACTTCTCCGGACACTTGGTCGTTTGCGATAACCAGACGAAGGTCATCTTCGGCGTAGCCGAGTTCATGCAGCGCAGCGTATTTTGCGATAGCCAGATCTTCGCAATCGCCTGCACGAGATGAGAACATCAGTAATGGCGTCGCCCACAGATCCCGGACACCGTATTGCTCCTTGTCGGATGCCGCACGAATACTGAGGTTGATCGAGCGATTGACCTCGGCGATGCGGCTCCAGCCGTTGCGGCTTTCGGCACGGTTGATAATAGCGAGGAAAGCGCGGGCTGCGGCTGGGCAAGCCGATGCGTCGGCGCGGCAGCGCTGGAGCACCGACTGGTCGCGATGCAGCGCGCGCTTTACGCCGCTCCATTTGATGTCGAGCGAAAGGTTCTCGCTCGGTCCCAGCTCTGCGCGAAATGGCTCCTGTGCGAATGGTTGTTTGGTCACCAATGGAGCAAATGAAATATAGGGCGCGGACAGCAGGCTAACGGCGGCTGGCGTAGAGACTTCGCCATGCAGGTTTTCGTCAACAGTGGCGCTTGATGGCGCGATGCTCATCAGAATCCCGGCCAGAATATGGCCCGCCCATAGGGCAACAACGCGCCCCTTCATACCCCAGATAGCCATTCAACGCCCCTGTCCTGGGCGCGGCGATCTTGTCGATCGCTCTCAAGCCCAAGTCTGCTGGCATGTCTAGCGAGGGCGTCTCTTCGGGCGACTTAACGGGATGGGGGCTGGCGATGTCTTTCCACGCGCAGCGTCAAGCGCCGCTGGAGAAAGACGTTAGAATTTTATCGATCAGCAGCAGGCGAGCCAGCTGCGCAGATGATAGCGGCGAGCTGTGGTAAATAATTGGTGTCGAGCGACAGGGCGCCTGTTCAGGTCAATCCGGCCGCTCCGAGGCCAAGGACTTCCGGAGCGGCCGTCTGTGATGCATGCAGGCAGACTACAGCGTCAGTTCGTGGCGGCCGACAACCATCCAGTGCACTTCGTCCGGACCGTCCGCAAAGCGCAGATGGCGCACGTCGGTATACATCTCGGCGAGCGGGGTCCATTGCGAGATGCCGGTGGCGCCGTGCATCTGGATCGCCTGGTCGATGATCTTGCAGGCGCGCTCCGGCACCATGGCCTTGACCATGCTGACCCAGATCCGTGCCTCCTTGTTACCGAGCACATCCATTGCCTTGGCTGCTTTCAGCACCATCAGTCGCATGGCCTCGATCTCGCAGCGGGCCTGCGCGATGATCTGCAGGTTGCCGCCGAGATGCGCGATCTTCTTGCCGAATGCTTCGCGCGTCAGGCCGCGGGCCACCATCATATCGAGCGCCTTTTCGGCCTTGCCGATGGTGCGCATGCAGTGATGGATGCGACCGGGGCCGAGACGGAGCTGCGAAATCTCGAAGCCGCGTCCTTCGCCGAGCAGGATGTTATCCTTGGGCACGCGTACATTGTTGAAGCGCATATGCATGTGGCCGCGCGGCGCATGGTCGTGGCCGAACACATGCATCGGGCCGATGATTTCGACGCCGGGCGTTTCGACGGGAACGAGGATCTGCGATTGCTGTTTGCTGGGCGCCGCGTCCGGGCTGGTCTTGACCATCACGATCATGATCTTGCAGCGGGGATCGCCGAGGCCGGAGATGTAGTATTTCTCGCCATTGATCACCCACTCGTCGCCATCGAGCCGGGCGGAGGTGGAGACGTTCTTCGCGTCGGATGAAGCGACATTCGGCTCGGTCATCGCATAGGCCGAGCGGATTTCGCCCGCCAGCAGCGGCTTCAGCCACTTTTCCTTTTGCTCGCGCGTGCCGACGCGTTCGATGACTTCCATATTGCCGGTGTCCGGCGCAGAGCAGTTCATCGTTTCCGAGGCGAGGGGATTCTTGCCGAGTTCTGCGGCGATATAGGCGTAGTCGAGATTCTTCAGGCCTTCGCCTGTTTCGGCGTCTGGCAGAAAGAAGTTCCAGAGACCTTCCTCGCGGGCCTTGTTCTTCGCCTTGCCGAGAATTTCGAGCTGCTCCGGCGTGAACGACCAGCGATCAGTCTTCTTCTCGCCCGCACGATAGAACTCCACCGACATCGGCTCGACGGTGGTCGCGATGAATTTGCGGACATGATCATAGAGCGGGCGGACCTGCTCCGACATGCGAAGATCGTTCAGGGCATCTTCGGGTGCAAGCGTGTAAGGCGTCTGGCGTGCTGCATATGCAGTCTTCATTGTCGTCGTTCTCCCGTTTCTTTTATCGACGTTTCTGACCATCGCGCGTGGATGGGTGCTTGATCGTTATAGACACGAAGTTGCGTCGCTGTCTTCGGCGTTCTGCGCAAGGACATGTGGCGCTCATGATGATGTGTCATCGAGTCGTCGTGCCGTATGAGCATCGCAGTGCAGCACGATCATGCCCGTCTTGCGTAGACATCGCTGGTTTATGCGACCCGCTGTCGCAGAACCCAGCAAAAACGCGCGCAAATGCGGAGTTCTGCCGCGCACCATCGCATCTGCCCATCGGTCGCAGTTTACATTCCAAAATTCGAAGCGTTAGAATGTTGTCATCAAGAAGCGGGATGCGCGCATCAACAAGCTTCAAAGGGTGGAAACATGGATCTAATGGGCGCTTGGAACCTGTTAGAAAAATGGGTATGCATGCCTGACGTGCCTGCCTGCGATCCGGGCGATCATGTCGCTGGACTATTCCAGCACGCGGGATGCTCGGTGCGCCGCTGTCTCGTTGATCGGGAGGCGCGACACTGATGCGTGCCTATGCAGCCCGCCGCCTGCTGGCTTTGATCCCCACGATCTTCTTCGCCAGTCTCATCGTCTTCATCACGCTGCGGCTCGTGCCGGGCGATGTGATCGATCTCATGATGTCGCAAAACGACATCTCGGCGAGCGCGAAAGATCGCGCTCAGCTCGAAGAAGCGCTCGGCCTCAACAAGCCAATCTATATTCAATACTTCCTCTGGGTCGGCGGCGTGTTGCGCGGCGATCTCGGACAATCGCTGTGGCACAATACGCCGGTCCTCGACCAGATTCTGAGTCGGCTGCCGGTGACGTTCGGCCTCGGCTTTATGGCCATTTTGATCGGCCTCATCATAGCGATCCCCATCGGGGTCTATTCGGCGCTGCGCCAGGACACGATCGGCGACTACGTCATGCGATCGCTGTCGATCCTGATGCTGGCGGTGCCGGCGTTCTGGACCGGCACCATGGTGATGGTCTTTCCTGCCATCTGGTGGGGATGGTCGCCCGATCTGAACTATGTTCCGTTCACGAAAGATCCGATTGCTGCGCTTCAGCATATGCTGCTGCCGGCACTCATACTCGGCATGTCGCTGTCGGCGATCACGATGCGGATGACCCGCACCATGATGCTCGAAGTGCTGCGGCAAGACTATATCCGCACCGGCTGGGCCAAGGGGCTTAACGAGCAGACCATCGTGACCCGGCACGCGCTGCGCAACGCGCTCATTCCGGTGGTCACTCTGGTTGGCATTCAGGCGCCGCTGGTGATTGGCGGTGCCGTCATCATCGAACAGATCTTCGTCATTCCCGGCATGGGTATGCTGCTGCTGGAAGGCGTCACGCAGCGTGACTATCCGATCGTTGCTGGCGTGTTTCTGGTGGTCGGTCTGGCCGTGATGATGATCAATCTGATCGTCGATCTCAGCTACGGCCTGCTCGATCCCAAAGTGAGGTATCGCTGATGACCATCGCAGTCGAGACCTCTATCGCCAAGGCGCCGCGTCGTCGTTCGCCGGTCGCGGTCTTTATTGGACGACTTTTTCGCGAAAAGCCACTGGGCGCAGCCGGCGCCGTAGTCTTCCTGCTGTTTCTGTTCTGCGGACTGTTCGCCGATTTCCTCGCGCCGTATGGCTATAACCAGATCAGCCCGCTGAACCGGCTGAAGCCGCCGTCCTGGCAATTTCCGTTCGGCACCGACAATCTCGGCCGCGATGTGCTGTCGCGCTGCCTCTATGGCGCTCAGCTGTCCGTCATCATCGGATTTTGCGCTGCCGGCATCGCGACCATCGTGTCGGTCGTGATCGGTATTCTGTCGGGTTATCTCGGCGGTCGTTTCGACATGATCATGCAGCGGCTCGTCGATGCCTGGATGAGCTTTCCGGATCTCGTCGTGCTGATCGTGGTCGTATCCGTGGTCGGCCCCGGGCTGGTGCCGATCATCTGCATTCTCGGATTGCTGCTCGGCATCAACGGGTCGCGCATCATTCGCGGCGCAACCATCTCGGTGCGAGAGAATATGTATGTGAACGCTGCGCAATCGATGGGCGCCACGCTGCCGCGCATCCTGATCCGCCACATTCTGCCGAATGTGATGCCGCCGATCATCATCCTCTTCACGACCCGCGTGGGTTTCGTAATCCTGGCTGAATCCGGTCTCTCGTTCCTCGGTCTGGGTGTGCCGCCGCCGGCACCGACATGGGGCGGCATGCTATCGGGCAGCGGTCGCACCTACATGCTGCAGGGGCCATGGCTGGCGCTGGCGCCGGGCCTCTGCCTGACGGTGGTTGTCTATGCCACCAATGTGTTTGGCGACGCGTTGCGTGATCTGCTCGATCCGCGCATGCGTGGATCGCGGTAGTCTGCAGTTTCGGAAGAACGGCGCCGACGACCGGAAAGGTCGCGGTCAACAACCAAAGGGGAGGTGACGGTGAGTGGACATTCAGTAAAGCGGCGGGGGACGGCGCAGCTGCTCGCAACCGCGATGACAGCGTCAGCCGCGTTTGGCTTGTCGTTCGCTGCACGGGCAGACGAGAAGCCGCAATATGGCGGCACGCTCCAGGTGGCAACCGTCAATCGCGCGCTGAACGTGCTGACATGGGACCCGGCCGACTGGAACTGGAAGATCAATCACGATACCGGACAATTCTACGAACAGCTCTTCTCGGCCGATCTGTCGAAATCCAAGCGAAACGGCGGCAAGTATCCTTTCTACGCGGACGCCTGGATTCCGTCCGATGCGATGCGCGGTGAACTCGCCGAGAGCTGGGAAATGAAGGAAAACCCGCTGCGCATGGAGGTGAAGCTGCGCAAGGGCATCACATTCCCGGAGAAGCCGGGCGTGATGGCGTCGCGTGAGCTGGTCGCTGATGACGTCGTGTTCAGCTACACGCGCCTCGACAAGAGCCCGAAGAAGATCGCAACCTATTTCGATCACATCGAGAAGGTCGAGGCGACCGACAAGCATACGGTCGTATTCACCTTCAAATCCTACAATGCCGAATGGGATTACCGGTTCGGCTGGGGTTATTATTCCGGCATCTATCCCAAGGAAGTGGCGGATGCCGGTGCCGGAAACTGGAAGAACTTGAACGGGACCGGGCCGTTTCTGCTGACCGATCACGTCCAGGGCAACCAGAACACCTACTCGAAGAACCCGATCTATTGGGACAAGGAGAAGATCGGCGGGGAAGAGTTCAAACTTCCGTTCGTCGACAAGGTCATTTATCGCAACATCAAGGATGAGGCGACCGTGACCACGGCGCTGCGTACCGGAAAGCTCGATATCGCCGAGCCGATCCGCTGGAGCGACATGGAGGAATTGAAGAAGAGCGTTCCTCAGCTCAAATGGTCGAAGTGGCTCTCGATGAATGGTCAGTTCGTGGCGATGCGTGTCGACACCAAGCCATTCGACGATATTCGCGTCCGTCGCGCGCTGAATCTCGCGGTCAACAAGCAGGAAATCGTCAAGGCCTACTATAACGGCCATGCCGAGCTGTTCTCCTATCCGCAGCATCCCGACTATGACGGCTATTACGAGCCGCTCGAAGCGATGCCGGCCTCGGTGAAGGAGCTGTTCACCTACAATCCCGACAAGGCAAAGAAGCTGCTGGCCGAAGCCGGCGTTCCGAAAGGCTTCAGCTTCAAGGTCCAAGTCTGCACATGCCAGCCCGATCATCAGGACTTGTTGCCGCTGATCGGGGCCTATCTCGAACAGGTCGGGGTCAAGATCGAGATTCAGCCGATGGAGTATGGCGCGTTCCTGTCGGCCATGACGTCGAAGACCAATGCGGCCGGCTATATGATGAACAACGGCCACACCAATCCGACAACCACGATCCGCAAGAGCTTCGTCACCGCTCAGACCTGGAATCCGTCGCAATATGCGGACCCGGCCTTCGACAAGAGGATGGAAGCTGCCTATCATGAGCGCGACGAGAACAAGCGCAAGACGATGCTGAAGGAGATGACGGTCGAGATTCTCGACAAGGCTCCGTATATCTGGCTGCCCACGCCTTACATCTACACGGCCTGGTGGCCGTGGGTGAAGAACTATGCGGGTGAGCTACGCGCTGGCGCCGTGCGCCCGGGACCGATCTATGCCCGCATCTGGATCGATCAGGAGATGAAGAAAAAGATGGGCTTCTGACGCCCACAACTATGTCCCGCGCCCCGGTGCCGCAAGCTGTGCGGAATCGGGGCGACGGTGCTCATCCCTGTCGCCAATTTTCGGGAGACGCGAGTGTCCGAGCTCCTTCTTGATATCAACGACACATCTGCGAAATCGGCGCCTGCCGACGGAGCGCGCACCGGGGCCTCTTCGCAAGGGCAGCCGCTGCTGGAGGTGCGCGATCTCGCGGTCGAATTCGGCGTGGGCCGCGGCGCGCTGCGCGCAGTGGACAAGGTGTCATTTTCCGTTTTCCCGGGTGAGACGCTGGCGATTGTCGGTGAAAGCGGGTCGGGCAAGAGTGTGACCGCGCTTTCTCTGCTACAGCTCATTCCATCGCCGCCGAGCCGCGTGAAGTCGGGCGAGATTCTGTTCGATGGCCGCGATCTCCTGAAACTGTCGAGCAAGGAAATTCGCGCGATCCGTGGCAACGAGATCGCGATGATCTTTCAGGAGCCGATGTCGTCGCTCAATCCGTCATTGACTGTGGGACTGCAGATCGCCGAACCCATGCAACTGCACCACGGCTTGAGCTGGAAGAAGGCCCTCGCCAAGGCCGGTGAATTGCTGAAGCGCGTGCGTATCCCTGATGCGGAGAAGCGCGTCACGGCCTATCCGCATCAGTTCTCCGGCGGCATGCGGCAGCGCGCGATGATCGCCATGGCGCTTGCATGCAAGCCCAAATTGATCGTCGCAGACGAGCCGACCACCGCACTCGACGTCACCGTGCAGGCGCAGATCCTCGCATTGCTGAAGGATCTCACCCGCGAGACCAAGGCTGCGCTCGTCCTGATCACCCATGATCTGGGCGTGGTCGCGCGTTATGCGGATCGGGTTTGCGTCATGTATGCGGGCCGTATTGTGGAGAGCGGCACCGCACGGGAAATCTATGAGACACCGCGCCACCCCTATACGCTCGGCCTGATGGCCTCGATCCCGCGGCTGGATCAGGACACCCAGCAGCGTCTTGTGCCGATCGAAGGGCAGCCGCCGGATCTGTCGGCGCTGCCGCAGGGCTGTGCGTTTCAGACCCGATGCCGCTATGTCGGCGATCGCTGTCGGCAGGAGCCGCCGGAGCTCGAACATATCGAGGGGCAGCATTTCCGAGCGTGCTTCGCGGATGTGAAAGGAGAGGCAGATGCTCTCAAACTCTGAGACGGATGAGCCGATCCTCAAGGTCAGCGGCCTCAAGGTTCACTTCCCGCAATACAATGGCGTCGTCGTCCGCAGGCAGGTCGGCAGTGTACGGGCGGTCGATGGCGTGTCATTCGAGGTGCGCAAGGGCGAGACACTCGGACTGGTCGGCGAGTCCGGCTGCGGCAAATCCACCACAGGCCTTGCCGTTCTGCAGATGACACCGATCACCGAGGGCAAAGTCGAGTTCGAGGGGAAGGACATTGCGAATTACAGCGCCAGCGCCATGCGCGCGGTCCGGCGCCGGATTCAGATGGTGTATCAAGATCCTTATGGCTCGCTCAATCCGCGCATGAAAGTGGGCGACATCATCGGCGAGCCCTTGATTGTCCACGGGGTGGATACCGAACGTGAGGTCTACCGTGCCCGAATTCAGGAATTGTTGCGGCTGGTCGGATTGCGTCCGGACATGGCGGAGCGGTATCCACACGAATTCTCCGGTGGGCAACGCCAGCGCATCTCCATCGCGCGCGCGGTGGCGCTCAATCCGGCGCTGGTAATCTGCGATGAACCGGTGTCGGCACTCGACGTCTCGATCCAGGCGCAGGTGGTCAACCTGTTTCAGGAGCTGCAGGAGCGGCTCGGATTGTCCTACCTGTTCATTGCCCACGACCTGGCGGTGGTGCGTCATGTCAGTCACCGCATCGCGGTGATGTATCTTGGCCGCATTGTCGAGGTGGCGCCGCGTAACGAGCTCTACAAAGCCCCGCTGCATCCCTACACCCAAGGCCTGCTGGCTGCGGTACCGATCCCGAACCCCTTGGCCGAGGCTTTGCGGCCGCAGCAGGTGATCCTGGGAGAACCGCCGAGCGTGATGAATCCGCCGACTGGCTGCCGCTTCCATCCGCGTTGCCCCATGGCCATGAAGGTCTGCGCCGAGGTCGATCCGCCGCTGCGTGAGATGGCTGATGGACGCGCTGCCGCCTGCCACTTGCACGATCCCTCGATTTCTGGTGCAAGCAGAGATGGTTTGAGGCATTCTGCGCCGGGTGGCCTTGGCAGCGCCGAGCAGAATGTCCCTGTCAGCGTCTGAGTGCCCGCGTAAGGTCGGTTCGTATTTCCCATGAGTGACTTGCCGATCGTTGATGAAGGACAGACCCGCCGATTTCTGGAGAAGCGTGAAGCGATCCTCGATGCGGCCGCCCGTCTGTTCAACCGGCGGGGCATTCGCGGAACGACTTTGTCGGATGTGGCGCAGAGCGTAGGGCTCGTCACTAACAGCGTGACTTATTATTTCCGCAAGAAGGACGATCTCGCGCTGGCCTGCGTGTTTCGATCCGTCGAAGTGTTCGACGAACTGCTTGCTGAAGCAGAGAAAGCGAGGACACCGGAGCTGCGGATCACCGCCTTTGTCACGGGATTCTTTCGTCTGCTCGCCGATGTCGAGACCGGCGCCAGGCCGCAATTCATCAATTTCTCCGAAGTGAATGCGCTCAGTGCGACGCGCGCCGATGTCGCCACGCTTTATGCCCAGATGTTTCGCCGGGTTCGCGGATTGATCGGGACCGACAGCCGCCTTGGCCTCAGTCGTTCGGAACGCAATGCACGGGCTAATCTGCTGTTCACATTGACGCAATGGACGCGCGTCTGGATCACCCGTTATGAGGTTACAGGCTACGCCCGCGCGGCACGGCACGCGAGTGACATCCTGCTGAATGGAATCGGCACCCCAGCAGCGAGATGGACGCCGCCGGTGCTCCCGACGCTTGCCAGATCACAGGTGGAAGAGGATATATCGCCGGACGCCTTTCTTCGCGTGGCCACGCGACTGATCAATGAAGAAGGTTATCACGGCGCCTCTGTGGAGCGGATATCGGCGGCGCTCAAGGTCACCAAGGGCTCATTCTATCATCACAACGATAACAAGGACGACCTGATCGTCGACTGTTTCGCGCGTACGTTCGATGTCATCCGTCGCGCCCAGTCTGCGGCCGGAGAATGCGAAAATGGCTGGTCCCGGTTAAGCGCAGCGGCCGCCGCGCTCGTGAAGTATCAGTTGTCCAACGATGGTCCTCTGCTGCGCATTACCGCCCGCAGCGGTTTGCCTGAGGCGGCTGCGGAGCAAACGCTCCGTACCATGAACCGCCTGTCCGAACACTTCGCCTGCGTGGTCGTTGATGGGGTGGTGGATGGCTCGGTTCGCCCGATCGATCCGGCGATTGCAGCGCAGATGATCAGTGGCATGATCAATGCGTCCGCCTCGATCAAGCGCTGGGTGCCGGAGGCGACGATCGGCAATGTCGCGGATCTTTATGCCCGGCCGCTATTCATGGGAATTTTGTGCGCATCGGCGTAGGACCGTCTGCGATCTGGGTACTCTGTCGCTCGTCGAATTCTCCCTGGGGCTGTCGACCCGAACCGTCCGCAGGGCGTGAGCCTGTCTCCAATCAAGACCAGCCACTTCAAATCGTCGCTTGGATATTGCATTTCTGATATCCTACAAGGACGAATAGCGGAAATTGGCTCGTCGTGACGGCGCAGCGTCCGGCTGTTTTACTCGGAAATGCCAGATGTGGACGAATATTTCGCTCGATCGACGATGCATGCTTGGGCTTGCTGCGACGTTGGTGCTGCCGCGATCGGCGATTGCGCAGGCGACCCCTGCGCGCCGCCGGATCGCGTTTCTGCTCAGCACGGCCCACAATGATCCGCTCACCACCGCACGTCTCGGCGCCATGAAGGCGAGACTGAGCGAACTCGGATGGATCGAGGGGCGCTCGATTGAGTATGCGGCGCTGACCTGCCTGGACGATCCGGTCAAACGCGTCGCGATGGCTGCGCAGATCGTGGCGGAGGCGCCGGACCTGATCATCACCGGCGGCGTGCTCGATGCGCAAGCCATCCTGAAAGCGACCCGAACCATTCCGCTGGTGTTTTCGACAGCCGCCGATCCTGTGAGTAGCGGCTTCGTGCAGAGTCTCGTGCGGCCGGGTGGCAATGCCACCGGCTTCACCACCAGCCATCCATCGATGGGCAGCAAATGGCTGGAGATCCTCATGGAGCTCGCGCCACACGTGAAGCGCGTGGGTGTGATCTTCAATCCTGTCTCGGCGCCGCGCAATGGCGACTACTATCTGGAGCCGTTGCGCGAGTTGGCGCCGTCCTTCGGCGTCGAGATCATCCCGCTGCCGCTCACCGATCTCGCCGCGATTCCGTTGCAGATCGAGCGGCTCCGCGGCGCCCCGGCGGCAGGGATGGTGGTGACGCCGGACGCCTTCACCGTGCTCAACCGCAAACCCATCGTCGCGGCCGCGGCGGCCAATGCAGTGCCGGCGGTCTATTCGTATCATTTCTTCATGGAGCAGGGGGGGCTGGTCTCCTATGGCTTCAAATACGAGCCGGGAGGGACCGAGCGATCCGAGCTGGTCGACGCGATGGTCGAATATATTGACCTCATCCTGCGCGGCGCGAATCCGGCAGAGCTGCCGGTGCGTTCGCCGCGGACCTATCAGCTCATCGTCAATCTCAGGACGGCGAGAACGCTCGGCCTGACCGTGCCTCCGGTGTTGATGGCTCGCGCTGACAAGGTCATCGAATGAGCGCCGCGGCCGATAAGCGGGATGGCCGGCCTCCGATAAGCGGCAGCCTGTTTCGGAAATATCTCGTTTCCTTCCTGCTTGTGGTGTCGGCTGCTCTGGTCGCCAATAATCTGATCGATGCGCTGTTTTCCTATCGCGAACAGCAGAGGCTTTTGATCGCGGTCCAGCGTGAACAGGCCCGTGCCGCCGCCGACAGGATCGATCACTTCCTCAAGGAGATCGAGCGTCAGCTCGGCTGGCTGTCGCAGCTTTCGCTGCAGACCTTGCCATCGGAGGAATTACGCATAGCGGCGATCCGCTTGCTGCGCCTGACGCCTGCCATTTCGGAGATCGCGCAGATCGATGCCGAAGGCCGCGAGCAGCTCCGCGTCTCGCGCTATGTTCGGGACGCCGTTCGCAGCAACGCTGATTACGCGCAGGCGCCGGCTTTCGTCGAGGCCAAGGCGAACGGCGTGTTCTATGGACCGATCTTCTTCTTTCGTGAGACCGAGCCCTATATGACGGTCGGCGTCAGGGCCACGGATGACGGTGTGATCGTCGCAGACGTCAACCTGCGCTTCATGTGGGATCTGGTGTCGCAGATCAAGGTCGGCAAGGAGGGCAACGCCTTCGTCGTCGATACGCAGGGCCGCCTGATCGCCCATCCTGATTTGCGGCTGGTGCTGAAGAACACCGATCTGTCCAAGCTTCCGCAGGTCGCGAATGCCTTCGCGGGCGGGCAGGCCGGCGCGGGCGGTGGCAGCGTCGTCACGGATCTCGCCGGCAAGAGCGTACTTTCTGTTCACGAGTCGATTGTACCAATCGGCTGGAAGGTCTTTGTCGAACTGCCGACCCACGAAGCCTATGCGTCGCTCTACGCATCGATGGTCAATTCGGCATTGTTGCTGCTGATCTCGCTGTGTTGTGCGTTTCTCGCCGCATGGCTGCTCAGTCGCCGCATGGCCTATCCGATCCGCGCGCTCACCGATGGGGCCGAGCGCATCGGCAGCGGCGATCTCGACCAGCGGCTTGTGATCCGCTCGGGCGATGAACTGCAGACGCTGGGCGATCAGTTCAACCGGATGGCGGAACGCCTGCGCGAATCCTACGCCACGCTCGAAGGCAAGGTGGCGGAGCGCACCATCGAACTCGCGCAGGCGCGCGACCAGGCTATCGAGGAGCGCGCGGAGGCACATCGCGCGCGGCAGGTTGCAGAGCTTGCCAATGAAACCAAATCGCGGTTTCTCGCCGTGGTCAGCCACGAATTACGCACGCCGCTCAACGGTCTGATCGGGGTGCTGCAACTGCTCGACAATGGTCACCTCGACGCGAGACAACGGCGCTGGCTCAACACCGCCACTGTCTCCAGCGATACGCTGCTGGCGCTGATCGAATCCATTCTCGATTATGCGCGTCTGGATGCCGGCGGCGAAAAGCTCGAATTGCGCGATTTCCGGCCGGACCAGGTGGTGGAGGCTGCGGTCGATCTGTTGCGGCCGGAGGCGGAGTCGAAGGGATTGTCCCTGGACCTTTCGATGCGCGGCGACATGGCCACCTATGTCATCGGCGATCCGGTTCGGCTCAATCGCGTGGTGCTCAATCTGCTCGGCAATGCCATCAAGTTCACCGGTCGCGGCGGCATTCTAGTCGATATGGAATTCGTCTCTGCGGACCGCATACTCAATCTGAAAGTCGCCGATACCGGCATCGGCATTGCTCCGGATTTGCAGGAGCGCATCTTCGAAGATTTCGTTCAGGCCGACAACGATATTGCGCGCCGGTTCGGCGGCACCGGCCTCGGTCTCGCCATTTCGCGACGGCTCGCGCGACTGATGGGCGGCGACCTCACGGTCAGCAGTGAACTCGGCAAGGGCAGCATATTCACCCTGTCAATCCGGCTCGATCGGGCCGAGCAGACCGCCGTCGCGGAAGAAACCCGGCGCCCGGTGCAACGGTTGACCGTGTTGCTGGTCGATGACGATCCGGTCAATCGCGATGTCGGGCAGGCGCTGTTGTCGCGTCTCGGCCATGAGGCCGAGGTCGCCTCGAGCGGCGCCATAGCCGTGGAGCTGGCACGGTCCGGCCGTTTCGATGTCGTGCTGATGGACGTTCACATGCCGGAGATGGATGGCATTGCGACCACGCGGTTGATCCGGGAACTGCCGCTAGATCATCCGCCGCGGATCATTGCGCTGACAGCTGACATGTCGGAGCGGACGCGGGAACGGCTTCAGAGCAACGGCATACATGCCTGCATCAGCAAGCCTATTACGTTGCAGACAGTACAGTCGGCATTGCAAGCGGGTGCAGATTCCATGGCTCACAGGACGGCGCATGATCCGCACCCCACTGCTGAACGCCTCATTGACGAGGTCTTTTTCGTCGATCAACAGGAGCTGCTGGGTGTGCCGCGCCTGCGCGGCCTGCGTAAGATCTACGCCGAGACCTGTTTGCCGCTCGCGCGAGGCGTCGTTGAGGCTGCAGATGCGGGTGATCATCTGCAAGTCGCACGCTCGGCACACCGCATCGGCAGTGCTGCCAGCGCGCTCGGTCTTGCGCGGCTGTTCTCGGAATGCAACGCGCTGGAAGCCGCAGCTGCAGTGATGGTCCCGGATCGATTGCTGGCGGCAGCCCAGCAGATGGAGGTGACTTGCCGGGACTCCTTGGCGGCACTCGACGTACGTCTGCGTGAGCCGGAAGGCGTCTAGCGCCTCGCGTCAACGATCAATTTATAGCCGATGCCGGTGACGGTTGCGATCGGCGGCTGATCGCCACCGCCGACCAGCTTGCGGCGCAAGCGCGCCACCAGCGCATCGACAGTGCGTACATCCACATCGGTTTGCCGATTGCTGACGACCTCGATCAGATATTCCCGGCTGAGAGGTCGGCCATCGGCGCCGAGCAGCGCGGCCAGCAGATCGAATTCGGCGCGGGTCAATTGCACCAATGTGCCGTCCAGCGTTGCAAGCTCGCGACGCACCAGATCGATGATCCAGTTACCGAACACGATGGTGGTGCCGGTGATGGCCGCGTCACGCTCGATCGAGCGGCGGCGGAGCACCGAGCGCGCACGCGCGAGCAGATCGCGCAGGTTGATCGGCTTGGTGACATAGTGATCACCTGCCATTTCCAGGCCGAGGATGCGGTCCACCTCGGTATCACGGCGGGTTACGAAGATGATTCCGGCCTGGCTCAGGCTCTGGATTTCTCTGGCCAGTTCGAAGCCGTCGCCATCCGGAAGCTGAACGTCGATAAAGACCAATTCGGCACCGTGCTTCTTGATCTTCTGGCGGCACTCGGCGCAGCTTCCCGCCTCGGCCACCTCGAAATTGTGGTCGGTGAAATAGCCGGCCAGCATCGCGCGGGTCACCGGGTCGTCCTCGACGACCAGCAAGCGATCACGGCGCTGGGAATCACGATTGGATGGGGGCACCGTTGATGACAATCCAATACTCCTGCCGCGATCGATGGGTACCCGGTTGGACCCCGATCCTCGGGGTCTGATCAGTAGCGCAACGATCCGCCGGCGAATACCATCCATCCGTCGAGGCTGGAGACACTGGTGCGGCGTTCGCTCAATTCCACAAAGCCCGACAATGCCGGCGCATCGGTGGCTTGCGGAACAAGTTGTAGACGCAGGCCGCCGCCATAATTGTCCGCCCGAATGACGGGAATTTCCAGTAGCGTCGGCATGACATAGCGACGCTCGCCGGTGGCGGCAAAGACATAGGGCGTGACCGAATGCGGTTCGGCGATGAAGGGGAGCTGCGCGGTCCAGCCTAATTCGCCGCGGCCGGCCCAGGCGGTGTCGCCGGCCAGCGTGCCCGCGGCGAATCCCGACAGCATGTTGGCGCCGATGATCGGAAACTGCTCCGAGGTGAGCAGCGGGCGGCCGAAAGACGTCTGGCCGGTCAGGCCGATGGAGAGAAACAGATTCTCCGGCAGCGACTGCATGATGTCGATACGGCCATCGAGCTTGCTGAAATCCGCGTCCGCGCCAAACCGTGACAGGGGCAGTAGCGACGTCGTCTCGGAAAGCGAACGCGCTCCGAGCGCGTTGATGCCGTGCGAATAGGTCGCGTTGTAACCGAGCGTGGTGCCGCTCTCGCGCAGCCGCCAGATGCCTTCGAGGCCGATCCGCGGTACGCGTGTGCGGTCGAGCGACAGCGGGGTGGCGGGTGAGGTGATCAGCGTGCTGACCTGTTCTTCGGTGGCGTCGAAACGTGCGTTGAAACTCAGCTCGGCATCGCGGGTCTTGAGGAAGTCATAAGCGAGTTTGGCGCGACCCTGCCTGAAAATGCCCTGCGACGCGAAGATGGCATCGACGCGCGGCGTGGTGCGCCCTTCGGTGACGCCGAGTTCGAACCGCCAGCCATCGATGCCGATTGGCGCAGCGAGATTGGCGCCGAGATAACGCCGGGTCGGATAGGGCGTCACGAAATCATTGTCGGGCAGGCCGGCGATCGAGACCGAGACCTGTTCGCCGTATCCCGCCAGATTGTTGAGCGACAAATATGACGCCGCCTGCCACTCGCCGAAGGATTTCGGCATGCCGTTGTCGAGATAGAGACTGGCTGACACCGGCCGATAGCGCCCGCTGAGCACGAGGATCGAGCCGCCGACGGCAGATCCGGCCGCAAAGGTCGCATTCAGAATCAGGCCGGGCGTATCGCCGGCGATCATGAGTTGGCGCTCAAGATCGCGCTGCGTCAGCCGGCGCTTGTTGAGCAGCGGTGCGAGCACCGCGGAAACCCGCGTCCCGGCGGATTCGGCAAGCGTGGTCGTGTCGAATTTTTCGATAAAGCCGTCGACGACACGCAGTTTGACGCGCGCACGTCGCTCGAGTTCTTGCGGCAGGATCACGACACGCACCAGCGGGAATCCGGCGCGCACATAAATCTGCTGTAGTTTATCGGCGAGACCGAACAGATCGGCGACCGTGACGGACTTTCCCAGCAGCGGCGCCGTCACATCCTTTCGTTCGATCGCCAGTTCGTCGAACTCGCCGTCGATATCGATCCCCTGGAGGATGAAGTTCAGTTTCTTCGCCGCATCCGGTACGGCTGCGCCAGCTGCAATCTGCGGCAGCGTGATACGTGTGGATGTTGGTGGAGATGCTGCCGTAGGTGGTTGAACAAGGCTTGGGGCGGGAGCGGCCGACTGCGCAAAGGCTGCGTCGCCCGATGATGCCAGCGCGATGAGAAACAGCGCGGCAAACCGGTTCATCGAACTTGCAGACATCAAGAGCCCTGATCTCCGCACGCATGACGCGTGCGCTTCGTGAGCTCACGAGTAAATCGACGATCATCATCGTCAATCCACCCATGGCCGGCAGCATATATGCACGTAACGTTTCAGGCCGCATCAATCATAATTGGTGGGATCGACTGATGTGAATGTACGTTCACATCGCATTCGAAACTGATTGCATCCCCCGCCTAAGAAGACGCTGGTGTCACAGGCATCCGCCATACAGGCGCGTTGAAGCGCGCCGGATCCTCTTGGTGCCCGTGATGATCGAGGAGAATCCACCTGGCTTCCGGCGTGGGATCGTCATTGACGATGACGCAGCGGGATGGCCGGACCGCGTTGGACAACCTCGGGAATGCCGGCCAACGGCGCCCGCGCAGGTGACAGGAATTGGGCATGACGAAGACATATAATGCGACGCCGATCCGCGGCAGTGTGAAGGCGACTCTGGCGCCGCTGGTGTTCGGCTGCATCGTGTTCAGTGGCAGCATCGCATTGGCGCAGACCTTGCCGGGGGGCGGCACCGTCACGCATGGCAACGCGACCATCGCAGCGCCTGCAGGTGGGACGCTGAACGTCAACCAGTCCTCCAACAGCGCGATCATCAACTGGAATTCGTTTTCGGTCGGAGCCGGCGGCACAGTCAATTTCAACCAGCCCAGCGCCGCTGCAGCAACGCTGAACCGCGTCACTGGCAGCACGCCGTCGAGCATCGCCGGCGCCATCAATGCGCCCGGCACCGTTCTGTTGGTCAATCCCAACGGCATCGCCATCACCAGTAGCGGTGTCGTCAATACCGGGTCGTTCGCGGCCTCGACGCTCGACATCAAGAACGAGGATTTCCTCTCCGGCAAATACAAGTTCACTGGCAACGGCTCGTCTGCGGTCGTCACCAATGCCGGCCGCATCAACGTCTCCGATGGCGGATTCGCGGCACTGCTCGGCGGTCGTGTCGCCAATGACGGCGTCATCTCGGCACGGCTCGGCAAGGTCGGTCTCGCTTCGGGTGAAATGATTACGCTCGATCTGTCCGGCGACGGTTTCCTGTCGGTCGCCGTGCCGTCGAACCAGCTCGGCAATCTCCAGGACGGCACCGGCAAGGCGCTGGTGACCAATAGCGGAAAGATCCGCGCCAATGGCGGCCAGGTGTTCCTGAGCGCTGCGACTGCGAGCAACCTGCTGCGCGATGCGGTGAACGTGCCCGGCACCATCCGCGCCAATTCGATCGGCACACGCGCAGGCCGCATCGTGCTCGGCGGCGGCGAGGGCGGCCGCGTCAACGTTTCCGGCACCATCACCGCGACAGGCAAGTCGCGCAACCAGGTCGCCGGCAAGACCGGCGGCAAGATCGACATCAGCGGCGCCGAGATCGCGCTGGCCGGCGCACGCATCGATGCGTCGGGTGCGGCCGGCGGCGGCAGCGTCCGGATCGGCGGCGACGCCTATGGTCGCGGCGACTTCCAGCATGCCGTCAAGGTCACCGCCGATGCGGCGACGGTGATCCGCGCCGATGCGCTGGATAGCGGCAATGGCGGCAAGATCGTGCTGTGGTCGGACGGGCTGACCAGCGTGCGCGGCACGCTGTCGGCCCGCGGCGGCGCCAACGGCGGCGACGGCGGATTCATCGAGACGTCGGGCAAGCAGCTTGAATTCACGGGCATCCGCGTCGACGCATCGGGCCCGAAGGGACGCACGGGCGACTGGCTGCTCGATCCCGTAACGCTGACCATCGATTCCGCGGCCGCCGCTACCATCGGTTCAAACCTCGTTTCGGCCAATGTCACGCTGATCACCACGGCATCATCGGCCAGTGGGCCGGGCAATCAATCGCAGGGCGCCGGCGACATCATCATCAATGCGCCGATTTCCTGGACCAGCGCCAACACGCTGCGCCTGAACGCCTATAATAGCATCCAGATCAACGGCACCATCTCCGGCAGCAGTGGGACGCTGTGGCTGACGGCACCGAACAGCATCACGCAAACCGCGCCGATCATGGTGTCGAACCTGATTCTGCCATTGAACTTCTCGTCGGTGGCCCTGACCAGCACGGGCAACCGGGTGGTCAACCTTTCGACCGACTATTCGAGTATCGATCCGGACAGCGACACCAATGTGTTCAATCCGGGTGCGCTGGCCTTCACTAACAACGGGAATCTCGCGGTCAGTCGGGTTCAGGGACGCGACGTTTCTTTGATCGTCGGCGGTTCGCTGTCCAGTCAGGACGGCATCTTCGCTTCCGGCGGAGCGCTGTCGATCGTCGCCTCGGGAGATATTTCCGGCGCGGGACACCTGAGCGGCGGTAACCTGTCTGTCGTTTCGGGCGGGTCAATTACGGTGGGCGGACTGGGGTCGTCCGGCACGGCCAATCTCCGTGCATCCGGCAATATCCAGATCAATGGCCACATCTATGACATCGGCAGTCCGATGTCGTCCATGACGCTCCGCTCCGACAACGGTCTCGTCAATTTCTCGGCCAGCGCCCGGGTGAATACAAATACCTCGATTCAGATACTGTACAATCCATATGCTGCCACGGGTAGCTACGCCAACACGATCGACTATTCCAGCGTGACGCAGAGCGGCTATGGAGCGACGGTCACAGCCAATCTGCTGGTTAACGATGTAAACCAGCTCCGGGGCATCAACACCAATCTCGGTGGGTCCTATGTGCTCGGCCGCGATATCGATGCCAGCAGCACTGCGAGCTGGACGTGCCTGAACGGCATCTGCCGCGGCTTCGATCCTATCGGTACGGGCGTGGGCAGTATGGATCAGGCCTTCACAGGCACGTTCGACGGTCGCGGTTTTGCGATTCTGAACATGTATCAGAACCGCGGTTCGGGGCAGGTCGGCGGCATGGGGGCCGGCATATTCTACATCAATAGCGGTACGATCCGGAATGTCGGAATCATCGGCGGCTCGTTCACGACCACCAATAACGAGGCAGGTTCGATCGCGGGACGCAACACGGGCACGATCACCAATGTCTTCTCGACCGCAAACGTGACCAATGTTGCGAGCTCGATCGGCGCTGGCGGACTGGTCGGCCGCAACGATGGTATCATCAACGGCGGCTCGTATTCGACCGGAGCCATCCGCGGCTATGTGGTGGGCGGTATCGCCGGCTATAACTACGGAACCATTCAGGATTCTTATTCGACCGGCTCGGTCACCGGCGCGACAGCAGGCGGAATTGCCGGCATCAACGGCGAAGGCGCCATGATCCGCTGGACCTATTCGCTCGCCAGTGTGAACGGCACGAGCTGGACCGGCGGTCTTGTCGGCGAGAATCAATGGAGCGTGTCGGGTTTCGCGTCGCTTCGTGACTCCTATTTCGCCGGCGCGGTGTCCGGCACCAATGTGGGCGGTATCGTCGGGCGCAATCAGTTCCGCGACTGGGATACGATGGAAAGTTTCAACTCCCAGCATAGCCAGTCGGCGCGCATCTGGCACGTTTATTGGGATCAGGCCACGGCCGGCACCAGCCGCGCTTTCGGCCGCTCCTATCACGACATGCCGGGTGGCTGGACGTCGGAGCAGATCCAGTATGTTGCAGCGCTGAATACCAGTTCGGGCAATAGTCCGTATTCGCTTGGCTCCTACAGCTTCTTCAACGATCCGAACTATCTAAACGGCTATCAGGAAGGCAACTTCCATGACCACTGGTACATGGTGGATGGTTATACGCGCCCATTCCTGAAGGCCGAATATTCGACCAACATCCAGAATCTGCACCAGCTGCAACTGGTGAACATGAACGGTGCGACCAACTACAAACTAGCGCGCGACATCAACGCCGCTCCCGAGCTCGCTACCGGGATGTGGAAGAATAACGCTTTCTCGCCGATCTCGCCGATCAGCTATTCCGGATACACGACGAAGGTCTTCACGCGCTTGCAATTCGGCGAGAACCGTCCTTCCGATTCGTATCAGGTCTGGAACAACGGCGTGCTCGAGATCTACACGACTATATATACGCTCGGTGCGACAGGCTATTCGCAGTCGGCCCAGTACGCCGATTACACGAAAACGGCTTCGTCGTTCACAGGAACACTCGACGGCCAGGGTCACGCGATCAAGAATCTCTTCGTGAATATGACCGACGGCAATCATGCCGGCGTGTTCGCCTATCTGGCCGCGGGGAGCGTGGTCAAAAATCTTGGCGTCGTCGATAGCAATATTATTGCCGATTGGGGCTCGGCCGGTTCGATCGCCGGCCTGAGCGACGGCACGATCTACCGCTCCTGGGCGTCGCGGAGCGACGATGCAAGCGGCGTTTATTCGAACTGGGCCGCCGGCGGCCTGGTCGGTTACAATCGCGGCACGATCGAAGAGTCCTACAGCACGGTGGCGGTGGAGGCAGTCGGTCAGCAGTCCGATTGGGTCACCTTCGTCGGCCAGGCGGGTGGCCTCGCCGGCGTCAACGTGAATGAGAACGGCGGCCCCGGGCGGATCATCAATTCCTATGCGACCGGCCTCGTGCGCGGCAACGGTACGATCGGCGGTCTCGTCGGCACCAACGCGACCAATGATGGCGTGGGCACCATCATCAATTCCTGGACGACCGGGCGACTCGACCGCGCCTGGAACTATGGGATTCACTTTGTCGGCTCGGTCGTCGGGCGCAATGTCAGCGATAATGGCCGAACCGGAACGGTCACGAATACGTACTACGATTCCACTGTCTCTAATCCGTCATTGCTCAATCCCAATCGCGGCCAGACCTTCGTCGGCACCGGCCTGACCACCGCGCAGATGCAGGATCTGAACACGTTCCGAACCGTCTATGCTGGCTGGGACTATCGTAATGTCTGGATTCCGTCGAACAGCGCGAGCCAATCGGATGGCGTCGCGCGCTATCCGGAATTTTATTGGGCAAACCACGTGGCCGTCGTCGAGACGTCGAATGCCACGCGCATGTATGGCGATGCCAATACGGCGCTGGCAGCGATGATCTACGGGCTGAAGAGCTACGACACGCCAAGCGCCGTTCCGGTCGCGGTCAGCACGAATGCGAACCAGGCCTCTGGTGTCGGCACTTATAACGTGTCTGCCGGGCCGGTCGTACTGCCTCCACAGGCTGTCGGCAGTGGCGCCCCGGGTGGCGGTAACGGGCCGCAATATCTCGGCATGCGTATCAACGGCGGGTCCGACATCATATGGGACCGGAGTTCGAGCGCACAGCAGATCGCCAACCGGATCAATCAGTTTACCGGGCAGAACGGCGTCACCGCCACCGTCAATGCGAATGGCGCCATCGTTCTGACTGGCACGTCCGACTTCTCGCTGGTGCCGATGGGCGTCACCATCGGTGACGGCGTCGCCTGGCTCCGCCTGACGCCCTATGTGCAGATCCGTTCGACCCAGCTTCAACCCGTCAGCTCTGACGGAGCGACCTATCGCGTCGTCAATCTCCCGGGCGGGCAACTGACGGTGACACCGCGCGCGATCACGGTTGCCGCCGACGCCGGGCAGGGCAAGGTCTATGGCGACACCGGTACGGCGCTCACCTGGCAGGTCACTGGCGGATCGCTGGTGAACGGCGATGGTCTGACCGGCACGCTCGGCCGTGCAGCGGGCGAGAACGCCGGCACCTATGCCATCAATCGCGGGTCTCTCGCAGCGTCGTCGAACTACGTGGTGAGTTTCGTCGGTGCGGATTACAACATTACTAAACGCACCGTGACACTGTCGCTCACCGGTACGGCAGAGAAGCAATATGACGGCACCAATGTCGCGACCCTCGGTGCTGGCAACTTCGCGCTGGCCAATGCGATCGCGGGAGACCAGTTGTCCGTACTCGGGCTTCCGACATCGGGCACCTATGACAATGCAAATGCCGGCACAGGTAAGACGGTTTCATACAATCTTGGCGCAGGTGGCCTGACCGGCAGCTCTGCCGGCAATTACACGCTGGTCGTCAATACGAGTGGAAATATCGGCAAGGTCAACAAGGCTGCGCTGACGATCACGGCGAATGACCAGTCCAAGACCTATGGCGATGCGCTAGCGCTCGGAAGCACCGGTTACACCGTCGGTGGAACGCTCTACGGCACCGACCGCGTGACGGGCGTGACGCTGGCGAGCCTCGGTGCAGATGCATTGGCGAATGTGATCGGCGCGCCTTACAGCATCACGGCCGGCAACGCGATCGGTAACGGCCTTGGCAACTACACCATCACCTATGTCGGCGGTTCGCTGTCGGTGACTGCGGCGGATATCATCGTGTCGGCGAATGGCGGGAGCTCGGTCTACGGGCAGTCGCCGTCCAATCCCGGCTTCACGGCGCAGGGCTTGAAGAATAACCAGGATGTGGATGTCCTTACCGGTCTGGCGAATTCGTTCGGCATCCTGCCGACGACGGGTGTCGCCGGCAGTCCCTATACGCTCAGCGTGGCGGGAACGCTGACCAACGCGAATTATCGCGTGGCCGCACGCAACGATGCCATCTGGACCGTGACGCCGGCCTCCATCGTCGTCACCGCCAATGGTGGCACCTCGGTCTATGGCAGCTCGCCGGTCAATCCGGGCCTCTCGGCGACCGGTCTGCAGAACGGTGAGGGCGTCGATGTGCTCGCCGGCCTGCACAACTCGTTCGGCATCCTGCCGACGACGGGCGTTGCCGGCAGCCCCTACGCCTTGACCGTGCAGGGCGCACTGACGAATGCGAATTATCGGGTCTCGTCGCTCAATCCCGGAAGCTGGACGGTGACGCCTGCGTCGGTGATTGTCACCGCCAATGGCGGTACGTCGGTCTATGGCAGCTCACCGCTGAATCCGGGCCTGTCGGCGGATGGCTTGCAGAACGGGGAGGGTATCGAGACGCTCGCGGGTCTGCGTAGCTCGTTCGACATCCGGGCAACAACGGGCGTTGCGGCAACACCATATGCGATCAACGTTCTGGGCACGCTGACCAATCCCAACTACCGGATTGCGTCGCTGAACCCGGGAAGCTGGATCGTGACGCCGGCTCCGCTCGTCATCACGGCCAATGGCGGCACCTCGGTCTATGGCAGCGCACCGCCGAATCCGGGCCTGTCGGTCACCGGATTGCAGAACGGCGAGGGCATTGATGTTCTCTCCGGCATCCGCAATTCCTTCGGCATCACTGTGCGCACCGGCGTCGCCGGCAATCCGTACCTGCTGACGGTTGCGGGCACGCTGCTGAATCCGAATTATGCCATCGTCGCCCGCAACAGCGGCGCCTGGATCGTGACGCCTGCACCGCTGACGGTGACGGCCGATCCGCAGAGCCGGATGTTCGCCGAGCTCGATCCGATGCTGACCTATCGGCTGACCGCCGGCACGTTGTTTAACGGCGATGCCTTCTCGGGTGCCCTGGAACGCGCGCCCGGCGAGACCGTCGGCGACTATGCGATCAGGCTGGGCACGCTCGGCGTTTCGCCGAACTATGCGCTGAACTTCATCGGTGCGAGCCTGTCGATCAAGGCCTTCAACGTGTCCTTCGCGCCGCCCGCCGGGCAGACGGTGCCGGTGAATCCTGCGTCGCCCACAGGCGTCACCATGTCGCCGCCGCCGCCCGGTGCTCCTACCCCGTCTTTCGACGGCCTCTTCCAGGGACCGCCGAGCACACCGGCCCCCGTCGGCATCACCGTCTCGAGAAGCTCCCGCACGCCCGGCACGACTTCACAGCCCGGCGACGACGTGACCAACTCCATCGGCAGCACGGTCTCGGATGGACGACGCAAGGATAGAAAGTCAGACCAGGAAGAGTGAACCAATCCGTTGGGGGCGGAGCACTCTCAGCCGATGCCCCCGGTCTCGATCGAGACTTGGTCGTGCGAGATGCCGGGAGGTAGCGCATTTTCTGACGATCGGATGGCCAATACCCTGAGGGCGCCCATCGGCTCGCATCCACCTCCCGCTGTTGCTGCGCTGCGTTCCAAGCTGTCGTCTAATCGTCATGTAAGGGCACTAAGAGCATCACCGTGTCGGGATAGGGGCAAATGTTTCCGCGTTGCCGGCAGGTGACGTTGAAGGCGTGCCGTGTGGCGCTCGTGAATGCCTTGTTATGTGCGGATGTCTGGTCGCGCTCCATGAGCGCATCGCGCGCCTCGTGGCGTGGATTGGTCCCGCCTTTCGCTGCGCGGTGGCGTCTGTCGTCTGGTCGATCCTTGCGACCTGCGCGCATGCCACGGATGTGCGTTTCCATTTCGATATTCCCGCGCAACCGCTCGAAACCGCGCTTGCGGCCTATGTCGCTGTGACTGGCGTGGAAACCATTTACGACAGTGAGCTTATTGGAGCGCGGCGGTCCACGGCGGTCAAAGGCGTGCTTGCGTCCGACATTGCGTTGCGCGTGCTGCTTGAGGGGACGGGCCTGTCGGAAATCTCTGCGGGCAATGCTTTTGCTGTGGTCGATGCGCCGCGTGGACAGCACTACGGCGGTGCCCGGTTGTCCGAGTTCGGTCCGTATTACAGCCATCTCCAGGACGGCTTCGCACGCGTGTTCTGTCGCCATGCGGAGACGGTCCCCGGCAACTTTCGTGCGATCGTCCGCTTTTCTATCGGATCGTCCGGCGAATTGCGCAATGTACGTCTGCTGAATTCGACCGGCGACCTGCGCCGCGATTCCATCGTCACGGACGAATTACATAATGTGATCGTCGATCCGCCGCCCGCGCGCATGCCGCAGCCCGTCACCATGATGGTCGCGCCGCGTGCGGCAGCGCGAACCGGCGATTGTGCTGTCAGGCTCGGCGGACCGAGCGGAGATCCGCGCATGGTGCGGCCATGACGGATTATTCTGCCTGGATCGGACTTCGCCAATTGCTGGTGGATCGCTATGACGATTATCGCAAGCGGCTGACGCGGCGTCTCGGCTCCGCCGAACTCGCGCGCGAAACCCTGCACGAGACCTGGCTGCATCTGCACAAGGCGGCGCCGACCGGCAGCATCTCAAGCCCGCCGAGCTATTTGCTCCGCATGGCATTCAACATCGCGACCGATCGCGGCCGTCAGCAGTCGCGCCTGGCGCGCCGGACCGAGGTGATGGCGGTGCTCGAAATGGCCGACGAAGCGCCGTCGCCGGAGCGGGAGCTCGCCTCGCGCCAGGAAGTGGCGGAACTCGAGCTGGCCCTGCAGGAGCTGACGCCGCGGCGGCGGATGATCCTGCTGGCCTCGCGCGTCGAAGGCGTGACATTGCAGGAAATCGCCAGCCGGCTGGGGGTGTCGCAGCGCCTCGTCGAGCTTGAACTGAAGCAGGCGCTCGATCATTGTGCGCAGCGCCTGCAGCGTCAGGTGGTAAAAAGATTCGGTCCGAAGCCCCGGGAAGCGTCTTAGGGATGACAGACCGCAATTCCTGCCGCCATCAATCGAACCGACGACCGTGATCGCAGAGCCCCCGAATGACGACGATCTGAGTGCCTTGCAGCGCGAAGCGCTGGGCAGGGTGCGTCGGCTCGTGTCCGGCGAAGCGACGATCGCCGATGTCGAGGATGCGAAGCGGTGGCAGGCGCAGAGCGCCAAACATGCGGAAGCCTTCGCTTTCGCCAGCCGGTTATGGGGGCAGCTCGGCCCGGCCGGACAGAATGTTTTGATGCGCGGCGGCGAACGCCTGCCGGTGGCGGCGCAGCAGGCGAGGTCCTATCGGCCGAGCCGGCGGCTGGTGATCGGCGGCGCGCTCGCGGCCTGCGCTGCCTATGCAATGGTGCGCCCGCCGCTGCAGCTCTGGCCGTCGATGTCCGAGCTCGCGGCCGATTATCGCACCGCCGTGGGCGAGCAGCGCCGCGTGGCGCTTGCGGGCGGCGCGTCGATGGAATTGAACACCCGCACCAGCGTGGCGCTCCGGACATCGACCGATGCCGGCAACGGCATCGAACTGATCGACGGCGAGGCGCTGATCGACACCGGCGGCGCGACGTCCTTTACGGTGATTGCCGGCAACGGCCGCGTCAGCGCCACCGGCGCGCGTTTCAACGTGCGCCACGACGGCACCATCTCCTGTGTCACCTGCATCGCAGGCGAGATCGATATCCATCGTCTCGGCGCGACGGAGCGGCTCGCAGCACGGCAGCAATATACGTATGGCGCGCGAGGGACGGGGACGGCTGCGGCGGCGGATCCTGCGGCGGCGACGGCGTGGCAGGACGGGTTGCTCGTGTTCCAGCGCACGCCACTGGCGGCTGTGGTGGATGAGGTCAACCGGTATCGGCCCGGCAAGATCGTGCTGATGAATGCGCGTCTTGGCGAGCGCACCGTCAATGCCCGGTTCCGCGTGCAGAATGTCGACGAGATCATGACGTTGGCGCAACAGGTGTTTGGCGCCAAGGTGACGTCGCTGCCCGGTGGCCTCGTGATCCTGAGCTAACCCGAAAACTTTCCGAATTCCTGAAGAATCTTTTCGGTCTCGCGCGGCGGCAAACGTCCTTACCGGTCAAGAGAGCGTGTGGCGCGCAGGCGCGACGTTTTCTTCGTCAACGTCGATTGCCCGGAAGGCCCGTCATGTCCATCTCCCGTTCCGCTCAAGGTTTTGCCGCCACTGCGTTTCTGCTCGCGGGAACGAGTTTTCTGGCATTGACCGTGAACGCTCCGGCGGCGCTGGCGCGCGCGCTGAACGGCAGCAGTGGCGGCTCGGCCGCGCCGACCGTCGCCTCTGAAGCGGCGGCGCAGGCCGCACAACAGGCCGTGGCAGCCACGCGGCAGACGCAGGAATCGCTCGCACGCGCGGCGCGCGCCATGCAGGACATCCAGGGCGTCCAGGCTGCGGCACGTGCAGCAGCTGCGGCCGCGCAGATGTCAGCGACGGCGCCCGTTGCGGTGCCGAACGGTCTCGGGGCCGGCGGCCTGCTACCAAACGCGCCGCAGAACTGGCTCAATGCCAATGCGCCGACCCAGAGCGTCGATAGCAACGGCCAGACCCAGGTCGGCATCCGCCAGACCGGCGCCCAGGCGATCCTCAACTGGACGAGCTTCAATGTCGGCGCCCGCACCACGCTGACTTTCGACCAGCAGGGCCGGCGCGACTGGGTCGCGCTCAACCGCGTCGACCGGACCATGGGACCGAGCCAGATCCTCGGCAATATCAAGGCCGACGGTCAGGTCTATGTGATCAATCAGAGCGGCATCATCTTCGGCGGCAACAGCCAGATCAATGTCGGCGCGCTGATCGCCTCGACCGCGGTCATCACCGACAGCCAGTTCCTCAACAACGGCATCTATGGCGTACAGACCGGCACGAGCTTTGCGCCGAGCTTCCTGGCGGCAGGCGGCAAGGTCGTGGTGGAGGCAGGGGCCTCGATCTCGACGCCGACGACCCCCGCCGAGAAATCCGGCGGAGGCTATGTGTTGATGATCGGTTCGCAGGTCGAGAATGCCGGTGCGATCACGACCCCGAAGGGCCAGACCATCCTCGCGGCCGGCGACGATTTCGTGCTGCGCCGAGGCTTCGGCACCGATTTCAACCAGTCGTCGACGACCCGCGGCAGCGAGATCGCGCCGATCATTCGCAATGCGGCGAGCGGGCGCGTCGTCAATACCGGCCAGATCTTCTCGCCGCAGGGCGACATCACGCTGGCCGGCCGCACGCTGATGCAGGACGGCGTGCTGGTGTCGACGGCCTCGGTCAATCAGCGCGGTACGATCCATCTGATCAATTCCGCCAGTGATGCTGCGGGCATGGTCACGCTGACCGGCCGCAGCTTCAGCGCCATCCTGCCGGAGCTGGACTCGAAGGACACCGCGCTGAATTCGCAGCGCGACGCGCTGATCGCGGCATCGGGCCGCAATCCGCTGGCCGTCGATCAGTTCGACAATCTGTCCAAGCTGACGGATCGCCGCGACCAGTCGCGCGTCGAGATCGTCACCGGCGGCATCGTGGATTTCCAGAGTGGCTCGCTGACCATGGCGCAAGGCGGCCAAGTGTCGGTCAGCGCCGGCAAGCGCGTCTTCACAGAGAGCGGTGCGGTGATCGACGTCTCCGGCGTCACCGGCGCGCGGCTGGCGATGTCGGCCAATCAGGTGCAGGTCAACGTCCAGGGCAACGAGCTCAGGGACTCTCCGGTCAATCGCGACAGCGGCGCACTGATCAACAAGAATGTCTGGATCGACACGCGCGATCTCATTTACGTCGCTGCCGGCACCGGCGGTTACGCCGGCGAGCGTTACTACACAAAAGGCGGGTTGCTCGAAGTCGGCGGTTATCTCGCCAATACGCCGCACAGAATCGCAGAATGGGCGGCCGTCGGCGGCACCATCACGCTTGCCGGCCCGGAAGTCGTCGCGCAGCAGGGGGCGAAGTTCAACATCTCCGGCGGCTCGGTCAGCTATGACGCCGGCTACATCTATTCCACCAAGCTGATCGGCACCGATGGCCGCCTTTACAGCTTCGACGATGCGCCAGCGAGCATGAGGTTCATCGGCGCCGCCGGGGGCTTCGTGCGCACGCACAATATCCAGGGCAAGGTCTCCGATCAGCTCACCGAAGTCTGGAGCACGCTGTTCGATCGTTCGACGTCGCGCCGCTGGGAAGACGGTTACACCGTCGGCCGCGATGCTGGGCGGCTTAATCTCGCAACGCCGACGCCGCTGGTAGAGGCGGATATCATCGCTGACGTCATCAAGGGCGAGCGGCAGGCCAGCGCACGCGCCGCCAATGTGGCCGATGGCTACAAGCAGGTGCAGAATGCCGCGCCGCTGCAGGGCACGCTCGGCCTCGGCCGCTATGATGCCACCGGCACCACCGATATCGGCTTCTACGGCTCCGATGTCCGCTTCGGCGATATCGCCGCAGTCACGGCCGGCATGAAGGCGGGCGATGCGCTGCCGTCGGTGCGCAAGAATACGGCCTGGTTCGATGCCGGCTACATCAATTCGCTGAAGCTCGGCGGCCTCGATTTCGGCACGCTCGAAACCATTACCTTCGAGCGCCCGGTGACGCTGGCCGATGGTGGTCGCATCACGCTGGTGGCACCGGTGGTCGACTTCAAGGCGAATGTTACCGCGCGTGGCGGCGCGCTGAGCGTGGACAACTATATCCGCGAAGACCTCCTGGGGGGGCGCGGCATCGCGGCAGTGCTGCTGAAAGACGGCAAGGCATCGATCACGATCCGCGAAGGCGTGACGCTCGATCTCAGCGGCCAGTGGGTGAACGCGGCGAACGACCGCGCGGACATCAATGGTCAGGCCTATGTCAATGGCGGTTCGGTCACGCTGAAATCGACCCATGACGTGACGCTGCAGAAGGGCGCGACCATCGACGTGTCGTCGGGCGGCGCCGTGTTGCCGAATGGCAAGTTCAAGGGCGGCCGCGGCGGCGATGTCGCGCTGATCGCCGATCAGGAGGTTCTCAGCACGAAAGCCGACGGGCTGCTCACGCTCGATGGCGACGTCCGCGGCTACGGTGCCTCCGGTAGTGGCACGTTGAAGCTGGAATCGGGAACGGCGATCTCCATCGGCGGCAAGATGCTCAAGACCGACGGCGTGCTCGGCGCCGGCGAGAAGGCGCCGGCCGATCTGGTGCTGCTGCAGGATTACTTCGTCAAGGCCGGCGAGATGTTGCCGGCCGACTACACGTTTCAGTCCGACAGATTCATGGGCGGCGACCGGCTGATCGACCGGGGAACCGTCCTCATCGTTCCTTATATCCAGAACGTCGTGCTGGCTGCGGACTGGACTGTGCCGTTCGGAAATGGAAACGAATTTTATACCATTCAGACATCCAGTGGGACAATTAACGTTACGGGTAAACTCAATGCGGCGAGCTCGGGTATAGCGCCGATCGTTCTTCGCGCGGGCACTGTCGTCTCGATTGGTCCGGGCGTTACGCGTGCAATTGACGGCTACATTCTGCCGGGCGACGTTTTCCCCAATGGCATTCCTGCGATGAAATATGTCGACGGGCCGAATGACTGGTTTCCGGCGACATTTGCCAAGACGATTCAAGCTGGAACGGCCGCGCCAAACGATATCACGCTGGTCGCAGGCACGCGGATCGTTGCGGGTGCAGTGGCGGAACGTGCTGCAAGCGTCAAGCCGATCCTGCAATTGCAGGCGTCGCTGTTCCAGACCGGCTTTTCGAACTACGACATCAACGGCCGCAACGGCGTCGTGGTGACGGAGAACACGCGGCTCGATCTCGCGATGCCGGTCTATCGGGTGGGCGAGAACGCCCTCGGTCTGGCGACTGGCACGGCGTCATCGCGCGCACTCGATGTCTGGACGCCGTCTGAATGGAGCGAGGACGCCCGTAATGCGCGCTTGATACAGCGTGGCGGCGCCAGCATTTCGCTGCGTTCGACCGAGATTACCACCGGCGAATTGCCCAGCGCGCCGGTCGAGATTCGTGCGGGCGCAACCATCCGCGTGGATCAGGGCCAGTCGATAACGCTGCAGGGCAGGGACATCATCGTCGACGGCGCACTCACCGCGCCGAGCGGAACGATCAACCTGACCCAGCCGGTGAATGCACTCCACCCGGGGCATGGCCGCAATCCTGGCGTCATCTGGATCGGCGAGAAGGCTGTGCTCGATGTGGCCGCGCGTGCCATTACCGCGACGGACGCGCGCGGGCGGACCTATGGTGTAGTCGCCAATGGCGGTTCGATCCTGATCGGCGGCGCGCGTGACTGGGACGAGAGCGGACAAGCCATCGCGCCGATTGCGTTCGTCGTGGTTCGCGCCGGTGCGCTGCTCGATGCCTCGGGCGCCAGCGCGGCGCTGGACATCCCGGCCGGCGGCGGTTTGCAGACAAGCGCGCCCCTCGCGGTCGCCAGCAATGGCGGCTCCATCGTCCTCAAATCGAGCCATGGTCTCTATCTCGACGGCACCATGCGCGCCGCGGCGGGCGGCGCCCATGCGGCAGGCGGCACGCTGGCGCTCGCGCTCGAAGCGCCGATCTATGCGCCGCGCACAATGGCCGGCGATGTGCTGCGCCATCGCGAATTCGTCATCGCCAATGAGCAGGGCGACAGCCCGATCGCCGGGGCGACGTCTCTGGCGGCGGCACGCGCCGGTCTCGTCACCGGCACTGCACGGCTCGGTGTCGATCGGATCCGGGCCGGCGGTTTCGACGATCTGTCGGTGCTGGTCAACGGCGTGCTGTCCTTCGATGGCAATGTGGCGCTGTCGATGCGCCAGGGCCTCAGCCTCTATGCCGGCATCTATGCGATGACCGACGCCGCGAGCACCAATGCGCGCGTTGCGCTCGCGGCTCCGTATGTGAGACTCGCAGCAAGCACACGTATTCCCGACATGGACACATACATCGTCCCTGCCGTGCGCTGGGCCGATGGTTACGGCGTGCCGACAACGCGATCCAGCAATTCTGTCTTCGGCGTCACCGCGGATCTCATCGATATCCGCGACCGCGTCAGCTTCGGCGTACGCCAAGACATCGATGTCGATGACGTCAAACGGAACTATACGGTCGATCGCCGCGGCTTCGCGCTTGTTGACCTCACGAGCCACGGCGATATCCGTCTGCTCGCACAGACGCCGACCAATTCGAAGAGCACCGGGCTGCTGTCGACGGGCAATATCGGCCTGACCGCTGCACAGATCTATCCGGTGACCGGCGCGTTTGCATCGATCCGTGCCGGCTACATGACCGGCACCGACCAAACGCTGGTAGCCGGAAGCGTGCTCGACATCCGCCGCTACGACACCGTTCCCGACATGCCATATTCCGTATTCGGTAGCCTGGAACTCGCGGCGGAAACCGTCAATCAGGGTGGCATCGTGCGCGCCCCGTTCGGTACGCTCCAGTTCGCCACCATCAATAATACAGCACGTATTGATATGGTCCATCTGCTGCCGGGCAGCATCACGTCGGTGAGCGGCGATGGGCTGACGATGCCCTATGGCGGCACTGTGGACGGCATCGCCTATAACTATAACGGCGCCGCCGCTAAACTGGCCGGGGCGGGCAATCTCGGCATCTTGCGCTTCTTCGCGCGTCATCTCGATGTCCAGTCCGGCGCAGTTCTCGATCTGTCGGGCGGCGGCGAATTGACGGGCGCAGGATTCCTGTCGGGTCGCGGCGGTTCGGTGAACGTCCTCACGACGCCCTTCGTCAATTCCAATCCCGGCTACACCTACAGCGCCAAGGGCAATCAGGTTTACGCCATCGTTCCCGGCAAGGCCGGCGCCTATGCGCCGGTCGTGCAGGAAGCGGGCTTCGGCCTGCCCAAGGTCGGCCAGCAGATCACCATTCCCGAAGGCGTGCCGGGCCTTGCTGCTGGCACCTATACGTTGATGCCGGCGACCTATGCGCTGTTGCCCGGCGCCTATCGCGTCGAGATCGGCGCCAGCATGTTGCCGAATGCGGCCGGTGTCGTTCCCACTGGCAACGGCTCCTACATCGCCAGCGGATATCTCGGCACCGCCAATACCGATATTCGC
This sequence comes from Pseudomonadota bacterium, assembly GCA_023449855.1. Classification (GTDB taxonomy): domain Bacteria; phylum Pseudomonadota; class Alphaproteobacteria; order Rhizobiales; family Xanthobacteraceae; genus Tardiphaga. The sequence continues at coordinate 109 of JAEXHR010000256.1, read as the reverse complement.
GCCTCGCTGCCGAACCGGTTGATCGTCTCGCCGGGCAGCGTCGTGCGGAGCCATTCGTTCTATAATGAGACGGGCTACAATGCCTTCGTGCTGGCCGACGCGGTACGCG
>JAEXHR010000069.1 GCA_023449855.1 Pseudomonadota bacterium | reverse complement strand
CCGCCCCGGTACTTAATACCAGTTCAGCCGGCGGGTACGGGCTGCCCCGAACCCGCCCGCCCTTCGAGCTTACGCCTTGCCGCCCGAGTTCTTGCGGGTCTCCGAGACCCAGTTCTTCGCACCGGTGGCGAGGATGCCGCTGTCGTTGAGTAGGGTCACCAGCTTGAAGCCCATGGCGATGTTCTTCGCGGCGCCGACCGGACCCGAGCAGTGGATGCCCGGATAGATGCCGCGCTTGTCGCATTCCTTGAGGAGCTTGTCGTAGATCTTGAGGATCTCCGGCTCTTCGCGGTCGAGCTTCGGCACGAGGCCGTAGGAATAACCGAGATCGGACGGCCCGACATAGACGCCGGCAATGCCTTCGACATCGAGAATGGCTTCCATGTTGTCGACGGCAGTGCGCGTCTCCAGCATCGGAATGCACAGCGTCTCGTCATTGGCGGTTTCCTGATAGGTGCCGCCTGCGCCATACATGCCGGCGCGGATCGGACCATTCGAGCGCGTGCCACGTGGCGGGTACTTGCAATACTGGACGAAGTTCTCCGCTTCCTCCTTGGTATTGACCATCGGGCAGATCACGCCGTAAGCGCCGCCATCGAGCACCTTGCCGATGATGCCTGGCTCGTTCCATGGCACGCGGACCATGGGCGTCACCGGATGACCGTTCATCGCCTGGAAGCAGGTGACCATGGACTGATAGTCCTGCACGCCGTGCTGGATATCGACGGTGACGCTGTCGAAGCCGCACTGCGCCATCACCTCGGCGGAGAAGCCCGACGGGATCGCCAGCCAGGCATTGACGACGGCGCCGCCAGACTTCCAGATTTCCTTGACTCGATTTGCCATTGTTCGTTTTCCTTTTTTACCGCTCGAATGGATACGTCATTGCGAGGTCATACAAAGTTGGCTTGCCAACTTTGTACTGAGCGTAGCGACGAAGCAATCCAGGTCTTCGCTTGTTGCTTTCTGGATTGCTTCGCCCAAAAGAATTGGCTTTGCCAATTCTTTTGGGCTCGCAATGACGGAAGGTTACGATGTCGCGTGCTTGACGGCCTCTTCGCTGACGCCGACATCGCGGGCGGTCTGCACGATGGCAGCCCAGGTCTCGTCGGGCAGCGGCACGCCATTGGCGGTGCGATCCGCACGCGTTTTCGCCTCGTTATCGCCGGGGATCATCACCGCATCGACGCCCGCGGCCGGCTTGGCGCTCTTGAAGAAGTCCACATAGCGGGCGACCTCGCCGTCGAAGAAATTGGCGGGGTCGATCTTCTTCGGATCGATATAGATCGAGAACATGCCGTTGGCGAACGGGCGGCCGTGCTTGGTGGCGCCATTGCCGGTCAGCGCACCGCCGAGCAGTTCGCAGATGAGCGCAAGGCCCGAGCCCTTGTGATCGCCGAAAGCGCGGATGGCCCCCTGCCCTTTGGAGTGATCGCGCGTGCCATCCACATTCGGACCGTAGAGCAGGAACGGATCCTCGCTGAGATCGCCATTGGGCGCGATCAGCGCGCCCTTGGGCAGCTTCTTGCCGCCGCGCGAAGCGACCAGCACCTTGCCTTCCGCGACAACCGACGTCGCGAAATCGAGCACCACCGGCGGGCCGCCGGCGCGCGGAATGCCGACGCAGTAAGGCGCGGTGGAGAGACGGCGCTCGACGCCGCCATAGGGCGCAACCAGCACAGAGCCGGCCGCGGTGACGAAATGGATGGAGACGAGACCTTCTGCCGCAGCCATTTCGGCCCAGTCGCCGATGCGGCCGATGTGACCGGAATTCTTGGTGGCGATCGCCGAGAGGCCGGCGGCCTTGCACTTCTCGATGCCGAGCTTCACGGCCTGGGGGCCGACCGTCTGGCCATAGCCGAAGCGGCCATCGACCACGGCGAGCGACGGCGTATCGACCGGGATTTCGATGGTCTGGTTCGGGATGATCATCCCGTTATTGCGCCAGCGGATATAGACGGGGACGCGGATGACGCCGTGGCTGTCATGGCCGGTCAGATTTGCCGTGGTGAGATAGGTGGCGATGCGCTTGGCTTCCTCTTTCGAAGAAGACGCATGCTCGAACACATCGGCGACAAAGGCGATCAGTTTATCGACTTGAACTGTAACCATGGCGGGACATTCGTCCTTGTTGTTGGGCGTTGAGACCTAATGCGCAGGCAAGCCTGCGGCGGGCTTGCCGTGACCGCCGAGATAGGCGGCTGCGATGGCCTCGTTGGCCCAGAGATCCTCCGGTTTGCCGTCGAGCACGATACGGCCGGTTTCCAGCACATAGCCGTGATCGGCGACAGACAAACCCATGCGCGCATTCTGCTCCACAAGCAAGACCGTGGTGGACTGGCGGATTTCGGTGATGATGCGGAACACCGCCTGCACGATGACAGGCGCGAGACCGAGCGAGGGCTCGTCCAGCAGCAGCAGCCGCGGCTTGGCCATCAGGCCGCGCGCAACCGCCACCATCTGCAACTGGCCACCGGACAGCGTCCAGCCCAGCGCATCGGAGAATTTGCGGATATCCGGAAACAGATCGAACATCGCATCTGCCTCACGGGAGAGGTCAGCTTTGCCGACCTTGCGGTTCGAGGCCCCGAGCATGATGTTCTCTTTCACCGTGAGACCGGGAAAGACGCGCCTGCCCTCAGGCACATGGGAGATGCCCATGCGCACGATGGCCTCCGGCCCGAGGCCCGCAATCGATTTGCCGTCGAACAGAATGTCGCCGGAGGCGGGCTTGGCGAGGCCGGAAATGGCACGCAGCGTAGTGGACTTGCCGGCACCATTGGCGCCAAGCAGCGTGACCACCTGCCCTTCCTCGACCTTGAAGCTGATGCCCTGGAGCGCGACGATCTCGCCGTAGCGGACGTGAAGATCCTTGATTTCGAGCAGCGCCATCACGCAGTTCCCAGATAGGCAGAGACGACATCGGGATGGCGCAGCACCGCCATCGACTCGCCGTCCGCGATGCGGCGTCCGAAATTCAGCACGGTAATGTGCTGGGCGGCTTCCGACACCAGCGTCATGTCGTGATCGATGATGAGGATCGTCAGCCCCTGCGCGGCGATGCGTTTGAGCAGCTCATGCAGTTCGAGCTTCTCGCTGGAGTTCAGGCCGGCGGCGGGCTCATCGAGCAACAGCAGGGTTGGATTGCTGGCGAGCGCGCGAGCGATCTCGATCAGGCGCTGGTGACCGTAGGAGAAACTGGAGATCAGCTCATTGGCGCGGCTGCCAAGGCCGACGAAAGTCAGTGCGGCAAGCGCGCGTTCGGTGAGTGCGGCATGATCGCCTTTGCCGATCAGCGTATTGCCGGGACGCTCGGCGCCGATGATGACGTTCTCCAGCGCCGTCATGGAGCGAAACAAGCGGATGTTCTGGAAGGTACGGCCAAGGCCGGCGGCGGCGCGAACATGCGGCGGCATCGTGGTGACGTCGGTGCCGTCGAGCACGACCTTGCCGGACGTCGCCTCGTAGAGGCCCGACAATACGTTGAGCGTGGTGGTCTTGCCGGAGCCGTTGGGGCCGATCAGCGCATGCACGCCGCCGCGATGCACGGCGATATCCACTTCGTCGACAGCCTTGAGGCCGCCGAAGTGCTTCGACAGGCCCGTAACCCGCAGCACCATGTCGTCTCCGGTCGTCGCGGGCTTGAGCACCAGCGGCACGGTGGATGGCATCACCTTCTTCGGCGGACGCAGGCGATCATAGGCAGCGCTGACAAAGCCCCAGATGCCATCCGGCATGAAACGGATGATCAGGATGACCGACAGGCCATAGATCGCCAGATACAGACCCGGCACGCTCTTGAGGAAGCGCAGCCATTCCGGGATCAGGATCAGCAGGCCGGTGCCGATGGCGGAACCGATCGGCGACGCCACACCGCCGAGCAGCGACATGGTGAGGAACACGATGGATTCCGCGAAGGAGAACTGGTCCGGCGAGATATAGGCGAAGCCGCCGGCGAACAGGCCGCCGCCGAGACCGCCGAGCAATGCGCAGATCGCAAAGGCGTAGATCTTGGTCCGGAACACGTCGATGCCGTTGACGCCTGCTGCGAGTTCATTGTCGCGCACCGCCCGCATGGCGCGGCCGAGCCGCGTATCCGGCAGATGCCAGACGAGATAGCCGACAATGGCGAGCACCGCGACACAGAAGGCGAGATAGGCCTGCGACGACATGAAGATCGAAGGGCGGCCGATCTTCGACACGCCGTCCGGCCCCTTGGTCAGCCAGATGGCGTTGATCATGATGAGCGTGATGATCTGCTGGAATGAGATCGTCACCATGGCGAGATAGTGTCCGCCGAGGCGCAGTGTCGAGAGGCCGAGCAAGGCGCCGGCCGCCAGCGCCATGGCGCAGCCGCCGAACAGGCAGAGCCAGTAATTGAGCTGGTAGTCTGTTGTGCCGAGACCGACCGCATAGGCGCCGAAGCCGAAGAACGCCGCCTGCGCCAGGTTGATCTGGCCGCACAGGCCGAGCACCACCGACAGGCCGAAAACGGCGATGGCGAAGGTGGTGGCCTGCATCAGGATATTGAGGATGTAGCCGTCGAACCGCATCGAGGCGGCGAGAAAGACCACGATGGCCGCGCCGATGAAATATGGCGCGTGGCGGATGATCACCGGCTTCGGGCGCGCGATGTCGGCAACCGACTGGATGTGTTCTGTGGTGCTCATGCTTTCTCCGCGACGCGTTCGCCGAAGATGCCCTGCGGACGGAAGATCAGGAACAGCACCAGCACAAGGAAGGCGAAGCCGTCCTTGTAGGGGACGGAGATATAGGCGGCCCCGAAGGTCTCGATCACGCCCAGCGCGAGGCCACCGATGATGGCGCCGGCAACATCGCCAAAGCCGCCGATGATCGTGGCCGCAAACGCCTTCAGCGCGATGGTGGCCCCCATCTGGATCGACACGAACAGGATCGGCGCCACGAGAATGCCGGCGAGACCGCCGAGCACCGCCGAATAGATGAAGGTGATCATGATCATGGTGGAGACGGAGATGCCGAGCAGCGAGGCCATCTCCTTGTCCTGCGAGGTCGCCTGCAGCTTCTTGCCGATCATGGTGTGTTCGAAGAACCACCAGTTGAACACGACGAGCGCCAGCGTGACGGCGATGATGAGCAGATACTGGTTGTCGAGATAGACCGGACCGAGTTGGATACCGGGCGTATCGAACCAGCCCTGCAGCACCTGCGGCTGCGGGCCATATAGCGCCAGCACGCCATTGGCCATCAGGATCGAGGCGCCGATGGTGGCGATGATCACCGGCAGATAGGTGCGGTGACGCAGCGGGTAATAGACGCCGAGATTGAAGATCACGCCGATCACCGCCATGCCGGCCAGCGCGATGATGAAGGACAGCCAGTAGGGCAGCGCCAGATCGACGGCGCAGACCACCATCAGATAGGCGGCGACCATGGAGAATTCGCCTTGCGCGAAGTTGACCACATTCGTCGCGCGAAAAATCAGCACGAAGCCGAGTGCCACCAGCGCATAGACAGCTCCGATGCCGATTCCGGTGAAGAGGAGTTGGAGCACGAGATCCATTGAGGACTTCCAAGATCGTCATTGCGAGGAGCGCAGCGACGAAGCAATCCAGTTCTTTATTCGCGTGGCTCTGGATTGCTTCGCTGCGCTCGCAATGACGGTTGAGAGGCATGCGCTGAACATTGCGAGATCCCGGGTTCACGCGCGAAGTGCATGTGCCCGGGGATCGACAACTGAGGTCGCAAAGCGACCTTAGTTGTCGAACTCGATATGCTTGTCGAAAACGATGTTGCCCTTGTCGTTCTTCACGATGTTGTAACCGTGCAGGCCGTCGCCGTTCTTGTCGAAGTTATACTCGCCCTCGGCGCCCGGATATTTCTTGATGGCGATGATGGCTTCGCGGATCTTCTGCGGATCGGTGGAGCCGGCATTCTTGATCGCCATGGCGAGCACGTTGATCGCATCGAACGGCCACGAGCTCTGGTTGTCCGGCGCGACCTTGTAGGCATCGCGATAGGCCTTGCCGAACGCCTTGGCGGCATCCGACGATTCTTCCGCATAGTCGGCGACGCCATAGGTGCCATACAGCGCAGGCCCTGCGAGCTTCAGCGCGGTGACGTTGACGATGGACGGCGAGCCGACCCACGGAATGTTGACGCCGAGCTGGCGCAACTGTCGGGCGAAGATGCCGAGATCGTTCTCGAAGGTGAAATAGGAGCCGAGAATGTCGGCACCGGACTGCTTGATCGCGAGCACGACCGGCGTGAAGTCCTGGCTCTGGTTCGCATAGCCCTGATCGATCGCCACGGTGGCGCCGAGCGGACCGAGCGCTTCGGTCAGCGCCTTGCCGCCGGCGGTGCCGAAGGCGTCGGTGGAATGCAGCACCGCCCATTTCTTCTTGCCGAGCGTCTTCACGCCATATTCGGCGATCACGCGGCCGGAATAGCTGTCATTGGGACGGAAGCGGAACAGCCAGGGATTGCCGAGCTTGGTGAGATTCGGATCGGTGCCGCCGAACATCACGGGCTTGCCGAGCTTGAGCACATCCGGCGCCATCGCATGCACCTGGGTGGAGCGGATCGAACCGAGGAAGCCGACAATGTCCGGATTGGCTGCGAGCTTCGAGAAGGCCAGCACGATGCCGGGATTGGTGGTCTGGTCATCCTCGATGATCAGTTCGATCTGCTTGCCGAGAATGCCGCCGGCCTTGTTGATGGCCTCGACCGCAAGCTTGGCGCCGCCGGTCGCATATTTGCCGGCTTCGGCGGCAGGGCCCGTAATCGGAGCGCACATGCCGATCTTGATGGTGCCGCCGCCCTGCGCGCGCGCATGTCCAATGATGTAAGGAGCAGCCAAACCGGCAGCAATGCCGGCCGTGAATCCACGTCGGGTCAGCGTCATCAAATCCTCCCACAGAGGCCGGACTTGAGCGCCAGCCTTCTTTCGATTTTGACGACGTGGAGTTGAGCGAAAAATTCTTCTCCTGTCTACAGGTCCGGCGAAATTCGTACGACGAATTAATGAAGCGCTGTCCGCAACGGCTTTGCTGCAAAATTATGCAGGAGAGTTATCAGGCGGCGCATCCGCATCGTCGCCATCCTCTGCCGGCATCGCCTGCAGGCAGATCTCGAGCTCATGCAACATGGCCTGCAATTCGGCGAGCTTGCGTGCACCGAAGCGCCTGGTCATCTCGCCATAGATCGCTTCCGAGCTCGGCGCGACAACCTCGATCAACTTCAATCCCTTTGCCGTGATGGAAACGATGTTGCGGCGCAAATCGGATTTGAGCAGATGGCGCGCGATCAGCTTGCGCTGTTCGAGATCGCGCAGGATGCGCGACAGGCTCGGGCCGAGCAGGAAAGCGACGCGCGCCAGTTCCGTAACCTCGATCTCGCCGGAGGCCGCCAGCGCGCGCAGGATGCGCCATTGCTGTTCGGTGAGATCGTGCGATCGCAGCGACGGACGAAAATGCCGCATCACCCCTTCCCGGGCCCGCAGCAGCGACATCGGCAGCGATTGCGAAAAGTCGCGCATCGGGACTTTGGCGGGCGTGCGCGATCTGGTGGTTGAGGTCATGACGGTCTCGTGTTCCGGCGCGTGCGATGCACAATCGAATTCATGCAACAAGGTTTGATCGCAACCATTTAACATGTTAATTGTCTGGACGGAACGCTGCCGAGACAGCGCCGACCAGGGATGGAAGATGCCGCATTTTAGCATCGAATATTCGGCCAATGTCGCCGTCGCCGCGGATATCGGCGCATTATGCGAGGTGGTCCGCAAGGCTGCGGTGGAGACCGGGATCTTCCCGCTCGGCGGCATTCGCGTACGCGCGATCCGCTGCGAGCACTATGCCATCGCCGACGGCCTCCCCGACGCCGGTTTCGTCGATATCCTGCTGCGGATCGGCGAAGGCCGCTCGCTGGAGGCGAGGCAGAAGGCCGGCGCGCATATCTTCGAGGCGGTCTCGGCCTTCTTCGATCCGGCGTTTCTGGCCGGCAGCAAATTGGCGCTCTCGCTGGACATCCAGATCAATGACGGCGCGACCAGCTGGAAGCGCAACAACATTCACGACATGCTGAAAGCGGAGGCCGACCATGGCTAAATCCCCAGCCGATCCCGCGGCCGTGTACGAGGCCAATCAGCAGCGGGCTGCACCGCTGCTGAAAGCCTTGCGCGCCGACGGCATCGGCCATCGCATCGACGGCGAGGTCGTCGCGTCCTCATCGGGTGAGACTTTTGAAACCACATCCCCGATTGACGGCACGGTGCTCGCAAGCGTAGCGCGCGGGACGAAGGAAGATATCGACAACGCAGCGAAGGCGGCGCGTCGCGCCTTTAAGGATTGGCGCGACATGGCGCCGGCATCGCGTCGAAAACTGCTGCACCGGATTGCCGATGCCATCGAGGACCACGCCGACGACATCGCGACGCTGGAATGCATCGATACCGGTCAGGCCTGGCGCTTCATGTCCAAGGCCGCCGTACGCGGCGCCGAGAATTTCCGTTTTTACGCCGACCGCTGCGTCGAGGCGCGCGACGGGCTGAACACGCCGGCGGAGGAGCACTGGAACATCTCGACCCGCGTGCCGATCGGCCCGGTGGGCGTGATCACGCCGTGGAACACGCCGTTCATGCTCTCCACCTGGAAGATCGCGCCTGCCCTCGCCGCTGGCTGCACGGTGGTCCACAAGCCAGCGGAATGGTCACCGATCACGGCGGATCTTCTGGCGAAACTCGCGAAGGAGGCAGGCCTTCCCGACGGCGTGCTCAACACCGTGCATGGAATCGGCGAGGAAGCCGGCAAGGCGCTGACCGAACATCCCGCCGTCAAGGCCATTGCCTTTGTCGGCGAAAGCGCAACCGGCTCCGCCATCATGGCGCAGGGCGCACCGACCCTGAAGCGCGTGCATTTCGAACTCGGCGGCAAGAACCCGGTGATCGTGTTCGACGACGCCGATCTCGACCGCGCGCTCGATGCCGTCGTCTTCATGATCTATTCGCTGAACGGCGAGCGCTGCACGTCGTCCAGCCGACTGCTGATCCAGAGCAGCATTGCGGACAGGTTCATCGACAAGCTCGCAGCGCGCGTGAAGGCGCTGAAGATCGGACATCCGCTCGACCCCGCCACCGAAGTCGGCCCGCTGATCCATGCGCGGCATCACGCCAAGGTGTGCAGCTATTTCGATGTCGCGCGTCAGGACGGCGCCACCATCGCTGTCGGCGGCAAGCCGCATGACGGCCCCGGCGGCGGGCATTATGTGCAGCCGACGCTGGTAATCGATGCCAGGCCTGGCATGCGCGTGGCGCAGGAGGAAGTGTTCGGCCCGTTCCTCACGGTGATCCCGTTCAAGGACGAGGCGGAAGCCATCGCCATCGCCAATGACGTGCAATATGGCCTCACCGGCTATGTCTGGACCTCCGAGATGGGCCGCGCCTTGCGCGTCGCCGATGCGCTGGAGGCCGGCATGATCTGGCTGAATTCGGAAAATGTCCGCCACCTGCCGACGCCATTCGGCGGCATGAAGGCCTCCGGCATCGGCCGCGATGGCGGCGACTATTCCTTCGACTTCTACATGGAGACGAAACACGTCTCGCTGGCCAAGGGAACGCACAAGATTCAAAGAATGGGTCTGCCCTCATCCTGAGGAGCGCGCATCGCGCGCGTCTCGA
>JAEXHR010000037.1 GCA_023449855.1 Pseudomonadota bacterium | reverse complement strand
CCACCGCCGCGCCGCCCATGTTGAAGATGCCGGCCAGTTTGGCGTTCTTGATCTGCATGCCTTCCGGCGCCTGATCCAGAAGCTGCATCGCGCTCAGCACATGCATGGAGACGCCGGTGGCACCGATAGGATGGCCCTTGGCCTTGAGGCCACCCGACGGATTGACCGGCAGCTTGCCGTCCTTCTGGGTCCAGCCTTCCTTGATGGCGCGCGCGCCCTGCCCGCGCGGCGTCAGGCCCATGGCTTCATATTCGATCAGTTCGGCGACGGTGAAGCAGTCATGGGTCTCGACGAAAGAGAGATCGCCCAGCTCGACACCGGCCGCCTTCAGCGCCTTCTGCCACGCCACGGTGCAACCCTCGAATTCGAGAATGTCGCGCTTGGACATCGGCAGGAAATCCTGCGCATGGCCAGTGGCCTTGATGTTCACGGCCTTGCCCATGGTCTTCGCCGTCTCTGTGTCCGTCAGCACCAGCGCGGCGGCGCCGTCCGACACCAGCGAACAATCGGTGCGCTTCAGCGGGCCGGCGACGAACGGGTTCTTGTCGCTCTCGGAACGGCAGAACTCGAAGCCGACATCCTTGCGCATCTGCGCATAGGGATTGTGAACGCCATTGGCGTGGTTCTTGGCAGCGATCATCGCCAGCGCATCGGACTGGTCGCCATATTTCTGGAAGTATTTTTGCGCGATGCCGCCGAACACGCCTGCAAAGCCCGCCGGGGTCTCGCCGTCTTCCGGGAGATACGACGCGCGCAGCAGGTTCTTGCCGATCTCCGGCCCCGGCGTCCTTGTCATCTGCTCGACGCCGACAACCAGCACGATCTTCGCCGTGCCGGCGGCGATCGACTTGATGCCCTGATGCACGGCGGCGGACCCGGTGGCGCAGGCATTCTCGACGCGGGTGGCCGGCTTGAAGCGCAGCGCCGGATCGGCCTGCAGCACCAGCGATGCGGTAAAGTCCTGCGGCGAGAAGCCGGCATTGAAATGACCGAGCACGATTTCATCGACATCGGATGCGGAGATGCCGGCATCCGCCATGGCCTCGGTCGCGACGCGGACCACCATGCTCTCGACGGTCTCGGCGTCGAATTTTCCGAAGGGCATATGCGCCCAGCCTACGATGCTGGCAGTCATGATTTCTCTCCCGGTTTCAATTTCGCAGTTGCGATAAATATAGCGCGGCTTCAGCCCGCTGACAGGCTTTTCATCGTCCGCGCGCACATGGCCGTTATGCCCGCCCAATCCCCGGCCCGAACGGACGCCGCCGGACAGATCCAGGAACCACCGACCGCGAGCACTGAGGGTTCGCCGAGCCATTCCGCCGCATTCACCTCGGTGATGCCGCCCGTCGGGCATACGCGGAGATCCGGGAACGGCCCCGCCCATGCGCGCAGCATCGCACGGCCGCCGGCCTGTTCGGCGGGGAAGAACTTCAGCGTATCGAAACCGTAGTCACGCGCTTGCATGACTTCAGACGCCGTGGCGACGCCGGGCAGCAATGGCAGACCGCTTTGGGCGGCGGCGTCGAGCAAAGCCGGCGTTGCACCGGGGCTGACCGTGAAACGCGCGCCGAGTTTCCGTGCCTGCTCGAAATCCGTGGCGGACAGCACCGTGCCGATGCCGACAATCGCCTCCGGCACCTCGGCGATCACGGCCTTCGCCGCATCGATGGCAGCCGCCGTGCGCAATGTGATCTCCAGCGTCCGCACACCGCCCGCGACCAGCGCGCGGGCGAGCGGCACGGCATCGGCAACGCGTTCGATGGTGAGCACGGGAACGACTTTTGCGGCAATCAGCATCGCTCGCAGATCGCTCTGACGCCTGGCGATATCGGTCATGATGTTTGCCCTCTGATATCCGGCATCGCCGCACGTGGGATGATGGCGCCGGGATGGCAGACCACGGTGCCCGCGAGACGATGTCCGGCCTTTGCGGCGGTGACAGCCGCGCAGCCATTGAGGCGTGAATGAAGATAGGCCGCGGCAAAGCTGTCACCGGCAGCGGTGGTGTCGACCACCCTGCCCGGCACCGGCTCTGCGTCCACATGCGTGGCCTGCCCCTGGCTGCGCACGATGCTCGCTGGCGTCGCGAGCTTCAGCACGGCTTCGCCGGGATCGATGCGATCGAGCAATGCCTGCTCACCCCCATCCGGATAAAGCGCCGACAGGTCTTCCACCGACGCCAGCACGATATCCGATGCAGAAAATGCCGCCGCGAATGCCTTGCGCGCGAGATCGAGATCGGGCCAGCCGCGGGCACGGAAGTTCGTGTCGAAGGCGACACGCACGCCGGACTCCCGGCAGCGCCGAAGCGCGACGATCAGGCGATCGCGCCCCGCTTCGTCGAATAGCGACAGCGTGATGGCGGAGAGATAGACCAGATCGTAACCGGCAAGCGAAGCGAGCAGCGCGTCCGTCTCCGGCAGGCTCATCAGGCCCCGCACGGCTGAAGCATCCCGCCAGTGATAGAAGCGGCGCTCACCGGCCGCATTGGTTTCGATCATGTAGAGACCGGGCAATTTGCCCTTGAGACGCAGCACGCGCTGGGTGCCAATGCCCTCGTCGCGCCAACCGGCGATCATCTCGTCGCTGAGCGGATCGTCGCCGAGCGCCGTCACGTAATCGACGCTGCCCCCGAGCCGCGCCAGATAGACAGCGGTGTTGAGGGTGTCGCCGCCAAAGGAGCGCGTCAGGTGCCCGCCCGGCATCTGACGCAGCTCGATCATGCATTCGCCGATACTGGCGATCCGCATCGAAACCTCGATCAATGTGACTGGTCTAGACGATGCCCGCCTTCCTGAGCGCGCCAATCCGTTCACCATCGTAGCCGATTGAGGACAGGATTTCGTCCGTGTTGGAGCCAAGAAGCGGCGGCGCGCGATATTCGGTGATCGGCGTGCCCGAGAACATCAGCGGATTTCGGACCAGCGACAGCGCCGGCTCGAACGGATGCTCCGCGCTCACGCGCATGCCGCGGGCCTTCACATGAGGATCTGAAAAAACCTGATCGAAGTCGTTGATCGGGCCGGACGGCACGCCGACGGCCTCCAGACGCTCCAGCCAATAGGCGACCGGCTGCTTCAGGAAGAGACCGGCGAAGATCGCCATGATTTCCTTGCCATGCTGGACGCGGTCGTTGTTCTTCACGAAGCGCGGATCCTTGGCCAGGTCCGGATCTCCGAGCACGGCGCAAGTCCGCTGGAACTGGCCGTCATTGCCATTGACGATCATGATCTCGCCGTCGGTGCAACGGAAGACGCCGGCGGGCATGCCGCCATTGCCCCAGGTGCCGCGGCGCGGCGGGACTTTGCCATGGATGAGATAGGGTTGCAGCCAATGCGACAGCGAGGCGATCACTGTATCGAAGAGACAGGCATCGACATGCTGTCCTTCACCGCCATTGGCGTCGCGGCTATAAAGCGCCGACAAAACGCCGATGGTGGTGTTCAGTCCGGTCATGTAGTCCACGATCGACGGACCGACCTTCATCGGACCTTCGCCAGGCTCGCCGTCGAGATGGCCGGTGACGCTCATGAGACCGCCCATCGCCTGCAGGATCGCATCGTAGCCGGCACGCGTGGCATAGGGACCCGTTTGTCCGAAGCCCGTCACGGAGCCGTAGACGATGCGCGGATTGACGGCTTTGATCGATTCATAGTCGAGGCCATAACGCTTGAGGTCGCCGACTTTGTAGTTCTCCAACAACACGTCGGCCGTCCTGGCGAGCCCGCGGATGATCTCCTGGCCTTCCGCCGTCGCCACATTGACCGTGACCGACTTCTTGTTGCGGTTGGCGCAGAGATAGAAAGCGTTGTCGTGCCGGCCGCCTTCCGGGTCGTTCAGATACGGAGGGCCGAATGCGCGGGAATCATCGCCAGTTCCAGGCCGCTCGATCTTGATGACTTCGGCACCGAGATCGCCGAGCATCTGACCGGCAATCGGGCCGGCAAGCACCCGCGTCATATCGATAACCTTGATGCCCGAGAGCGGCAGAGCCGGCATGCATTCCTCCTGTTATGTTGTCCGTCACGTCGGCCACGATGAACGTGTGACGTGAGCGCTTACAGGAAAATCCGCCCGATTGCACTGCTCTGTGAGCATGAGGGCTATCCCGTTCAGGTAGGCACGGAACGGCGCTCCTGATTTCGGGATACGGAAAACGTTGCCGTACTCAGCGTACTGTGGCCATCCTTCGAGACGCGGCCGAAGACGGCCGCTCCTCAGGATGAGGGCAGAGTATGGCGCTGTAGAAGACCCTCATGGTGAGGAGCCCGCAAAGCGGGCGTCTCGAACCATGCAGGCCGAACACTATCCGCATCGCTTTAACGGCATATGTGATAGCCCTCCCCGCAAGCGGGGAGAGGTTAAGAAGCGCTGCCGCGCTCAATCGACAAATTTTCCGCCGAGCTCATCCTCGATATGGATGCGGATGATGTCGTCAAATGTCTTTTCCACCGTGGTGAAGCCGAGCTGCAGCGCGCGGGCGGTGTCGAAATCGCGCGGCCAGCCGGAGACGATACCGGTGATGACCGGATCGGTTTCATGCTTGATGCGGGCGACGACATTCTTGCCGGCCACGCGCTCCAGCGCCGCGATCTGCTCGCCGACGGTAACCGACATGCCGGGCATCGACAGATTGCGCCGCGGCCCCATCGCCTCGAGATCCATGCTGCCGGCATGAACGAGGAAGCCCACCGCCGAGCGCGGCGATGCGTGCCAGTGGCGGACATCCTCGGACACCGGCAGGATCGCTTCCTTGCCGGCCAGCGGCTCGCGAATGATATTGGAGAAGAAGCCGGAAGCGGCCTTGTTGGGCGCGCCCGGACGCACACAGATGGTCGGCAGGCGAATGCCAATGCCATCGAGCAGGCCCTTGCGGGTGTAATCGGCGATCAGCATTTCGCAAATCGACTTCTGCGTGCCGTAGGAGGTCAGCGGCGTGTGGATGAACTCATCGCCGATCTTGTCAGGGAACGGTGCGCCGAACACGGCAATGGATGACGTGAACACCAGACGCGGCTTGTAGCCGCCGCCGATCGCACGGATGGCATCGATCAGATAGCGCGTGCCGTCGAGATTAATGCGATAGCCCTTGTCGAAATCGGCCTCCGCCTCGCCCGACACGATGGCGGCGAGATGGAAGATGACGTCCGGCCGGTCCTTGATCAGCGCCTCGGCCTCGCCGGGAACGGACAGGTCCGACACCCGAGTCTCGATGGTGAAGGGCGCCTCCACGCGGGCGGGCGCCACCACATCATGGGCGGTGAGATGGCTGATGGGCTTGCCGCCGAGCCGGCCCTCCCGCGCCAGGCGTTCGATCAGCTTGCGGCCGACCATGCCGGCACCGCCGATAACGAGAATGCGCATGAACATCTCTCCTTGAAATCTGTTTCCGGACCGGATCTTGCCGCGCCTCTCAGCGGGCGCGTTTGGGGTATCGGATGCACCGCAAAGCCCTCCCCCCTTGCGGGGGAGGGCAGGGAGGGGGGTAAGACGCCCTCCACCCGAGCGCCGCTGCCCGGCTGCACGCTTCGCTCCCGCGCGCGCTCTACGGCCCCGGCCGCTTTACCCCCCTCCCAACCCTCCCCCGCAAGGGGGGAGGGCTTTGCGGTGCATCCG
>JAEXHR010000010.1 GCA_023449855.1 Pseudomonadota bacterium | reverse complement strand
GACGAACTCTTCGTGCAGCAGACCCTGTTTGCGGGTGTAGTCGATCGCGCGGGCTTCCCGCTCATAGTCCATCTTGGCGCAATGCCGATAGGCCGCCGACAGCACGGCGCTGCGGCCGGAGCCGCGTGCAACGATGCTGACTGAGAAATGCGGGACGGCCATTACCGGACGAGCTCCTTCAACCCAACGGAATCAACGTGTTCGTGAGGAGCGGAAGGCGCCGCCAGGGCCGAGAAGCGAAGCGTCGCATCAGCGACCTAAAATTGCGCCCTTCGGATCCGTCCTTCGAACGGTCGGGATGATGCTCAAAAGCGTAGGCTCCGCCTACTCGCATTTCTGTTAGTAGATCGGCACGCCGATCTGAACGACTCTGGCTGCGTGAACCACGTCATGCAGCAACAGAGGACAATCCAGAGATGAAGAAGCCCTCCTCCAAGATCCGCGAAGAAATCGCCAAACTCCAGGAACAGCTCAAGCACGCGGAAACGAGAGAGGCCGAGCGCATCGGACGCATCGCGCTGCGGGCAGGGCTTGGAGAGATCGAAATCGAGGAGACGGAGCTTCAGGCGGCGTTCGAGGAATTGGCGAAACGCTTTCGCGGAGGCAAACCCGGTTCGGTCGGAAGGAAAGGGGCCAGCGACAGCAGCACGGGCAGCGGGCAGACCGAGACGGTCGGCTCTGGCTCGACTTCGGGCATCGCTGGTGAGGCTTGAGCGGATGAGCAGGAACGCGACTTCCGATGCCCGGAAGAAGGACACGCGCGACAAGATCGAGCTTGGCGGCCTGATCGTCAAAGCCGGTCTCCGCTACGAGAAGCGGGCGCTTCTGCTCGGCGCACTGATGGATCTGCAGCGTCGGCTGAAGTCCGACGACAATGAGCGAACGCGATTGACAGCGATCGGGGCGGAGGCGTTCGGCAATGAATGCGAATAGGATCGTTCTCGTCATTCTGCCTGCGGCCATGATCGCGGCGACCGTGTTCGCGCTCACCGGCATCGAGACATGGCTTGCCGGGTTCGGAAAGACGGAGGCTGCAAGGCTTGCTCTTGGACGGATAGGGGTCGCGGCGCCATACGTGGCGTCTGCGGCCCTTGGTCTGATTTTCCTGTTCGCGACAGCCGGATCGGCCAGCATCCGTGCCGCGGGGCTTGGTGCTGTAATCGGAAACGCCGCAGTTATCCTGACAGTTTGTGCCCGGGAAGGTGTGCGGCTTGCGGCGTTTTCCTCTCAGGTGCCGGCGGGCAAATCCGCGCTGTCTTATCTGGATCCATCGACCATGATCGGCGCTGCTGCGGCACTAATATCTGGCTGCTTCGCGATGCGCGTGGCGATAATCGGCAACGCCGCCTTCGCCCGGGCTGCGCCCAAACGCATCACTGGCAAACGCGCCCTGCATGGCGAGGCTGATTGGATGACGCTCCCTGAAGCCGACAGACTGTTCCCGGCGACTGGCGGCATCGTGGTGGGCGAGCGGTATCGCGTCGACCGCGACAGTGTCGCTGGTGTTTCGTTCCGTGCCGACACCACCGAGACGTGGGGTGCTGGCGGAAAGTCACCGCTGCTGTGCTTCGATGGCTCGTTCGGCTCTTCCCACGGCATCGTCTTTGCCGGATCGGGTGGCTATAAGACGACCTCCGTCACGATCCCCACGGCGCTGAAGTGGGGAGGTTCGCTCATCGTGCTCGACCCCTCGAACGAGGTCGCGCCCATGGTCTCGAGGCATCGGGAAGAGGCGGGGCGGCGTGCGCGGATCCTCGATCCGAGTAAACCCGCAACCGGCTTCAACGCACTCGACTGGGTCGGCCAGTATGGCGGCACAAAGGAGGAGGACATCGCCTCGGTCGCATCATGGATCATGAGCGACAGCGGTCGCGCGAGCGGTGTCCGTGACGACTTCTTCCGTGCCTCAGGCCTTCAACTCCTGACGGCGATCATCGCCGATGTCTGCCTCTCCGGTCATACGCCGAAGGAGCAGCAGACACTGCGCCAGGTGCGCAGCAATCTGTCAGAGCCTGAGCCGAAACTTCGACAGCGTCTGCAGGATATCTACGACAACTCGGAATCCGACTTCGTGAAGGAAAACGTCGCCGCCTTCGTGAACATGACGCCGGAAACCTTCTCCGGTGTCTATGCCAATGCCATCAAGGAGACACACTGGCTTTCGTACCAAAACTATGCGGCGCTAGTCTCCGGTTCGACATTCCGCACCGAGGACATAGCATCTGGTAAGACGGATGTGTTCATCAACATCGATCTGAAGACGCTGGAGACCCATAGCGGATTGGCGCGCGTCGTGATCGGCTCGTTCCTGAACGCGATCTACAATCGCGATGGCGCGATGGATGGGCGAGCGCTCTTCCTGCTCGATGAGGTTGCCCGTCTCGGCTACATGCGCATTCTGGAGACCGCGCGAGACGCCGGCCGCAAATACGGCATCACGCTGGCTATGATCTATCAGTCGATAGGCCAGTTGCGCGAAACCTATGGCGGACGCGATGCGTCGAGCAAATGGTTTGAGAGCGCGAGCTGGATATCCTTCGCAGCGATCAATGATCCGGAGACCGCCGACTACATTTCTCGACGCTGCGGTACGACCACAGTCGAGATCGACCAGGTCAGCCGTAGCTTCCAGTCGCGGGGCTCGTCGAGAACCAGATCGAAGCAGCTCGCGGCCCGTCCGCTCATCCAGCCGCATGAAGTGCTGCGCATGAGAGCTGACGAGCAGATCGTCTTCACGGCAGGCAACCCGCCGCTGAGGTGCGGTCGCGCCATCTGGTTCCGGCGAAACGACATGAAAGCCTGCGTTGAGCAGAGCAGGTTCTCGCGTCGCGAAGCGCCCGCCCATGAGCAATGAAGAGCATCGGAGAAATCAGCATAGCGACGGCCGCCAGGGCGTGATTTCGGGAATTCTCGTCATGCTTCGGTTCGGAGAGCGGGCAGCCGCAGGAGGCTTAGCATAGCGCCGCGTCAGCGGAAGCCGGGACCGACTGCACCCGACCGAAGCATTCCGCTTTTGACAGCCATCTATCGCTCGGGAACTCCATCGGTCAGTCCGTCGAAAACCTCCATCATCGCAGTGGTGATGGCTTGGTCGAGAGCGTTGCCAGCAGCGCGGACGTCATCTACGGAGCCATCGCTAGCAGCACGCGCAAGCTCATAACCCTGATCTACGCCAATCTGCTTGGCCAACTCGATCGCCCAAAGGCCGAAGTCCTCACGGTTATCGATCTGGACAGCTTCTTCCATCTGCGCCTCCCTTCGTTAGTTCGCTGTCTCCCTCTTACTGACACTTCACCTATCACGAGTGCAGATGTTGGACCCGATGGTGTTGCTCGTCACCAAGGACGGGCATCCGCTTTCGGACCTCGGCTCCTGCGGGCTAGCAAGAATTGTCGCATTTGATATCGGTCGGTTGCCAAGCAGGCTCGCGAGTAGACAGGCAGTTGGTATCGCCGATTGACTACCTATCGAAGATGCCACACCTCCCTCCTCGAGCCAGGCGGCGTTTGCCGAGGCGCAGAAGTCCGGCATGAACAAAGTGAGCCAGCGCTTCGGTACTGCGGACAAAACCGCCTTTTGTAGCGGCATGTGACGCCTTGGCTCGGCGGTTAACGTCGTAACTACAGGCTCTGCTGACAAGCGCCATGTCGTTTACAGCCTTGGCGGTGTGTTGCGTGAGCGACTCCGCCCTACACTTTGAGCGCGGTTCTCGTCATCGAAAGTCAGCCTCAGCCGAACCGCGCCAAACAGGCTCATGCGACCGACCGTGTTGCTGTCGGTTGGCTAAGCAAGGTTAACGTCCTTACCGGAGCCAAATCTCCCTGGGATCGGTGCACGCCCACAATCAACGATGAACCGGCATCCGCTAGATCCGAAAGGAATTCCCAAATTGCGGAATGCAGACTTGGATCGAGCGATGCGAAGGGCTCGTCGAGGAGAACAAGCGCTGGTTTTCGCAACGCAGCTAGCGCGATGTTGAGGCGCTGCCTCTCCCCACCGGACCAGGTCGAGGCGGGCAAGTTCCAGATCTGCGGCGGCAGCGCCAGGCGCTCAAACACCTGCGTCACGTAGGAGGGGAGCGCCACCTCGCAACCGAGCTCCATGCCCGACTTGCCGGGAATCGCTGGCAGAAACTGCGTGCAATAGCCGATGGCGGCTCGACGCACCACGACGAGTTCCGGTACAGAAAGGCCAAGCAGATCGCGCCGCCACTCGTCGATTTCCAGGATCGCCGTGCCCGCCGTCGCCGTACGAGTGCCGTAGATCAGGTCGAGCAGGGTTGATTTTCCCGAGCCGGAGCCACCGACTACCAGTCCCACCTCCCCTGCTGTCAGCGTAAAGCTCACCGGACCGACAATGCGTTCTCCATACCGCTTTTCGAGGTTTTCCACGCGTAGAATTGCCATTTCCACCCTCAAATCATCGCTGAGACGAGATCACGCGCCACCGAATGGCGGGGATCGGCGATCAACCGGTCGGGCGGAGCCTCCTCCACCATTCTTCCGCCATCGAGCACGATCACACGGTGGGCGATCAGGCGGGCAATCCTGAGGTCATGAGTTACGAGCAGCGCCGCTATGCCCGAACGGCGCAGTAGCTCGGAGAGCAGGGCTAGAAGCAATGCCTGAGCAGTTGTATCGAGGCCCGTCGTCGGCTCGTCGAGAAAGAGGATGCGTGGGCGGTGCACCAGCGCGCGGGCAATCTGCAGTCGCTGCTGCATGCCGCCGGAAAAGGTGCCCGGAAGGTCACCGGTCCGCGCCGCATCGAGATCGAGCGCAGCAAACCAGCGCTGCGCAGCCGCTAGCGCCTTGCCGAAATGGCGCTCGCCATTGTCGAATAGCGGCTGGACGATGTTGGCGGCCGCGCTCCGCGCCATGTCGAGCGTGTCACGTGCGTTCTGCGCGACGAAGCCGAAATGCCGGCGACGGAGAGTAACAAGGGCCTGCTCAGGAATGTCGTACAGCGATGTCGGAGCCTCGCCGCCGTAGGCGAGCAGCACCCGACCCTCAGTCGGGCGCAGCCGCCCTGCGGCGATGCGCAGCAGCGTCGACTTGCCCGCGCCGGACTTGCCCACGAGACAGAGGACTTCGCCTGGATAGAGCGCAAGCGCTACGTCCGAGACGAACCGGCCATCGAAGGAGATGCGGTCGAGCGTCAAGATCGGAGAGGGCAGATCAAGCACCGGCATTCTCCTCAGATCGCTGCGAACAGCATTCCGTATCAGAACAAACCCATTCACTCGTTCCGTCGTCGCTGAGAAGGAGGTGGTCGAGATGGCTGGTCGCGCAACCGCAGATGACGCATCGCCGCCCGTCCTCCGGAAGGCCGGGGTCGAAGGGTACATCCTCGAAGGCGACGCTTTCGACCCGCGTATAGGGTGGCAGCGCATAGAGCCGGCGCTCACGCGCCGCGCCGAAAATCTGGATGGCGGGTGAATTGTCGAGGCGGGCATTGTCGCGCCTTGGGATCGGCGAAGGAGACATCAGGTAGCGGCCTTCGACCATGACGGGATAGTCGTAGCCGGGCTGAATGACGCTGCGGCTTCCCGTCCTCTCCTCGAAAAGCCGCGTATAGACCCTGCCGTAATCGGCCTCGGCGTGCATGCGGGCTGCCTCACCCGCGGAATTGACGAAGGCGCGCAGGGGATCCGGCCGCGGTACCTGGTAGATCACGACCTGCCCTTCAGAAAGGGTTGCCTCCGGCACGCGCTGGCGCACCTGGATCAGCGTCGCCTGGCGGGTCAGCGTCGTGGTGGCGACGAAGGCCGTGCGGGTAAAGAAGGTGCGGATATTTACGGCATTCACCGTCTCGTCGGAGCCGTGATCGGTGATCTTCAGACGGTCGTCCCTGCCGAGGAGGCTCGCCGTAACCACCATGCCGCCGACGCCCCAGCCATAGGCGATCGGCATTTCCGGCGCGATGAAGGGCACCTGGTAGCCGGGAATGGCCAACGCCTTCAGGATCGTACGCCGCACGCATCGTTTGCTGTCCTCGTCGAGGTAGGCGAAGGTCTCAGTCATGCCCGCCCCTCGCCCGCCGGATTGTTTCGAGATCAGCTTGGAAATCGGAGTAATGTGGCAGCTTGAGATGCGAGACATAGCCGCTCGCTTCCACCCCGTCGCCATGCGCAAGCACCAATTCCGCGTCAAGTCCGGATTTAATCGCCTGATCGACGGCGGCCATCGCCACGGCCTTGCGTTCGTTGGCACCGAAGGCGACGCCGAAGCCCGGCGAAAGATCCGATTGCACCCCGTCGAGCACCGGAGCCACCATACGGCAGGCCGTCACCTCGACGTCGCCGATAGAGACCGTGAAACCGATATCCTCCAGCTCGACGAAGACTTCCACCTCGCCCACCGAAAGATCCTCGACATAGGGATGGGACGCACCGGCTGTGCGAAGGCGTGTATAGGCGAGCCCCGTCAAGAACCCCTCCTCACCACGAACCAGATGGCCAAGCGTTTCAGACCCGCCGTAAGGGGGACGCAGCGGCACCCGAGTGATATCGGTGGGCTCTTGTCCGGACGATGCCCCCTGGCCGTTCTTCTCCGCAGGCAAATGATCGTAGTGTGGAAATGGCGCGGGAACCATGGCAGGCTCCGCTGCCCCCAGATCGTCTGGTCCTGCCGCTCTCGAGGGGCTAAGGAGAGCCGCCCCTTCCATTAGCGAGAAATCGAGCAGCCGATGGGTGTAGTCATAGGTCGCGCCGAGGATCTGACCGCCCGGCAGTTCCTTTGCGGTTGCGGATATATGCCGGTCATGGCGCATGGCCAAAAAATCGATGGGCTCACAATGCCCCATGCGCCGCAGTGTAGCGCGATGGGCCCGCAGGAGGAACGTCGCCTCCGCCACATCGCCCTGGGCCTGCTTCAGCGCAAGGGCGGCGAGGTCGCGGTCGTAGAGCGCGCCTTCTGTCATCACCCGATCCACCGCGCCGCGCATCTGCTCGCGGATCTGCGTGACCGACAGTTCAGGCACGGACGGATCACCCCGCCGGTTACGCGCCAATGCCTTGAGGCTTTCCGCAATGGCGGTCTCGCCGCCCTTAACGGGAACATACATCGGATGCCTCCAACCTTACGCTGCGGGGAAGGCAGACGCAGCGATCGCCTGCCGTCAGGATGACGTCAACGCCGAGCGGATATGCCGCATTGTTACGCGCCCATTGCGCAAGGAACGCCGCCGGCAGGCCGAGCGGCGCGAAGGTACGGCCCCCGGGCCCGACACCCGGCCCCGCCAACCTGAGCGGCAGGCCGCCGGAAAGATCTGCGACCTCCGCTATGATGGTGGCGGAAAGATGCGGATCAGCCGGGGTTCCCGTGGAGAAGACGTCGAGACGGTCCAGCATCTCGCTACGACAGAGCGCGAAGGCGCATGTCTTTTGATCCACCATCGGCCACCGCGCGGCCACCGCGCGATCCCGGACCTCCGCAAAGCTTTCGTCGATCCAGAGGGGCGTGGTGGTGTCGGCAAGCGTTGTAAGAACGACAGCGTGCGCCGCCTGCCGTTCCGCCAGGGTGACGATTGTGCCGGGATAGGAAAAAGCCTCCAGAAGCTGGCGGAATGCACGCTGATCCTCGTGGACACGGTTCACGCCGCTCCGGTCGATCTCGATCTTCACGGTGCTCCTCCCTCCCGCGCCGCTGTGAAGAAATGCGCGGCCGTCGCCTGTGCTGCATCAGCCTTGCTGCGTCGTCGTTCGCCGATGGCCACCTTGGCCGGTTGCAGCAATTCCTGTGCGAGGCAGGCTCTAAGTTGCGGTTCCTGGAGAAGCGCATCGAAGACAGCGGCTATTTCCGCCCGCTCCGGGTCGCGACCAAGCACGACCGCATAGCCGCGCCGGCCGTCGACATCGACGACGCAGCGCGTTATGGTCGCCTCGCCGAGATGGAAGGGCGTTCCAGTTACGGGCGCTTTCGCACGTAACTGGAGGAGACCGATCTCCGGCTCGACGAGCCAGCGTGCCCTTTCGCGCTCTCGACAGCCGTCGAAGGCCGCCCGCAGCAGGTCGATGGGTGCGCGGGCGAGCACGCCCATCCACTCTTTGCGTTCGGCCTCTATGGGAGCGGATTCAGGCACGGCTGACCTTGGCGTCATAGACATCCTCGGGGGCGAGCGGTACGAGACGGTCACCCATTTCCCGCTTCAGCGCGGCAAGACGAACCTCATCTTCGGCAGTGCGATCTTCCTTCCGGGCGAGCGTGATGAATTCGCCGCGCACATGACCCGGCCGAATTGTCACCTCGACTACCGTGCCACGATAGGTGAAGCGGAAATAGTACTTCCCCTTCGGGCTTTCCTCGATGCCCTCCCAGCCGAGCGATCGGTCAACTGTGTAGCGGCCATCCGTCAGGGCGCGGGTGACGAATTCGATGGCGTCGCGTCCACCGGGGCCAGGGAAGGCAGTATCGATACGCACCTCGCGACGCTCCACCGGTCGGCCCTCGTCCAGTAATGGGAAGGCGCGCTGCATTACCTTCAATCCGTGCGCCACGCCGCCCGGGAAGCCGGTACCGTGATACTTCAGAAGTTCGGCAAAGTTGACGGTGAAGGTTTCGCCGTTTTCGAGATATGTGATCGTGTCCAAGGGAGACTCCTGTCGGTTATGGAGAAAGGGGCGCCGCCCCGAAGATCGGGGAAACGATGTCGGTTCGGCCGGGGCCGGCGGCATGGCGGGAAAACGGCACGCCGTAGAGACGGGCGAGCTCCGCGTCCGTCATCATCTCCGAGGCCCGGCCATAGCGGACCTCGTCCCCGGCATGCATCATCAGCGCCCGGTCGGCGAGGAAGAGGCCATGCTGCGGATGGTGGGTCGTGAAGACGATCGTGTGGCCCCGCGCCTGCCGGAGGCGCATGAGGACACCGAGCAGGAGATCCTGGTTGGCAAGGTCGAGCGAGGCAGCCGGCTCGTCCAGCACCAGCACTTTCGCCTCCGTCGCCAGCGCCCGGGCGAGCAGCACGATCTGCCGCTCGCCGCCAGAAAGCTGGCCGAAGGGTCGCTCGGCGAAACGCTCGGCGCCCACGGTCGCAAGTGCCGAGAGCGCCGCCGCCTCGTCCGCCTTGCCCGGCAGGCCGAAAAGCCCGAGCCGCCCGGCGCGTCCCATCGTCACGATGTCGAGGCAGCGGTGCTGCTCGCCCCCACTCTGCGACTGCGGTACGTAGCCGACGACCGCCGGCATGGTGCGCTCGCCCTCGGTGAGCGCCAGCGAACCAAGCAGGGTGCGCAACAGCGTCGTCTTGCCCCGCCCGTTGCAGCCGAGGATCGCAAGAACCTCCCCCTCCGGCAGCTTGAAGCTGACATGGCGGAAGATCCAGCGCTCACCCCTTCGAAGGCCGGCATTTTCGAGCACAATCATCGGGCCAAGCCTCCCCGCGCCTGCCGCGTGCACAGGAGGTAGATGAAGACCGGTGCGCCGATGACCGCCGTCAGGATGCCGAGCGGCAGTTCGGCGCTGGTCACCGTGCGTGCGAGCGTATCGACCGCCACCATGAAGCTGGCCCCGAGCAGCGCCGCCGTGCCGTGGAAACGCCGGTGGCCTTCGCCGACCAGGAGGCGCGCAGCATGGGGAATGACGAGCCCGACCCAGCCGATGACGCCAGAGACCGCGACGCAACCGCCGATGATGACCGAGACGGTCGCGAAGACCAGCCAGCGCGAGGCCCCGACATTGACGCCGAAGGAGCGCGCCTCCTCCTCTCCCATCGATAGCACCGCAATGCGGAACCGCAGCCGATAGAGAAGGGCGATGGCGACGAGGATAACCGGCCCGTGCTCGCCGACCTTCTGCCAGCTCGAAGAGGAGAAGCTGCCCATCAGCCAGAAGACGATGGCGGGAAGCGAGGTCTCCGGGTCGGCGACATATTGCGTGAGCGAGATCATCGCGGAAAACAGCGCATCAATGACGATGCCGGCCAGCACGATGGAGAGAATCGAGCGCCCCGCGACATGCGAGATCACCGCCACAAGCACCAGCGCTGTAAACGCCGAGGCGAAGGTAGCCGCAAACAGCACCGCGGCGCTTCCCCCGACGAGCAAGGTAATCGCCCCGCCGAAAGCCGCACCCGAGGAGAGGCCGAGCACGCGCGGCGAGACAAGCGGGTTGCGGAAGAGCGCCTGCAGGGCTGCCCCGCAGAGCGCGAGCCCCGCGCCGACGATCGCCGCCAGCAGGATGCGCGGCAGGCGCACGTTGACTAGGATGCGCTCCTCCATCGTCTCGGGCGAAAGGCCCCCGAGCAGCCCGCGCCGGAGGATGTCCGCGATCTCGCCGAACGGTATGTGAAACCGGCCGACGGAGGCGGAGGCGAACGCCGCCGCCGCAAGGAGCAGGACAAGCGCCAGCCAGTGAAAGGCGGCGCCAGCCGCCTGCCCGGACAAAAGCCGGGCTTCGGCCGGAGCGGACATCATTTGCGCGCGAACTGCGCGTAGTTGGCAGCGGAGGCATTGAGGTCGAGCTTGAGCACGGTGTCGATCTCCTCTTGCGTCGGCGCGTAGTTATAGAGCCGTTCGAAGCCGCTCTTCACTTCGGCGCGCAGATCGAAATGGAAGAGGTCGGGATGAGCGAGATTGGCGAGCCACATCCAGGTGAAGGGGCTCTCGTGGCTGGCGCTGTCCCAGACATAGCCGCCGTTCGGCGTCTTGTAGACGCGGCCGGCCTTCGCCGCGGCGGTCTGCGAAAGGATCGCGTCATCGAGGATCGTCTCGCGGCCGGCATCGGCCTCGTGCGCCGTCAGCATGATGAGGTCGGGATTCCAGGCCGCGATCTGCTCGGCATTAACCTCGGCCTGGACGCCGAGCCCCGCGCCAACGTTTTCGCCGCCCACCAGAGTGATAAAGAAGTTCTGGTAGCTTTTTTCGCCGGTCGCCGTGAACTTGCCCTTGGAGGAGCGCAGATGCAGAATCTTCGGCTTTGCAGCCCCGGGATGGGTGGCGAGCGTCGCCTTGATCTCGTCGATCACTTCGTCGCGCCACTTGAACAGCGCGTCGGCCCTGTCCTGCTTGCCGAGGATGCTGGCAACGAGGCGGATGTTTTCCCGCGCTAGCTCCTCCGTGCCGCCATTACCGCCACCGACCATCAGTGCGACGGGAATGCCAGCATTGCGCAGCGGCGCGACGAGCTCGTCGCCGCGTCCACCCCACTGGATAACGAGATCCGGCTTTAGCGCGGCAATCGCCTCGACATTCGGCATCCATCCGTTACCGCCCTCCGCGACGATGCCGCTCTCGATCGACGAGGCATCAGGGAACATCTTCTTGAGCAAGCCCGTCTCGAAAGCCTTCCGAGAACCCGGGTTCATGCCGACCACGTGCTCCGATGTGCCATCGACGGCGATGACGGTGGCGGCTGCTGGTTGCGGCAGCGTCACGATCCGCTTCGCGGGCCCCGGCAACGTGACCTCCGCGCCCGTCACATCTTTGAAGGTAACAGGGTCGGCAAAAAGCGGTGTGGGGGCGAAGGCGAGAAGGAGAATAGCGGTAGGCAGGCGGAGGTTCAACATCATCGGCTCTCCTGTACATTTATGAGTATCGAAGTCATGTTTTTGCTATAGAGAGAGTGGCGTTACATCAAGTCGAACAAATCGGACAATGCGAGAAGAAATTTCGAACAGGTTGGCCTCCCTCTCCATTCGCGATCTGATGCTCGTCGCGGCCGTAGACCGTTGCGGTGGCTTTCGCTCGGCGGCAGAGGAAATGGGTATCAGCGCCTCAGGCCTGTCGCATCAGGTGCGCAAAGTAGAGGCCGTGCTCGGCGTCACCATTTTCGAACGCGGAAGCCGCAACGTCACGCCGACTGACGCTGGCATCGTCATGCTCGGACGCATCGGCGCTCTTCTTCAGCATATAGAGGAGATAGGACGAGAAGCGGACCGGCGCAGCGGCGCGTTCGGCGGGCGCCTGCGCATCGGCGTGATCTCGACGGTCGGCCCATTCCTTATCCCGCGCGTCGTCTCCTTCTTGCGGGACCGGCACCCGTACCTCGAACTGGCTCTCATGGAAGGAAAGCACGAAGGCCTAAGCCGCCGGCTAAAGGATGGTGAAATTGATCTCGTGATCACCGCCTGCCCACTGGCCGACGAAGCGTTCAACCAACTGGAGCTACTGAAGGAGTCCTTCCACCTTCTCACACGTGCGGACGATCCGATCGTGGCCTTCGAGCAGATTGAGCAGGAACAACTGCTGACGCTCAACCTTCTTCCCCTGAGCGAGGACGATTTTCCTATGGACAAGTCAGGCCGGGCTTCAAAAGGCACCCATGGCTCCGACACCTCAATTTTCCGATCATACGGTCTGAGCATAGAGACCCGTGTACGCCTCGTGTTGGCACACGGCTATGTATGCCTTGTACCTTCCCTTACCTCCGGCGAACTAACCTCAGGAGGTAAGCTGGCGCTGGTGCCGATTAAGCATATGCCGATCGGCAGGAAAATCTTCGCACTTTGGCGCCGCAGTTCACCCTATTCGATAGACTTCGAAACATTGACGATCGAGATTTCTTCCCTGATGCGTCAACGCGAGGACCAGATTCCCGGGGAAACCGGATATGCTTAACTTCATAGGCTTTTGAGTTTGCACAGCTTCACCGCTCTCTCGCGTCATCGCTCGTCTCCTCGTTGATCGAGAAATGCCGCGAGATCCTCTCAAGGGGAATCCTCAGTATCACCACGGCATCACGCGAGCCGCCGATTGTGAGGCTACCGCGATCATAGCGACGTCTATCCAGTTCGCCCGCGAACCCCATTTGTTTCCTTCAGAGGCGTTCTCAAACGGTCACTTTCACACGCTTTCCGTCCGCTAATGGCGCAAAGCGGCGAAGCCTGCACCTTGCGGGAGGATCGTGACCCGAATGGGCGAAGACCGCCTGCGGGCTTCGTTCGCTCCCGCGAATAGAGCCGTACGCCGAAGGCGGACCGCCCGAACCCAATAGTATCTCACCATCACAAAAATGAATCGGTCACACCCGAGCGATTCAAAACTCTCGTTGGACGGCAGTTTCGGGAAGCATCATCATGCCGGCATGATCACCCAGCCCTACCATCTCTATATCGAAAGATCGGACGCCACGAAAAACATGGCCCGCTTCTATGCGATGTCCATCCAGCCCAATCTGTTTGGAGAGGCTTGCCTGACACGGTCTTGGGGACGTATCGGAACCACCGGCCAGATAATGAGCCACCATTTCGAAACGGAGCAAGAGGCTGTGGTCCTCTTTCTCGATCTCCTCCGACAGAAGAAGCGGCGCGGTTACGCAGCGGTCATTCGACATTTGCGCATCGACAGCTGATAGCGACGCCCAATTCAAGGACTACGCATGAACAGTAGATCAGAAGATGTCGCTCGTCGGCAGGTGTGGCGCTTCATCAGAATGATCCAGGTGGCGATCTTCGTCATTGCTCCAGCTGCCCAAGCCTTGATCGGCAACAAAGCTACGCGAGCGATGCCGGATCTAAAGTGAGCCTGCCATTTGAAATGTGTGCCACCGGCTCGCGTAAGGCATGCGTCGTTGACGGGGACACGATCTGGCTTCGTGGCCAGAAGATCCGTATCGCCGATATCGACACACCGGAGGTGAGTGAACCGAAGTGCTCGTCGGAACTCGCCCTCGGCAACCGCGCCACGGCCAGAATGCTCGAGCTGATCAACGAGGGTCCGTTTGAACTCAAAGCTTGGCCTGGCCGCGATGCCGACCGATATGGTCGCAAGCTTCGTGTGCTGATCCGCGACGGTAGAAGCCTGGGCGATATTCTGGTCTCGGAAGGTCTCGCCTGGACCTGGAGCGGCCGACGAGAGCCATGGTGCTGAGGCTTGGAGATCGGCCCGGCGAACCGGGCCATATGGCGGTTAGGTCCGCCGGTTCCAGTCGGTCTCGAAGTTGACCTCGACTTCGACGAGGAACGGGATTTTGATCGCGATCTTCATGCCGAGCTTGCCCTTGCGGAAGAAGTGACAGATCACCTTGGCGAGGTTGCGAAGGCGGCGGCCGGTGACTTTGAGGAACTTGGCGAGCTGTTGCATTTGGTTTCTCCTGCTGATTGCATTTCGTCGCGGGGATGAAATGCGAATCGGGAAGGAGTGCTGCACCGGTGACGGCCGGAGCGTGAGCGGAGGACCTGATGACGGCTGAATTTTGTGCCGCGAGGAGCCGCAGGCGGGGAAAATTCTGCCGGCATCAGGTTGCGGCGGGACGCACGATCCGCATCATTCCCAATGTCGATGAAATGGGATCGACAGGAGAATCGCGGCAGCTCGACTTCGAAGACGACGGACGATGGAAACCGCCTCAAAAAGGCGGTTCGCTTTCAGCAAGGCCGTCCAGGTCGGCAGCCGCGACGATCAGCTCCGCCTGGGCGATGTCGAGTTCGGCCGCGATCTGGCGGCGCTCGACGCCATCGACAGCGTTGCGCAACTCGGCCCGCAGTTCTTCGATCTGGATTTCGAGTTCGTAGGTCATCTTCGTCTCCCTGACGTCTGTGAACGATGACCGGTGGGTCCGAGAGGTGATGGCGGGGTCAGGGATCGCGCAGCGACCGGCAGAGCCGGGGAGTGGGGGAGCCGATTTGCGGAGCTGCCCGGCAGGGGCAGGTGAAGCAAATTGATGATGTGGACGGCCCTCCGAACCCGTCGCGCGAGATGCTAAGATCATTCTGCGCAACTCAGAGAAGGAACCGTGTCATGACTTTCGAGAAGATCACTGTCGTCGGCCTGGATCTGGCCAAGAACGTGTTTCAAGTTCATGCTATCGATGACGTCGGCAATGTTATTGTCCGGCGGCAGCTTCGCCGAAACCAGCTCCTGCATTTCTTCGAGCAGTTGCCACCCTGCCTGGTCGGCATGGAAGCTTGTTCGACTTCACATTACTGGGCGAGGGAACTCGGTGCCTTAGGCTTCGATGTGAAGCTTATGCCTCCGGTATATGTAAAGCCGTATGTGAAGCGTGGGAAAAACGATGCAGCAGATGCCGAAGCGATTTGCGAGGCAGTCACCCGTCCCACCATGCGCTTCGTACCGGTGAAAAATTGCGAGCGTCAGGCTCTTCTTATGCAGCACAAGACCCGAGATCTTTTCGTGCGGCAGAGAACGGCTCTGATCAACGCACTCCGAGGCCATTTGGCCGAATTCGGTATCATCACGCCTCAAGGAAAGTTCGGGCTGAAAGCTGCTCTCGAAGCCTTACACGTCGCGAAAGACCATCTTCCTGAACCGTCGTGGCAACCCTTCAAGCACATTCAGATGCAGCTAGAAGAGCTGAGCAATAAGATCGCCGAGCTTGATCGCACCATAATGCAGTGGTGCCGGGACCAAGCTGCCGCTCGGAGGCTGATGACCATCCCAGGCGTCGGCTTTCTCACCGCGGCAGCAATCGCGGCTTCGGTCGGCAATGCCGAGGAATTCAAATCAGCGCGACAGTTCGCGGCTTGGCTTGGCTTAACGCCGCGACAAAATAGTAGTGGCGGAAAGGAGAGGCTAGGGCGGATCAGCAAGCAGGGCGATCGGACAATCCGACGCTTGCTGGTAGTCGGCGCCACTGCCGTCATACGACGGGCGCGCATTGATGCCCCATCATTCCCATGGATCGCGAAGCTCTTGCAGCGCAAACCGGCACGCATGGTGTCGGTAGCGATCGCAAACAAGACCGCCCGCGTCGCGTGGGCTCTTCTGAGAAGAGAGGAGACTTACCGGCACGCAGCCGTTTGAAGGAATCCGGCTCGGCAATCGTCGACCGGAGGAATGAAGGACTGAGTAATGATGGCGAACCGGTTGGACCGGGGATGGAGCAAAGCCTAGGTTCCCCCAGAGCCTTGAGCTCGACAAATTGATTGGCTCTCCATCCGCGGACTTCATCAGGGCCAGTGGCTACAATGCCACGATAGAAGGCCGGACACATGACTGAACCTGACCGATCCCATCGATACAAAAGTCTTGCATTCCACGGGCCGTCCACACATGGGGGAACCGCTCATCCTTGAGGCCGGTATCGCCGCTTGGCACAATCGAGCGTTCTGAGCAGCTTCCCCGCTCACCGTATGCCACAAAAAGCCGGGCCTAGCTCGATGCCAGATCCGGCTTTGGTCTTTTCGCAGGAGGGTGGGCTCCGCCGGTGGCGGAGCCTCGTGATCCCGATCAGTCGCGGTTCGGGCGGGACCAGATGAGCTGGAGTCCTTCCTCGCCTTCGACTTCGGCGAGCGTTGCGTAGATCGGAGCCGGGAAGCTCGGATCGTCGAGCTTGACCGAGAGGTAGTCGCGGCCCTGTTCGGAGGTTTTCTGCCAGGCGGCGCCCAGCTCAACGTTTTGCGGTGCACCGCAAAACGTCGATTATGCTGAGAGTGTGATTATGCGGAGTGCCTGTCGCTGAAGGCTGGATTTGGCGGCGGTTGCGGCGATTTCGTCTCCGCATAATTCCGCTGG